>NZ_CP119424.1:1200000-1513063 GCF_029223585.1 Photobacterium sp. DA100 | reverse complement strand
GCCACAGTACAAGGGTTTGCAGGAGTTATTTGATAAATACCAGGAAAAAGGCTTAGTGATCCTTGGTTTTCCGTGCAACCAGTTTGGTGGACAGGAGCCAGGAGCGAATACTGAGATAGAGCAAGTATGCCAGCTCAACTATGGGGTCAGCTTTCCGATGTTCGAAAAGGTAGATGTGAATGGGCCTGACAGCCACGAGGTGTTCAAATACCTTACCAGTGCCTTACCGGGCTTGATGGGCAAGAAGATAAAATGGAATTTTACTAAGTTTTTGATCGGTCGTGACGGCAAGCCCGTGAAGCGCTATGCGCCAACGAAAACGCCGGAGGCGATAGAAAAAGACATCGTCAGGGCGCTTGGACGATAGGCAGTTTGCCCATGTAAATTCAATTTGTGGTAGCTCATAGGTTCACCATGTGGGCTAGCACACTCATCTAAGAACTAAACGGATGGCTCTTGGTAAAGGGTGTAGTAGAGATCAAGGCTTTTGGGTTGTCTGAACTGAATGAGTTGATCGACCGTAGATTGCTTGGCCTGAGTATGGTAACTGCCATAAATATCAATGAGCTCCTCAATGGCTTTGTAACGACCACTTTTTTGTTTTTGCTCGGTGAGGTAGCGATTGAAAAAAGCCAGTTGGACAGAAGAGTCATTAAAGTTGCCGAGTTGATCCTGCAGCACTTTCAGTTGGGCAACTTGTTGTTCGATATTAATCGTTGATAAAAGCGGGGAAAAATATTCCAGTAAATAGCGGAATTTTTTACAGTCGATACGGAGTTGATGAATGATGGCATCATTGCTGTTGGCATCAATGTTATGGCACTGGCTTTCGATCTGCTTGAATTGGTGCCAGAGAAAGCTATGTGCTGTCGCTTTGCTTCCTAGTTGGCCTTCAACGGTCGGATTGGCCCGCATCCTATCTAGCTGGGCCAGTACTTGCTTGCACGATGATTCGTATGTTCCTGACTTTAGCCAATCTTTTAGGTATTTGAGCGACTTTGTTCGTTGTGACTGGAGATCATCAAAGAAGCGAGTCAACCCTTTGTGGTGCTGATGATCAAGCAGCGAAAAGTACTGCTCCATGTTCAACAAGAACACATCCAGGTCTCGCATCAAGTTGGTGTGCTGCATCAGCTGTTTCAAGTTTTCTTTTAGTATGTCCTTCTCCTGGCGGTGGAACAGCGGCTTCAGTAGGCTGATCAGCGCACGGCTTCTTCTCAGCGCAACGCGGTATTGATGAATAAACTCTTCGTGATCATCACGGATAATACCCAGCTCATGCTTTCTGGCATGTTCGAACTCATTGACGAGAAAGTGGTAAGTAGGTAGGTAAATTTCTACTTCAGGAGAGAGTTGTACCGCTGGTTTCTTTCGTTTCGGTAGCTTGAGCTGATCCCGCTTTGTCACTGTCATAACACATACCCTCCTTCAGTAATAACTGTAGTGTTAAATTTCCTCTTTGGTGATGAGACAAGCAAAGTCTCACTGGCAAATCAGAACAAAACAAAAACTGAGACGGCAAGCTCGCGTCTAGGTAAAGATGTGGTTGGCAAGTTGGGTTTACAAAGTCATTTTACAGTTTTGCAACATGGTTTGCAGCACGAATTTCTCATCCATTTAGAGAGCTGCTAATTCTTTAGATAAGGTCATTGACCGCATTGATTTTAAGCAGATAAGGATGATGAAGATGATTGAGAACCCACTAGGGACAGATGGCTTTGAGTTTGTGGAATATACCGCCCCAACCCCCGAAGGGATCGCAAACCTAAAACAACTTTTTCATGATATGGGTTTTGCCGAAGTGGCCAAGCACAAGCACAAATCTGTCTGGCTATACCGCCAAGGTGATATCAATTTTATCGTCAATGGGGAACGACACTCGCAAGCCGCAGGCTTTGCTGGGGTTCACGGTGCGAGCGTCAATGCGATGGCATTTCGGGTTGCCGACTCTGTCAAAGCGTTGGCCTACGCTGTAGCAAAAGGCGCAACCGCATGTCCCCCGCAGGCTGGCCCGATGGAGTTGAATATTCCGGCTGTCTATGGAATTGGCGAATCGTTGATCTATTTGGTAGACCGATACGGCGAGAGCAACATCTATGATATAGATTTTGATTTTTATCCTGACTACCAAGCTCGAATGCAAGAGCGAGATGCCGGTCTGCTTGTGATTGACCACCTTACCCATAATGTCAAACAGGGAAACATGGATTTATGGGCAAGTTTTTACGAGCGTATTGCCAATTTTCGAGAAATTAGACATTTTGATATAAAGGGCAAAATGACAGGCCTGCTGTCGCGAGCGATGACCGCCCCGTGCGGAAAAATCCGGATCCCGATCAATGAATCCCGTGATGATAAATCCCAGATAGCAGAATACCTGGACCAATATAATGGTGAAGGGATCCAGCATATTGCTATGAGTACCGATGATATCTTTGCAACCGTATCAAAACTGAAGGCGGGCGGATTAATATTCATGGATACGCCCGATACCTATTATGAGGGGATCAACCAGCGCTTGCCCGGTCACCATGAAGATGTCGCCAAGCTCAATCAGCTGAAGATACTGATAGACGGCGATGAAACGGGTACTTTATTGCAAATCTTTACTGATACAGTAATTGGCCCAGTGTTCTTCGAAATCATTCAGCGTAAAGGCAACGAAGGTTTTGGTGAAGGTAATTTCCAAGCCTTGTTTGAATCCATAGAGCTAGATCAGATACGCCGTGGTGTATTGGTGCAGGATGATGAGAGTTGAAAGAAAACACCTCTGAGTTTCCTCAGAGGCGTTATTATTTTTATTCTGGTAGCTTGTGGGCAATACCTGCGTGACAATCAATACATGTCAGGCCACGTGCTTCCATTGTCTGGTGGCGTCGTGACGCGTTGCGAGATTGATTTTCAAAGTCCATTTGCGTCACATCATGACAATAGCGGCACTGTTTAGAGTCATTTTCCTTGAACTCGTGAGTGACCTTCTCGGCAAGGCGAGGGCGGTGCTCCGATTCAAAGTTCTCAAGGTTAATTTTTCCGGTGATCATATGAATGATGTCGACACTAGCACCAATTTTGAGTGCCATTTTCGGGAAAAACTCCTGAGGAACGTGACAGTCGCTACAGGTCGCAGCTACCACCCCTTTGGTATTGGTAAAGTGTGGTGACGCTTCATACTCTTCAACGATAGTATCCATGCCAACATGACAGCCATAACAGAAATCATTGTTATTGGTGTAGGTCATGCCGTAGTGGAAACCACCTAAAGCAAAGGCTCCCAAAATAAAAGCTAGGATGCCACCAAGCGGAATACCCAGTAGCCATTTTTTGCTGGGCTTACTCCATAAGCCCTTTTTTTGTTGAGGGTTACTCAAGGTGCTTCCCTCTATTATTGGTAGCTAGCGTAGTATTCAACTACAGCTTTGATGTCGTCATCGCTCATGGCCTTGATAGCGTCAACCATGCTCTTGTCAGCATCGCGCTGGCCATTTTTGTATTCCATCATACTAGCCAATAGGTAGCCTTTTTTCTGGCCCGCAAGAATAGAGGCTTCATCAAATGGGTCACTTCCGCCGTCAGCGTGGCAGCGAGCACAGCTCTTGTCGTGAAGCTCTTTACCCATAGCTGCTAGATCGGCATCGAAAGGCTGCTGAGCGCGGACAAAAGGTAGTTCGGCATAATGAGCGGCTAGAGCTTCAATCTGATCTTCGCTAAGTGATTCAACAATGGTAGCCATGTCATCTGTCTTGCTGGTATCGCCATGAACATAGTTAACCGTTTTGGCTGGTCTGCCATCTAAATACTGCATCATTTGATCGCTCAGGTTCCACTCAGGGATACCGGCAATCGTTGGAATATCAGTTTGAGTACTGACCCCTGCAGGGCCGTGGCAAGACTCACAGCTCTGGATCAGTTCATCTGAAAGAGCGTGGGCGTTAAATGCAATGAAACTAGAAGATAGAGCAATTAATAAAGCTGTTTTTTTTGTTTTTGTTAAAAACGACATACAAGCAAACTCCGCAGCAACAATTATTTTCAAATTTATTATATTCTAACAGGAAAAGTGTGGTTATGATAAATTGTAAATAATCATTAAGGGTTAGTTTGCATTTTGGCTGATTATTATCACGAGCATTTAAGTGCTAATAATTTATCTGTTTTATATGTTTTGGATATATATCAACATACGATATGACAGATTTGTGAAATACAAGATCTGCTCTATCTTATTGATAAATAACATATATACCAGATGCTGGTTTATGACCTTTGCTATGTAACTTGCTGTTTTATAACCCTTAAGGTTGTTGCACGGGAAATGTGTACCTTTGGGTTGAAGGTCACTAACTCCGTGCTTGACATATTATTTTTAAGCTGTTAGGGGAGGGTGGTCGTTATAGTGAACAGTTAAAAAAATAAATTATTCAGGGGCGCTGATTTATATTTATAAAAGCGGTGGCGAATGAGACAAAGATCAAATTTTCGAACTTGATATTAGAATGTTTCATCTGCAAGGTATCTATGAATAGCCATTGATACATTTTGCATATAGGTAATCTTTTATTTTTAGGCTTACTTTGTTGATTATTGATATGCACGTTGTTGATTATGTTTTCGCTTAGGTTCTTGCGGTTGGATTGTTCATCGGATGTCGTAATGAGGTCGGTACCATTGCTGCTTGGATAGAGATATTAGTGCCCATTTAGTCCAATAAGAATAAATCCTCATCAAGGAACAGAAGATGAAGATACTAAAAGCAATGTGGGTTGTATTGCTATGTGGCTTGCTTGCAGCATGTAATACAGACAAAAAAGATCAAAATACGCCGCCACCGATACAAGGTGACTTCACGGTCAATGTCAGCACACCGAAGCTGAAGACTCTAGAAACCGGTGAGACGAAACTGGTGGTCGACTTTACCGTCAATGACGGGTTTGGCCAGCCGTACCAGTTCGATTTGAATAAAGACTTCAGAATTGCGGTAATGAAGGCGATGCCTCAGCGCAGTGGTGGTGAGCGCGATGGCAACAGTTACTGGAAGAGCTTCCACCACTCTAGTAGCTCCAACAGTAAAGCCGGTATGGAGCGGGTTACTGATGGGGTGCTGGAACAAAAGGATGGGGGGTATTCTTACACCTTTGCTATTCCGGATATCCTCAAAGTGGTTGATCCGCATATCCCGGACTCTGCTGATAACGAAGGCTTTATTGCCTGGGATGCCGACAAGCTGCACCGCATCGTGATGGCCTACGGCGAGCAGGGCTATGGCTTTACCCATGTCCATGAGTGGGTACCTGACCCATCCGCGGCAGTGGAAACGGTGTCGAGAAACATTATCGAATATGAAAACTGTGAAAGCTGCCACATGGGTGAACCTCTTTATCACTCGTCAGGCTATCGTGCGATTGATAACAATTTCGCGGTTTGTGCTGCTTGTCACAACGACAGTAACCCGGGTGCCGCGCCTAGCCGTCGCCCATTGTCGGCGATTGTGCACCAGAAACACGGTAACATCTTCCAGGTTGGTAGCGATAAAGAGCCGGTCGTAGACGAAGAAGGCAACCCTGTTGTCGTTGGCAGCCCGTTCCCACAGGATGCGCGCAACTGTACCACCTGCCACAACGACGTGTCGGAGAAAACACCGGATGCCAACAACTGGTTCGAGCATCCGAGCCAGCAGACTTGTGAAACCTGTCACCTGTACCGTGATTCTTCTGCTGAAGGCAGCCAAGCCGGTAGTTCTGCCCACCCAGGTCGTCTTGGTACGGACTGGAATAGGCCTACCTGTACCGGGTGTCACAAGCCGTATGAAGACGATGGTTCCGATGCCGCGCGCAGTGCACGCAGTGTCCACCTGGGACGCCTTGACAACCTGGTGATGGCGCGCGACTTGGTCGATGTTACTATCGAAGAAGCCAGCTTCTCTGCTTCGACCTACCATGTACGTGCTCGCGTCATGCTAGATGGTCGCGGTATCGAAGCGATGTCGGAACTGACTCCATTTATCAAGACTGGTAAGGCTTACTTGCTGATCAACTGGGATAATGGTCAGGGTGCAGAAATCGGTTATTCGTCACCGCTGAACTTTGTTGCGGCAAATACCATTAACCTCGCCAGCGATGCGTGTACCGCGGAAGGCAATGGGTGGTTTAGCTGTAGCAAAACTTTCGGTGAAGACGACAAGCAGCCTGAAGCCGGTTCTATCTTGACCGTATCGGTTGCAGAGATGCCGCTGTGTGCCGATCGCCGTAGTGGTGAGCTGAAAGAATGTGCTTCGTTTACTGATTTTGAAAACATCAATAACCGCGGCCTGATTGCAGCCAATACCACGACAGCATCGTTTGACCAGAGTGGTTTTAGCGACAATCACCAGTTTGTCTTTGGCGCTGAAAAGGAACTGTGTTCGACCTGTCACGAAGGCTTCACCATCCACTTGGAAAGCCATGCTGCGACGGAGCTGTACCAATGTGCAAGCTGTCACAATGCGGAGCGTGTCTCTTGGTACGATGGGATCCCTGGCGATCTGAAATACCATGTTCACTCGTTCCATGCCTTTGGTTCGAAACGCGAAGGCGGTTCTGACTTCCCTGGCGCCCTGAACAACTGTGAGTCGTGTCACACCGCTGAGCAGTATAACCTGCCAAATCAACAGAACGCCCGTCCATCGGCGATCAATGTTGGTGGCGAAGCGAAGTACTTCAGCCCGGCCTTGGTGACTTGTGGTAGCTGTCACTTGGAGTCTGCATTGGGCAAGGTAAACACCAGCAGCCCTGCTGCCGGTGATCAAGCTATCAGCCACATGCTGCGTAATGGCGCGGTGTTTGCGGCAGATACCGCCGAAGAAGCTACCGGTACTGAGCAGTGTGCATCGTGTCACGCGGTTGGTCAGGAAGCCGGCGTTGATCGTGTCCATAACATCTACGACTACCGTTAAGTGAGCTTATCCGGGGGCATGCCCCCGGATAACTGTTGGAAAATAGGAAACTCTAATGAATACAACAATTCAGCGGTGGCTCGTAGCGGTGATGCTTGCGTTGGTGGGCATGGTTGCGTCGGTGCATGCCGCAGATGTTGATCCTCGTGAAGAGATCGAGGCGGTGTTGGATCAGAAGTTCAGTGATGGCAAATATTCCCGCCAGGGGGCTGATGGCTGTATGCGTTGTCATGACGATCAGTCTGAAAAACCTGCGACTGGAATTTTTGACAACATTCACGGAATGGCGGCCAACAAGCATGGGCCGATGAGCGACAAGCAATGTGAAGCTTGTCATGGTCCGGCTGACAACCACCCTCGAAACCCTCGCCGGGGTCAGATGCGCGAGCCGATGATCACATTCGGCCCGAATTCACCAGTGTCACCGGAGAAGCAGAACAGCGTGTGTCTGTCGTGTCATACCGATTCAAGCCGATCGGCCTGGCACAGCAGCGAGCACGCGTTTGAAGATCTGTCTTGTTCGAGCTGTCATAAGGTTCACCAGAAGGATGATCCTATGATGACGCCGAAGCTACAGGTTGAAACCTGTACCTCGTGTCACTCGAAAACAAAATCGGATCTCCACAAACGCACCAGCCACCCGATCCTAAACGGTGATATGCAGTGTTCGAGCTGTCACGATCCGCACCAGACGGTGAATGAGTACAGCCTGAACTTCTCGTCGATCAACGAAACCTGCTATGACTGCCATGCCGAAAAGCGTGGTCCGTTCTTGTGGGAGCATGAGCCGGTGACGGAAGACTGTACCTTGTGTCACAACCCGCATGGTTCGATCAACAGCGGAATGCTGGACAAGCGCCTTCCTCAGTTGTGTCAGGATTGTCACAAGGTGCCTCACGCCAATGTTGATATCCCAGAGAATGATCTGCGAGTGCGGGGCGGAAGCTGTATGAACTGTCATAACCAGGTCCACGGCTCCAACCACCCTCGTGGAAGCGCATTGAGATACTAAGGAGAGTGTCATGAAATTATCTCCATTATGGTTATCAATAACTGCAGCATTGGCTTTCCCTGCGCTGGCGCAGGGAGACTATGCTCTGCAGAATGCCGGCGAGGCTGATACCAGCCGTTGGCGTTGCAGTGATTGCAGTAGTGATGGCGAGTGGACTGGAACCGTCGGCTTTGGCGCTGGTTATAGCGACAATGGCGGTTCAACCCGGTTTAACAACTGGGTGCCGGCAAATACCGGTGAAGGCATGGTCGGCAGTTTCAATGCTGATCTTGAGCGGCATGATGATGATGGCTTCTACCAGAAGGTAAAGGTTGAGGACTTGGGCTTTGACCGCTTTCTCTTGAAGGGCGAGATCGGCCATTACGACGGGCTAAGGGTACGGGGTAGTTACAGTGAAACGCCGTACTACTGGAACAACTCAAGCCTGAGTGCCTACAGCGGTAGCAGCAATGTTCAGACATCGGGTGACTTGAAAGCATTCGATAAGTCAGTGACGCGCAAGAAACTCGATTTGGGTGTGAAATATACACCGCATACGCCTTGGCGCCCCTATGCCGATATGACCTTTGAGAAGAAAGAAGGGACGAAATCCTTCTATACCTCTACGGTCCCAGGTGTGGGTAGTGTGCCGGGTTATATGCAAAAGCCGATTGAGCATGAGACGTTGAATGCAAGTGCTGGACTGAGCTATTTGGAAGAGCGCTGGATGGTGGATTTCGCCTACCGTACCTCGATCTTCAGGAATGACTATACGGCACTGTATTACGGGCCGAGTAGCGATCCCTACGTGAACCAGTTCTCGCTGGAGCCGGATAATGAGTTTCATCAGCTG
The DNA here is from genome assembly GCF_029223585.1 of Photobacterium sp. DA100. Taxonomy (NCBI): domain Bacteria; kingdom Pseudomonadati; phylum Pseudomonadota; class Gammaproteobacteria; order Vibrionales; family Vibrionaceae; genus Photobacterium; species Photobacterium sp. DA100. The sequence continues at coordinate 1,504,291 of NZ_CP119424.1, read as the reverse complement.
GCATTGTCAGGCAACTACCGCTGGGACAGGCAGAGCCTTAACAGCCGTATCATGTGGTCTCAGGCCACCTCTGATGGTGGTCTGGATGCCTTCCCGGATGCTCATAACAGGAAGAGCAACTTCAAGGGTCATGTGAATACGTGGCAGGTGGATGCTAACTACCTCAACCGGTTGACCCGCAAAACCAGCCTGAAAGTGACGGCAGATTATCGTGATCGCGATGATCGCTCTGATCTTGATGCGTTGGTGGGGGTGACCCGGACCGAGTATGACCGTACCCAAAGCCGCCTGGGCACTGCTGTTGATCATCGCTTCAGCCGCTCGTTGCGCATGAGTGCTGGTTACGACTACCGGTATGATAAGCGCGAATATGCCGATCGTGAGAGAACCGAAGACCATACGGTGTACCTGAGCGCTCGCTATCGCCCTGACGCCGACTGGAGTGCCGGTGCTAAGCTGTCCTACCAGACACGGGACGGCTCTGATTGGCACAACTCGAGCAGTACAGATGTGAATCTGCGCCAATACTATCTGGCGGATCGCGATCGCATCGAACTTCGCGGTGATGCCAATTATGACGTTAGCGAAAACGTTCAGCTAACAGCTGAGGCCTGGTATGCCGACGAGCAATACCCGACCCCGGATGTTGGTATGAGTGAGGGGCAGGACTACGGGTATGATTTGGGTATCAATGTCTATCTAGAAAACGATACCACGGGCTATGCCTATTATAACCAGCAGTCTATTCGTTCCGAGCAGCAGCACGCCAATAGTAATGAGCCTGACTGGGGTCGATACTCGACCTCGATTGAGGATGACATTACAACGGTCGGTATTGGTTTGAGTCGTGATAACCTGTTCTCCAAGAAGTTGGATATCGCGCTGGACTACAGTTACCACTACGGTCGGGGACGAACGGATACCACAGGTTCTGGTTACCGTTACCCGAACAACAGTTCTAAAGGACACCGTGTTGAGCTGAAAGGCGACTATCGTCTAAATGAGAACCAGACTATTCGCGTTGATATGCGATACGAGAACTTCTCTGAGGACGACTACCTGTTTAATGGCGAAACGGCCAATATGGGGGATGTCAATCAGAAATACGACGGCTACTTTGGTTTTGTGACCTGGGAATACCGATACTGATAGGCGTTCAAGCATGATAAAAGACCGGCCAAGGCCGGTCTTTTTTTTGCTTAAAAAACGTTGATAGGGATGGGAGAGGGAAAAAGGTGTGAGTTGCAGCACGTTACATAGACTAAATATACGAAATGAATTCACCATGTATTATACCTGTATTATTGTATACATGTTTAATACAGGTTGGGATTGATTATGGCAAACTACAGCAAGATTGCTGATCAGCTTATTCAGGTGATCGGCGAAGACAACATCGAGTCGATTGCCCATTGTGCGACACGACTACGGATCATCGTTAAAAATAAAGATCTTATCGATGACAAGAAAATTTCTGATATTGATTTGGTGAAGGGGCAGTTCTTCACATCGGGTCAGTATCAGGTCATTTTCGGCACGGGTATCGTCAATAAAGTCTATGACCAGTTGGCCGACAAAGGTCTTGCAGCAAAAACGGCTAGCGAAGTCAAACAGGAAGCGATTCAGCGAGAGCCGGCACACAAGCGTGCGATGCGTTTTTTCTCCGACGTTTTTGTTCCACTTTTACCTGCCATCATCGCTACCGGTGTTGGTCTTGGTTTGAAGTCAGTGCTGCTTAACCCTGCCATTTTGGCAATGATGGGCTTGACGCCAGAGAGCGTACCTCAGCCTCTGACCGCATTTTTGGCAGCAGTGACTGAAACCGCCTTTGTGTTCTTACCGGCTTTGGTCTGTTGGTCGGCATACCGAGTTGCTGGCGGTTCGCCATCTTTGGGTATCCTGCTGGGCTTGATGTTGATTTCTCCGGCTTTCCCGAATGCTTGGGAAGTAGCTCTAAATCCAGATGTTAGTGCCATCTTGCTATTTGATGTTATTGCGTGGCAGGGATATCAAGGCTCTGTGCTGCCATCGCTGGTTGTTGGTTTGATGGGGGCGAAAATTGAGAAGCGCCTGAACAAGGTAGTTCCGGATGTTTTACAACTGATCCTTGTTCCTATCTTATCAGTGTCTATCACTCTGTTCCTGGCATTGAGTGTACTCGGTCCTGCACTTCAGGTCGTGGAGCAGGGCATTGGTTTTGTATTGACGGGACTTGCTGATATTCCATTTGGCATTGGTGGCTTTATTTACGGCTTGTTCCTGCAAGCGATTGTGGTCACGGGTATGCACCACATCATTACCATGTTTGAAGTCATGCTGGTTAGCCAGACCGGAATGAACCCAATTATTGCGCTCGGTATGCCTTCAATGGCGGCGCAAGGTGCGGCGGCTCTAGCTCTAGCTTATCGTTCACGCAACAAAAAACTCCGTGCGGCGGGTATTCCTGCGGGTGCCACGGTTTATTTGGGTATTACAGAACCGGCTATTTTCGGTATGAACCTTCGCTTCGGTATTCGTCCTTTCGTAGTGGCTTCGATAGTCGGTGGTTTCGGTGGTATGGCTGCGGCACTTCTGGAATTGGCTGCACAGGGTAACGGTATCAGTATGCTGCCGGGCATCTTGTTCTACACCTATGAAATGCACCAATTCGTATCTTATGCAGCGCTGATGATCATTACTTCTGTGGTTGCCTTCATTGCCGTTTGCTTGTGGGGAATTCCGAAGAAAATGCTGGAAGATTACCCTGCGGATGTTGAAAGCAAATCTCTTAGACATAAGCCTTCAACAAAGAAGCCGGTAACAGACAGTAATGTGGAAACAGCGTGATGATTGATAAGTCGAATCGATTTCGAGCGTTAGGGACAGCCAAACCCGGAGAACTAGAAAGCCTTCGCCAACAAATGCTGGCGCAGGATACGGATTATCTTCCTGCTTACCACATTGCACCTAAAACGGGTCACTTGAATGACCCAAATGGCATGGTCTTTGATGGCGAAAAGTACCACCTGTTTTACCAGTGGTTTCCATTTGGTCCCTTCCATGGCATGAAGCACTGGAAGTATCTGATCACCAGAGACTTTATCCATTTTGAGGAAGGGGATGTACTGGCGCCAGAAACTGAGTTTGAAACGCATGGTATCTATTCTGGCGGCGCAATTTGTATCGATGGCTATATCTACTGCTTCTACAGTGGCAATGTGATGAATGAGGATGGTGAGACATTCTCACAGAACCAGAATGTCGCCAAGTACTCAACCGATGGGAAGCTACTTGATAGATGGAATATTGTGCCTGAAGCCCCTGCTGGGTATACCGGTAACTTCCGCGATCCAAGCCCATTTATCAATGATGAGGGTGAACTGATGTTCGTGGTGGGCGCCCAGCGTGAAGATGAAACCGGTGCGACACTACTGTATAAGATGACATCGCTGACTCAAGCTGAACTGGTGGGTGAAGTCAGTTATGGCGGAGTGTCGGATCTTTCACTGCAAGCCGCTGTATACATGCATGAGTGCCCGGATATCAGCCATTCCAACGGCAAAGATTTGTTTATCCTCTCACCAATGGGCTTGAAGCCGCAGGCAGAGCGTTACAACAATATCTTCAGTTCTCAGTTGTTGATTGGCCAGTACCAGAAAGGTGAAATGCATGCCGAGCAGGTGATTGAACTCGATAAAGGATTCGATTTCTATGCGCCTCAGACTTTCACTGATAGCGAGCGAAATATTATGCTCGCTTGGTGCGGTAATGGCTCATTGAGCACTCCGACGGAGCTACTGGGTTGGAAGTTCATGCTTTCCATGCCGCGTGAGTTGGTAATGGTCGGAAGCAAATTGGTACAGCGCCCATTGGCGGAGTTTGAACAACTCAAACAGCCTTTGGTGACATTGGAGCGGCCAGGTTGCTATGACATTGACGGTAATCTCAGTCAATCTCACATTATTGTCGATGATATCGATGACCAGACATTTAGCTTTACCCTTTTTGAAGGCGTTGAACACAAACTCATGCTGACTTATCAAGACGGAAGCTTGTTGCTTGACCGCAGCCAGACAGTCGAAACCGATGATATGAAGCGTTTTGGTTCTGGGCGGAGAGTGACGTTGAGCAGTTTGCAGCAGCTAGAAATCTTCATCGATAACTCAGTGATTGAGATTTTCATCAATGGTGGGGAAGAAGTGATGACATCACGGTTCTTTATCCCGAACCGGAGCCATAACATAGCCTTCGACGGTGCAGCTGAAGTAAAAGTATCTGAAATGTCTGCTATTTCTCTATACTAAGACTTTTCCGAGTCTTTCTATCCTAATAAAACGTTATCCGTGTTGGGGGTAACGTTTTGGGCGCCCCTTCCATCTTTCGGGGCGCCTTTCCTTTATTCATTGGCCTGTCTATTGGTTATCGAAATTACTCGTTATAAGCAACAAGCTCAAAGTCGTACTCGCTAGTTTTGAAATAAACCGTTGAAAGCTCAAAGATCTGGCCGTCTTTGAGGTATGAAAGCGATTCGTTGATCAAGATAGGTGTCAAAGGGTCAATGTCGAAATATCCTTGAATACGTTTTTCCGGTAAAGCTGGCTTTAGCTTCTGGGTGATTTGGCCAATGCTATAACCTTTGGCATCTAGGTAAGCGAACTTCGAGCCAGCCATATCTTTTTCAGTCATCTCTGGTAGATAGCTGACCGGAATATAAAAGGTTTCGAATGAAGCAACGCGATTATCTAACAGTCTTTGACGTGAGCAGCAATAGACGGGTGAGTTCTCGGCTATTTGTAGCTTCTGAGCAACCGCAGGTGGCGCCTCAATAACTGCGAAATCAATCACTTTATTACTGACTTTTTGACCACCTATTTGGCTCTCTTCAGTTAAGCCCACGACATTGACAAAGCTGTGCTTCAATTTCTGCTGGGCAATAAAAGTTCCTTTACCTTTTTCGCTGTATGTCAACCCCTCATCATTCAGTATCTGAATCGCTTTACGGACAGTTACGCGGCTGACGTTGAAATCTTCCACCAGTTGCTTTTCTGAAGGCAATATCGAACCCGGCTTGAAGTTACCGCGTTCAATTTCTTGTTTAATAAAATCTGCAATTTGCACATAGAGCGGCAGTGATTGCTTCTGCGCAATGTAATTCGTCATCATCCCTCCTGGTGAAGAGTCAAATTATACCTGACTGATAAGGGGATGGCAGCTAACTCAAATGTTACTTTGGGGTTAGCAACAAAAGAGGGGTTTATGTTGACAAGCAAACTATCGATTATGCTTTTTGATGACTGAAAGTGAGTTACAAAATGTAAGGGTGGCATGCATCGCAAGCTGAGGTGTCTTGTTGTTCGCCTATAAAGTGTGATCTAAATCTCTTATTGGTTTTAGCTGATAGTGTGAAAATGCATAATGTGTGACATTTATCACTAAGTGATCAATAGTTGTTCGTCATTAAATTGTGATATCGATCGTTATATAGTAATTGACAAAATTGGAATTAGAGATTTGTAGCAAAGTTTCATTACAGATTTGCAATTTAGATCACGGAGAAAGTTGTATGGAGGGCTGCTTTGGGGATGTGGCTCACAAAAAACCCGTCATCAGATCGGTTTAAAAATTCTGTGTTAGATTAATTGGGTACTAAGCAATTGGACGGTTTTGGCGAACCGTACCTAACACAAAATCTATAACTGAACATCAGACGGGGAATCGATATGATATCACCAGATGCAAAGATCAAGATACAAAATTTTGGTCGTTTCTTATCTAACATGGTGATGCCTAACATTGGCGCATTCATTGCGTGGGGCTTCATCACAGCACTTTTCATTCCAACAGGTTGGTTTCCGAACGAAGAACTAGCTAAGTTGGTCGGTCCTATGATCACTTACTTGCTGCCGCTACTCATTGGTTATACCGGTGGTAAATTGGTCGGTGGTGAACGCGGTGCCGTAGTGGGTGCCATTACAACCATCGGTGTGATTGTCGGTACCGATATCCCGATGTTCATGGGTGCGATGATGGTGGGACCACTGGGCGGCTGGGCAATCAAGCGCTTCGACCGCTGGGTTGACGGCAAAGTGAAGAGCGGTTTCGAGATGTTGGTGAACAACTTCTCTGCCGGTATCCTTGGTATGCTATGTGCCATTCTTGCCTTCTACATGATTGGTCCATTCGTGAAGGTACTGTCATCAGCATTGGCTGGTGGGGTAAACATGCTGGTGAGTGCAGGCCTGCTTCCTCTGACCTCAATTTTTGTCGAGCCAGCGAAGATCCTGTTCCTCAACAATGCCATTAACCACGGTATCTTCTCGCCGCTGGGCATCCAGCAGGCCAATGAAATGGGTCAGTCAATCTTCTTCCTGATCGAAGCAAACCCAGGTCCAGGATTAGGCATTCTTTTGGCATACATGGTGTTCGGTCGCGGTACGGCGAAACAAACGGCGGGCGGTGCATCAATCATCCACTTCTTCGGTGGTATCCACGAGATTTACTTCCCATACATCCTGATGAACCCACGTCTTATCCTGGCGGTTATCGCAGGTGGTATGGCGGGTGTCTTCACCCTGACAGTATTCGATGCAGGTATTGTGTCTCCAGCATCACCGGGCTCTATCTTCGCAATCTTGCTGATGACTCCTAAAGCGTCATTTGTCGGGGTAATCCTTTCAGTTATCGCTGCAACATCCGTGTCTTTCTGTGTTGCTGCACTGCTGATGAAAACGCAGAAAGTGACAGACGAAGAGGGTGACGATCTCGCTGAGGCAACTAGCAAGATGAAAGGCATGAAAGCCTCGTCTAAAGGCTCTCCAGCAACCGTACTTGCCCAATCAGAATTCAATCTAGCCAACGTGCGCAATATTATCGTCGCTTGTGATGCCGGTATGGGCTCCAGTGCGATGGGTGCCAGCCTACTACGTAAAAAAGTTCAGGAAGCTGGCCTTAATATCAGTGTAACCAACTGTGCTATCAATAGCTTGCCGCAAGAGGTGGATATCGTGATTACTCATAAAGATTTGACTGAGCGTGCCCGTAAGCATGCTGCCAATGCCCAGCACCTCTCGCTAACAAACTTCCTTGATAGCCAGGTGTACAACGATCTAGTAACAAGCATTGTTGCTGCCAGCAGCCCAGCAGCTGCTAACGATGGTGAGATGGTAAAAGTCTCTCCGGTGGCAGCCAACGACGACAGCTATGAGGAGCAGCCAATGCAGGTGTTCCAGATCCAAGCTGAGAATATCCACCTTGGCCTCAAGGCGAACAGCAAAGAAGACGCTATTCGTTATGCCGGAGAACAGCTAGTCAAACTGGGCTATGCACAAGACGAATATGTTGATGCCATGTTCGAGCGTGAAAAACTGGTTCCGACGTACCTTGGCGAATCTATCGCGGTACCGCACGGTACGGTGGAAGCCAAAGACAAGGTAATGAAAACCGGCATTATTATCTGCCAATACCAAGACGGTGTGCAGTTTACTGAAGACGAGGACGATGTGGCGAAACTGGTCATCGGTATCGCAGCCAAGAACGATGAACACATTCAGGTAATTACTACCATCACCAATGCACTCGATGATCCAGAGGCGATTGAGCGCTTGACCACGACCAGTGATGTCAACGAAGTGCTAGAAATCCTAGCCGGCGAGAAGGCCGCTTAACCCCCATCATTGAGTCACAACGAGGCCGGTGTTCCCCCTCCTGCCTCAACCCTCTAGCGCTTTATTAGAGAATAAGTTTTTAGGTAGGAATTATTATGAAAGCAGTACATTTTGGTGCAGGTAACATCGGTCGTGGTTTTATTGGTAAATTGCTGGCAGACGCGAATGTAGCCGTGACTTTTGCCGACGTTGATGAGCCGTTGGTTGACCAACTTAGCCATGACCAGTCATACAAGGTAAAAGTGGTGGGTAGCGAGTGTAAAATCGATACGGTTACCCATGTCACGGCGGTTAACTCAGCCAGCCAAGATGTGATTGACCAGATCATCCACACCGACATGGTAACCACCGCGGTAGGTCCTAACGTGCTGGACATTATTGCCAAAACCATTGCGACCGGTCTGACGCACCGTTTCGAGTCTGGTAACAATAATCCGCTAAACATCATCGCCTGTGAAAATATGGTGCGCGGTACGACTCACCTTAAACAAGAGGTTTACAAGCACCTCAATAGCATTTACCACGGTCAGGCTGATGAACTGGTGGGCTTTGTCGATTCAGCGGTTGACCGCATCGTTCCGCCATCAGAAGCGGCCAATGATGACCCATTGGAAGTAACAGTAGAAAGCTTTAGCGAGTGGATTGTCGACAAACAGCAATTCAAAGGTGATATCCCAGCCATCGAAGGCATGGAAACGACTGATAACCTGATGGCCTTTGTAGAGCGTAAGCTGTTTACCCTGAATACCGGCCATATCGTTACCGCTTACCTTGGTGCCTTGAAAGGTCACGAGACGGTTCGTGATGCGATTGAAGACCAAGAAATTTATGACCAAGTAAAAGCTGCCATGCAAGAAAGCGGTGAAGTGCTGATCCGCCGCTACGGGTTTGATCGTGATATGCACAATGCCTACATTGATAAGATCCTTAGCCGCTTTGCCAACCCATATTTGCGTGATGAAATCGATCGTGTTGGCCGCCAGCCAATCCGTAAACTGGGTGCGAATGATCGTCTGATCAAGCCGTTGCTGGGCACAATGGAGTACGGTGTTGAAAATAGCACTTTGCTAAAAGGGATTGCTGCAGCATTCAAATACACCAACGACACGGATCCACAGGCAATCGAGCTGCAAGCATCGCTCAAAGATATCGGTTTGCGCCCGACACTGGCGAAATACACCGGCCTTGACGCTGAAGGTGAAGAAGCCAAACAGATTGAGGCACTTTTTCAGTCTCTGTAATGAATACAAAATAAAGGAGGTGCAATGCGCCTCCTTTTCTTATTGGCACTAGGGATAAGTCATGAAACATACGAGGAGTAAATACAGTGTTGGCGATATGGTTATCGTCAATCTCGGGATGATTGACCCTGACTTCGGGCAGGAAATTTGCGGATGGGTTGGTACTGTCGAAAACTGTCGTTTCATACCAGATGCAGGCTACATTTACACGGTACGCTGGAGTGATGAAACACTTGAGAAAAATAGCGTATTAAAGGTTTCATGCAATGAGCTTGGGCTAGATTTTGAAACCATGCAATTGCTTGAAAGAGACCTTTCTTTGTATTTATCTGTGCGGGGTAAGCGGTTTATTCGGGAATGCCTGGCTTTACCAAGACGGGATAGGGCGCTTTCATATGCTGGTTTCGTTTTTTGCTAACTGGATTTTGGTTATTTATGTGTTTAAAAACACATGAAATACCTAAGCTTACTTGAAGTAACTTGGCTGTAAACAATGTTCGAGTTGGGTATAGTGGTCAAAGAAAGACAATGATGGGATGACTTATGCTTTCACCAACAACGAAAATTAAAATTCACAGCTTCGGCCGCTTTCTTACCAATATGGTATTGCCAAATATCGGTGCATTTATCGCCTGGGGCTTTCTTACCGCCCTGTTTATCCCGACCGGTTGGTGGCCGAACGAAACGATAGCCCAGCTTGTCGAACCCATGATCATCTATTTGCTACCGCTGTTGATTGGTTACTCCGGGGGGAAATTGGTGGGTGGCGAGCGCGGTGCCGTGGTAGGGGCCGTGACGACCATGGGAGCTATTGTCGGTACCGATATTCCAATGTTCATGGGGGCAATGATCCTCGGACCTATGGGCGGTTGGATCATCAAGAAGTTCGATCAGGCTGTCGAAGGTAAAGTTAAAAGCGGCTTTGAAATGTTGGTGAATAACTTTTCGTCCGGTATCGTTGGCATGATTTGCGCCATTGTTGCTTTTTTCATGATTGGCCCGGCGGTCAAAATCATTTCAGTTGCTTTGGCCGCTGGTGTGAATGCCATGATTAGTGCTGGCTTGTTACCGTTGACGTCTATTTTTGTTGAGCCGGCCAAAGTCCTATTTTTGAATAACGCGATTAACCACGGGATCTTCTCGCCGCTTGGGGTGCAGCAGGTTCGCGAAGCCGGGGAGTCGATTTTTTTCCTGATAGAGGCCAATCCGGGCCCGGGGCTGGGGATATTGCTTGCGTATATGGTGTTTGGCAAGGGAATGGCGAAGCAGACCGCCGGGGGAGCCACTATTATCCACTTTCTAGGTGGGATCCATGAAATCTACTTCCCGTACATTTTGATGAAGCCTCGCCTCATTATCGCGGCGATTGCTGGCGGAATGGCTGGGGTGTTCGTATTGTCATTTTTCGAAGCCGGCATGGTCTCCCCAGCTTCACCTGGCTCGATTTTTGCGATTCTATTGTTAACGCCAAAAGCCTCATTGCTAGGTGTCGTACTATCCATTGTTTCGGCGACGGTGGTTTCTTTCGTTGTTGCTGGGGTGTTGTTGAAAACAGAATCGAATGCGGAAGAGAGAAGCAAAAAAACGCCAGAATAGGCATCTTAAAGTGAAATAGTGTCTATCGAGATGGTACAATTACTTTTATAACAACAGGTTAAGGAGGCTATTGCTATCCTTTTGTTACAGAGATACTTAACTTATGGCACATAGTGACCAAGAATCTGACATTTTAGAGCGTCTAAATGATGCCCCGACCGTACGTGGTTTTTTTATCACCTCTGTAGAGGTGTTTGATGAGGCGGTTGAAAGTTTGATCCAGCGTATTTTCCGCAAAGATGATTTTGCGGTGAAGTCAGTTGTCGAGCCGTTATTGAGCCAATCGGGCCCGCTCGGCGAGCTTTCGGTACGCTTAAAGTTGCTATTTGGCTTGGGCGTGGTCGACGATGATGTGTACCACGACATCGAAGCGATTATCAGACTACGTGACTTTTTGAATAAAGAGGGTAAAGAGTACAGCTTTACTGAGCCTGCGATACTAGAGCCGGTTAAACAATTACACATGGTACAGAAAATGGGGGTGGTGTTGCTGGATGTTGCCCCGCCCGATGATGAGACTGACATTACTTTCTATCAGATGCAGCTTGCCAGGCAGGAGCAAGTGATCAAATCCGCTATGGCATTGGCTGTATCTGGTATATGCGGCGAGCTAGATAAAGAGAGCCCTTTCTAATTGTTCTGTTTTCCTGACGTTAACCCTAACTTTTAGCCTGTTTTACTTTTCATTTTTACACTCTGTGCAGATAATGAGATCCAAGATGAAGCTAAAACGGGTTAGTAGTGGATAAAAGAAAACGTGTAACGATAGCCGATATTGCCAAACTGGCAGGGGTCTCCAAAACAACTGCAAGTATGGTGCTTAATGGCAGGGCATCGACTTTTCGGATCAAAGATGAGACTCGCGAACGGGTCTTGGCGGTGGCAAAAGAGCAAAATTACTCGCCGAATGTTCACGCTAAATCTCTGCAAGCTAAACGTTCCGATGCGATTGGCTTGGTAATACCGGATCTCACCAACTTTGGCTTTGCCTCAATTTCTCGAGAGCTGGAACGGTTATGCCGTGAAGCGGGGTTGCAGCTATTTATTGCCTGCTCCGAGGATAATCCCGATATCGAACAGCAAGTTGTAGAAGGGTTGGTCAAGCGTCAGGTTGACGGGTTGATCGTTGCATCGAGCAAGACCGATGATGAGTACTACCAAAACCTGACCAAACAGATCCCTGTATTGCAACTCGATCGCCATATTGGACAGTCATCCCTGCCTATGGTGATCACCGACGCTGCAAAAGTGACTGCCGAATTGATCTGTAAAACGGCTGAGTCGGTCGAAGAGTTTTACTATTTTGGTGGTCAATTAGAATTATCACCCAGCCGCCACCGTATAGCAGGCTTCAAATTGGGGTTGAATAGGGCGGGTTTGGATCTGGATGAAAGTTGGATTCGCCATCGCGACTATCAAACCGAGTCAGGCTATATGTTGATGGAGCAACTCCACAAAGAGCTTGGCCGTCTGCCTCAGGCACTGTTTACTGCCTCCTACACCCTTCTTGAGGGGGTGCTTCGCTACCTGAATGAACATAACCTATTAAACGCATTGTTAAACAAAGAGATGCGACTGGTGACCTTCGATAACCACGATCTTCTGGATTGCCTTCCACTGAACATCGATTCAATTGCCCAGAATAGTGAAGAATTAGCGAAACGAAGCTTTCAGTTGATCCAGCTATTGATGTCCAGCCAGAATGTCAGCCCGACGGCTTTTGCGTTGGATGCGAAGATCCGCTGGCGTAGTTAATTACACACTTTTGAACCTATTCATATTAAGGGCTGCTTCGCAGCCTTTTCTATACCCGTCCCATTAAATAATTCCCCCATAGGAATACTTTGCGATCTGAACATGTGTAAATGAAGACATATAGGCGGATCACACTTTTGCATAAAATGTCATTGCGATCACAAAGCTAAACGGTTTTAGCATCTTTTTCTCGATCTGCTAAAACAGTTTAGCAATAATCACCACGAACACAATGATTAGCATATATAACAATTATCCGGAGTATATTTATGAAACGCAGTGGTCTATTTAAACTGTCCCTCGCGGCTTTAGCGGTAGCAACGTCTTTTACTGCAACTGCAGGGATCAGCATCGTTGATAATGAGCAAGGCAATTTCTCTATCGGCGGTGATGTCGAGTTTGATTTCAACTACCAAGATAACGACAAAGCCGATCAGCTAAACCGTGGCAAGGATTCCAACTACAACCAAACCGGTCGTGTCCTCGTTGAATTTGCTGGTGAGCGCAAGACTGAAAGTGGTCACTACCTAGCCATCAAAGCCCAGCCTTTGATGGATTCAAACGGCGAAGTAAACCTTGATGATGCCTACTTCTCGTTCGGTAAACAGGGGGGCTGGGATCTTCGCATGGGGCGTTTCGAAGCCTATGATATGTTCCCTGTCGGTCAGGATACGTTCTTGGAATATTCAGGTGACACTGCCAATGATCTGTACCGTGATGGCGCAGGTTATGTTTACCAGATGAAAGAAGCCCGTGGCCGTGCAACATCAGCAGGTCAGTTAATGTACAGCCAGAGCTTCGATAACCTTTATATTGAGCTTGCAAGTGTGATCGGTGAGCGTGCGGACCTGTTTGGCACAAATACCTCTGATGAAAAAGTGACATACCATGGTCGTGAAGTTGAGTCGAACAAAGATGCGATTGTATTACGTCCGGTTGTCGCTTATCAGATGGGTGATTTCCGCATCGCCGGTGCCATTGAAGCGAACCTGGTTAAAGACGCGGTAATTGATAGCGAAGGTAATGATGTTAGCGACCGTATCGGTTATGGCTTAACTGCGAACTATACACTTAATGATCTTTCAGTAAATGCTAACGTTGCTTACCTTGATGCGCTTAATGAAAAAGATACTTCGGTAGGCCTTAACGTATTGTGGAAGGGTTTCGGTATTGGTTATGTATACGGTGTGAATGAGTTCGATGCGAAATCGGGTTTCTATGATGGCAAAGTGAAAATTGACACTTTCTACGCATCGTATGAGTTTGCCAATGTATTGGATGTGGAAGACTTCTCCATTTACCTCGGTGCGTTCCACACCAGCTTGAATGAAGAAGGCACACGTTTGAATGATGGTGCAATGTTCAGTGAGCTAGACGACAAAGGTGCTCGTGTACGCTTCAAGTACTTCTTCTAATTGATACCTGACTAACCGTTATTTCTTGTTCATTTCGATCTTTTGGCAACAGCTGTCGCTGTTGCCACTTCGATTCGGGAAGTGAGGCTCACTTCCCGCTTTTTTCGGTTATTACCACCAAGCCTCAAATTGCACACCGACGTTAAACTCTGAGTCCACCGTTGAGACAATGTTGTTGTCGTCAATGCTGTCGATGTTCGAGAAGTAGGTCCCGTATAGACGGATTTCAGGGCGGGCAAAGAAGTCTTCACCGGCATTCCAGGCCTGGGCGATAGTGAATTTTTGGCCAGAAAGATCTTTGCCGCTGGTATCCTGATTGTTGAAGTAACCGGCCTCGAAAATGGTTTTGTGGTGTTTGTCCCAGCTGTAGACGGGACGAACCACCGCAGAAAAGTAAGTTAGGTCGTCATTTTGGTTGGCTTCGATATCATCGATGGTTGATGACCACAGTAGTTGGTGACCTAGCTCGATGTTATCGGTCAAGTTCACTACCCCCCAGTTGATCAAACGGTAAGCGCTGCCGCCGCTTTCAGTGTTGGCATGATAGGTGGTGCCAGCACCGAATGTTGATAATTCTGTGGCATAGCCTTCAGTACCATACTGGATAACCGTTTTGTTAAAGCCGCTGTTTAGGTTTTGGGTTAGCTGGGCTGTCGCCATCACACCGTTTTTACTGTCTTTTGCCGCTTGGGAGGCATTATCAGAGGGGTTTGTAATGGCGTAGTTGATGCCTAGTTCCAAATCGGCATTATTCCAAAGAGCGATGCCGGCATAACGCATATCGATAACATTGACGTTCAGTCCTTCACCGCGGTTACCGATGTCCTCCACCATATTGTCGTCATTGCGGATCACCGCGAATGAGAAGCGGCCATCACCCAGCTCCAGATTTTCAATACCGGCACCGGCACCAGAGGTATTCCAGTAGTAGAAATCAGTAATATGAATATCATGACGCTGGTAGTAGCGTTTACCGGCCCAAAGGGTTGCTTCTGGCGCAAAGTTCAAAATACCGGTTGCCTGCACGTTCAGCTGACGGAAATCGATAAAGCCGTTTTCCTCGTCATCTTTGAGCGACTCGAAAATGTTGGAGCCGTCACTTCCGACAGCCAGCATAGAATCAAAGTAAAAACGGGCACCGTTTTCGTTGTAGATTTCTTTGCCAAGACCAAATTCAGCAAAGGTATCCGCCTCGTTACCCAAGCGACCCAGTTGCTGTTTGTTGAATTCAACATTTTGGCCATTGTCACCACTAATACCGATGCCTGAGCGGGCATAACCATGGAAGACAAAGCTGTCATCGGCGAAAGCTGTTGGGGTAAGCAGAGACACAGAAAACGCCAGTGCGGTAAGGTTCATTTTCATCATTTTTCATCCCTTTAATGGAAATGTGTTGATCATACGTATTAGATTTATTTGAATGGGAATGTTCCCATTTGTGGTGGCAGATGATGGCAGGGAAGGGTGGTTGCGTAAATGGGAATGTTCCCACTGCGTGAGTCGGTTCACATTCTCTTTACACAAGCGACAGGGGGATTTTAGGGGGAAGTTATTAAAATATGTTTAATATCAGATATATGAGATGGGAGGGCTTCATTGAGGTGGTAAATCCCGACGATGCCGGTTTGCGGGGAGTGGGTCTCTGGCAAGGGCACAATGTCGAATTGAGCAAAGTAGTCAGCCATATTGTTGGTATAGGGCATGATGGCTTTAGAGTTGGCGAGGAAATCCAGGCTAGCACTGAGCGAATTGATTTCGTAGCTGATTCTCTCACCGAGTTTTTTCCTTTCCTTCTCTTGTTGTTTGGGCTGCGGGTTTTCAATCAGGTGTTGATAATTGTCCTGATCTGGGGTGACTTGCAGCAGAGGGTAAATGTCATAGTCTTTTTTGATATCACTGTTGATAAGAAGGGGGTGTGAGCGATGGACGAACTGCGCTTCTTGATCTTGCAAAATCGGTGAAAATTGTACATTGCAGCGGCGAGACAGGCCTTGAATCTCATGACCAATAAAGAGGTCGATATGGCCATGGATAAGCATGTCCATCAGCTTGAGGTGATTGCCAAATTCAAGCTGGATTGAAATACCGGGGTGCTGGTTGCAATAGGAGTGCAGCGCATCTTTAACAAAGACTTCCCACCAGGCATCACCGGTGCCCATTTTGATTTTTTCGGTTTTTCGGGCTTTGAGATCGGCAAGTTTGTCTAGCATAGCGTCATGACGGCGGCTTAGATCTTGAACCTGTTCTTGGAAAAGTTTGCCATATTCGGTGAGATCGACCCCCTTGGAACGGCGCGTGAAGAGGGAAACCCCTAAGTTATGCTCTAACTTTTTCATGTTATTGGTCAGTGTAGGTTGGCTTAGGTTTAGCTGCTGGGCGGCCGAGCTGATGTTACCCAGTTCAGCAATGGCGAGAAATTGGCGGTAGTGCTTGTCCATCGATAAAAACCAGTGAAATTATCTTTGCAAGCAGTCTCACACTTTTTGAAATTGATCACAAAGAAAAAGGAATCGAACTTGTGATCTCTGTCGGTAATATTCTCTGTGGTATAGGAAAAAGCTATATCACTTGGGTGCTGGTGTATTTTTCATAATAAAGGGATCGTCATAAGATATCGGCAACTTTGATTTCGTACTTAGAATACAACTTAGATGATTGTGCTCCTTTGGAGCACGTCTATTGAGGGTTTGCCATGAACATGACGCCTAAATGGTGGCACGATGCCGTCGTATACCAGATCTACCCGCGCAGCTTCTGCGACAGTAACAATGATGGCATGGGGGATCTTCAGGGAATTATCAGCAAGCTGGATTACCTGAAAACCTTGGGTGTGAATGTCCTGTGGTTGTCGCCGGTGTATAAATCGCCAATGGATGACAATGGCTATGATATTTCTGACTATCAGGATATCGCTCCGGAATTTGGCACCATGGAGGACATGGACAAATTGCTCGCGGAAGCTAAAAAGCGTGACATCCGAATTATCATGGATTTGGTGGTGAACCATACTTCCGATGAGCATCCTTGGTTTGTCGAAGCCCGTAAATCGAAAGACAATCCTTATCGAGACTACTACGTTTGGCGTCAACCTGCCGAAGACGGCGGTGTACCGGATGAAATGGGCTCTGTATTTGGCGGCAGCGGCTGGGAATTCGATGAGCAGACCGGTGAGTACTTCCTGCATATTTTCTCCAAGCGTCAGCCGGACTTGAATTGGGAAAACCCGAAGGTCCAAGAAGAAGTCCATAAGATGATGAACTGGTGGATCGATAAGGGGATCGGTGGTTTCCGTTTAGATGTTATCGACCTTATTGGTAAGGAAATCGACAAGAAAATCACCGGCAACGGCCCACGCCTGCACCCGCTTATCCAGCAGATGAACCGCGCCACATTCGGTGATAAAGATCTTCTGACTGTGGGTGAAACTTGGGATGCGACACCTGAGATTGCCAAACTGTACAGCGATCCGGCTCGCGAAGAATTTTCGATGGTGTTCCAATTCGAGCACATTAGCCTGACCTGGAAGCATGGAGATAAGTGGCAGCCAATCCCGCTGGATCTCCCAACCTTCAAGAAGGTATTGACCAAATGGCAAGTAGAACTGGCTGACGAAGGCTGGAACTCCTTGTTCTGGAATAATCATGATTTACCTCGCGTGGTATCGAAATACGGCTGTGATGGCCAGTACCGAGTTGAATCGGCCAAAATGTTGGCGACAACGCTGCATATGATGAAAGGCACACCTTACATTTACCAAGGTGAAGAGATCGGCATGACCAATGTCGCCTTTGACAGTATTGACGAATACCGAGATATCGAGACGCTGAACTTCTACAAAGAGCGTACCGAAAATGGTGTGGCACCAGAAACTATGTTGGCAGCGGTTCATGAGAACAGCCGCGATAACGGTCGTACACCGATGCAGTGGAACGACAGCACTAACGGTGGCTTCTCGTCTGTTGCGCCTTGGATCAAGGTGAATCCGAACTACCCTGAGGTGAATGTCAGTGCAGCACTGGATGACCAAAATTCCGTGTTCTATCACTACCAGAAGTTGATTGAGTTGCGTAAGTCGATGCCTGTCATTGTATATGGCGAGTTTGAGCCTGTGTTTGAAGAGCATGAAAAGGTCTTTGGCTATGTTCGCTCGGATGCTCAACAGCGCTTGTTTGTGCTCAACAACTTTACCTCGGATGCGATCACCTTGGATTTGCCCGACCATCTGCAAGCAGAGCAGGTCGAATGTGTGATCGCAAACTATGAATACCCTCAAGCACTGCCAGCATCGATATCGCTTAAACCGTATGAGTCTTTTGCTGTCTTGCTACCTGAAAGTCGTTAACTGACGTTAATTGTCATTATTGTTAGGCTTGGCTCTATTTCTTGATTGAAATAGAGCCCTTTTTATTTATAGCCTCTGCGTAGTTATTCAGCGGTGAGGCTGTGTACTTGTGTGGTTGCAAATTTATGCATTATAAAATCAAAGATAATCAGGTTGAGTTCGTATTTCCCATCAAACGAGAAAGTTTATATTTGAAAGGGACATTTACAAATTGGCAGGTTGAAGAGGCTTTCCGGTTTGAAAATAGAAAAAATGGCTGTCGGTTGATAAAAAACCTTGATGAGGTAAATAAAATCGGCAATTCAGGTTTTATTGAATATGTCATTTGGGATGATGAAATTCAGTCTCCAATAGAAATAGCCCCCCTTCAAGCGGGGCATTATTTCAATAATCAGTGTAATGGAGGTTTTAACCAATTATTGTTTTTAGACACCCCCTCGCAGCGTCAGTTGCAAGAGATATCTGAGGCATCAGAGCAATCTTTCCTGATAAAAAACCAAATAGAGCATTTCACTTCAAGCTCCCAATTAGCCAATTTTCGTGCTGTAACCGGTGGCCAACTCAAACCAGGTTGGCTCTATCGCAGCTACCATCCAGTGATGCCGTCAAGAAGCAACCATACTGAATTAAAAGTGATTGAGCCCCTCCGTCAAGCCGCTGCGATGTCCCTTATCGAAGAACGCCGAATTGAAAGCGTGGTTAATTTATCGGACAGCGAGCAGGCTCTTGCTCATTTCATGCCGTCGGCACGGGATAGCTACTACAAACGCTGCTGGTTGCAGGGGCATGTCCATAGCGTGCCGGTTGCTTACGAGACCGTGTATTTCATGTCGGACCGCAATGAGGCATTAAATGATGACGAGCTCGGCTTTGAAGATGGTATCCGGTGCCTGATTGAGACTCTTGCCCGTAGTCAGGGGCCATATCTAATTCATTGCAGGCTGGGCTCAGACCGAACGGGGGTGATGTGCGCCTTCTTGCAGCTGATGGCGGGTGCGTCCAAAAAGGAAATCGCTGACAATTATCTTATGACAAATCAGCTGGGCATTGGTGAGTATCGTAGTTTCAGGCTGCTGGAAAGAGCCTTGACCGCTGCGCTTGGAGAAGCGTGTTTTTCTGATGGGGGGGGGGCAACGACCATGTACATGAAACGCCTGAAGATATCGGATAGATGTATCGAACAGGCGAGGGCAAATCTGTTGTGCTGATATGTCTCAGCCCGAACTCATTGTTGGTGAGGTCGGGCTGGAGTGATTGATAACCGGAATTAAGCCCGGTACAAAATCGTCAGCGATTGTGCGCCTTGCATGTACGTCGTTTGTACCTGCCGGGCCCCAAGTGTTGCTTCGGAAGTATCACAAATCACCTGCCACTTGCCGCCTTCAGGCAGGCGGTAGCGGGTTGGGATCGTTGAGCTGTTGATTAAGAACAGCAGCTCTTTTCCTGCATCAAATAAGCCAAGGTATAGCGAAAAGGCGTCCAGCCCATGCCAGTCTTCGGCATTCATCGGCTGGCCGTCAGAGCGGTTCCAATGGATACGATGGTGGCCTCGGTTAGGCCCGCTGAAGGCCCGAATGAAAGGCGACATATAGGTCTTGCGCCGTTCAAGCATGATGGCCAGCCATTGGCTGAATTCTGATTTATCCCTGCATGGCGTCCAATCCGCCCAGCTGATCTCATTGTCCTGGCAATAGGCATTGTTATTCCCTCCCTGGGTATGGGACAGGGCATCGACAGCGAGAATATGAGGGATCCCGAAGCTAAATAGCAGGGTAGTCATTAAATTGCGTTTTTGCCGCTCTCGGCGGCTCAGTACGGCATAGTTAGTGGTTTCCCCTTCAAAGCCTTGGTTGTTCGAGCGGTTGTCGCCATGGCCGTCACGGTTGTTTTCACCGTTGGCGTGGTTGTGCTTCTCGTTGTAAGAAACCAGATCCTGCAACGTAAACCCATCATGGTAAGACACAAAGTTCACCGGTAGCTTATCAGGCCATTTACCGGCACTGAACAGGTCACGCGAGCCCATAAATCGGGTAGCAAATTCTTTGACATTGTTTTCGCGGCACAGCCAGTAGCTTTTTACCGTGTCGCGGAACTTGTCGTTGCATTCATTCCAGCCGCGAGGGAAATAGCCAAGCTGATAGCCGTCAGGTCCAATATCCCACGGTTCGGCGATGAGCTTCACCCGTTGCAGGACGGGGTCTTGACCTATTGCCTTAAAGAAGGCGCTCTGGGTATTGAACCGGTCACCATTGCGGCCAAGAGTGGCGGCTAAATCAAACCGGAAGCCGTCAATCTGGTAATGGGTGACCCAGTGGCGCAGGGTATCCAGAACCATATTCAAGCTCGGCTGGTAGGTGAGATCAAAGCTGTTTCCGCAGCCGGTATGGTTCTTGTAACTCTTGTGAGAGTCCAGTAGGTAGTATTTCTTATCCAGGCATTTGAAGTGGAATTTTGGGCCCCCCTCACCGCCTTCCGCGGTATGGTTGAAGACGATATCCATGATAACTTCGATGCCATGGCGGTGCAGCTCCCGGACCATGGTCTTCATTTCTGTGACCGGATCGTCGGTGGCATAGCGCGGTTCTGGGGCCATAAAGCATAGGCTGTTGTAGCCCCAGTAGTTGACTTTGTCCATTTTCAGCAAATGGGGCTCAGACATGCAGGATGTCACGGGAAGCAGCTGTAAGCTGGTGACACCTTGCTCTTTGAAGTAGTTGATCATGTCTGGCTGGCACAAGCCTAAGTAGGTACCCTGATACTTTTCTTCGATCTGAGGGTGCTGTTTGGTAAAGCCTTTTACGTGCGTTTCGAAAATAACGGTTTCTTCAAGGGGGACTTGTGGCAGAGTCGTGCCATCCCAGTCGAAGCTGTGGTCTACCACTACCGATTTGGCAAAATGCCAGCTTCTATCGGCAGTAAAGGGTTCAATATAATAAGGGACTTTATTTAGGGCTTGGGCATAAGGGTCTAATATTAGGCGGTATTCGTTTTTGTCTTTTATTTGGTAACCGTATACCTGCCCCTTATTAATACCTTTGACGAAGGTGTAATGTATATCTAAGTGTTTATTCTCTAATTCAATGAAGGTTCTTTTATTGTTGCTATCAAATAAAACCAGTTGGATTTCTTTGTTTTCTGGGCAATGAATAGAAAAATTACAACCCTGATCACATAATGTAGCCCCTAGTGGATATGGCTGAGCTAATTTAGCGAACATCCTGTACATCTCTTTGCTAATTTTACACATCTATAGTGCTATTTAAGCGGGAAAATTAAATCAGTCAAGAGAAGTTTTTTTTTCTTAAAAATTTAAAAAAAATTCAGTTACCGATAATTTCAATATTATTGAATAAAAGTGACTGGCTTCTTGTTTTTATGGCTTGAGGTGTAATTTTCTTTCAGTTTTACGCCTATCCTTCGTGAGGCTTATCACGGATCGCCTCTCCACCCCATTTCCTACGCCCCTCTCATCCTCCCTCCTCCTCCCGGCGTCGGGAGGATGTAGAAAACTGTATCAAGGCTGAATATGAGTCCCGAAAAGATTGCTAGATAGCAGTCACGATAAAATATAAGAAGGGACATTCCTATGAAACACAAGTTAGTACCTGTAGCAGCGGCATTACTTACCGCGCTAGCTTCACACAATGTAGCCGCTGAATCTGCCACTGACATCTTGACTGACGGCTGGGAAGTACATGGTTACGGTTCTATGAACTTCCGTTTCAACGAAGATCTACAGTCATTTGATTCAGAGTTGGGCAAGCCTGATTACCGCACGGCTGGTACATCTGGTAAAAGTGCTAACCAGATTGAGTTCGTTCTGAAGAAACACACGGAATTTGCAAACGGCGTTTACAGTGATTTCGTTACTCGTACTGAATATGGTAACGGCGACTCTTTCTACTACACATCTTCAGGTGCCGAGAAAACCAATACTGTTGCTCAACTAGAAGTGAAAGAAGCATATGTAGCACTTGGTAACCTTCCTTACTTGGGTGATGGTACTGAGATTTGGGCTGGTCGTCGCTTCCTGAACCGTGCTGCTGGTATCCTTTCTGGTGAGTTCTGGAAACAGTCATCAGGTATGGGTGCAGGTTTTGAAACTAACTTGAGCTCAGGCCACAAAACAGGCTTTGCGGTAGTTGCTGCTGACCCTGAAGCGGGCTTTGAAGATCGCCCTAATGATGGCGAGCGTACAACCGTTACTTCTTTTGACCTTTACTACTACGGTGTTAAAGCCCTGGGCGGTAGCTTTGACTTTGATGCTAAGTTCATGACTCGCGCCGATGAAAAACTACCTCGCGTAGACTCTGCAGACGATGGTTTCGGTGTGTCGGTAACCTATAACCGTGACTACTACGGCTTCGATGGTTGGAGCCAGACTGCAATCGCATACGGTGAAGGCCTAGGCTCTAACCGTGGTGTGAACTTCGGTGGTTGGAGCGGTGATTGGCTAGAAGATTCTAAGTCTCTGTTCATTACCTCTTACGGTGTACTAAACATCAACAACAACTGGCAGCTAGGTACAGAATTCACCTACTGGGCGCCAGAGAACATGGACTGGGGCGCAACAGGCAATGCTACTGACGAAGTAACTCGTTACATCTTCGCTGCACGCCCAACTTACAAAGTGAACGATAACTTCCGCTGGGAATTCACAGGTTCTTACGCTGTTGAAGAAGTTAACGGTGGTCAGTGGGGCCGTAAAGACAAGGCAACTGATTTCTACACCCTTGAAGCGGCATCTGTTTTCACTGTTAACGCTGACTACTTCGGTCGTCCACAAATCAAGCCATACGTTACTTGGGTTGGTACTAACGATGAAGCAGCAGCTGGTGCAATCGGCATCACTGAAGCTGGTGAGAAAGATCAGTTCGTCTTCGGCGTACACGCTGAAATCTGGTTCTAAATCACATTTTTATCAAGGCAGCCCCCGGGCTGCCTTTTTCTGGTATATCTCTTTGCTTTTTTAAGTAAATTGACAAGAGCAAATAGATATACCCACTCAACATCTGGGTATCGGAGATATAGATGAATATTATAAAAACGACATTAGCAGCACTATTAGCGGCATCACTAGTAGGCTGTGCGACTTCCCCTTCAACAGAAACCATTAAAGACGTCGCTGTGACACAGCAGGCTTGCTGTGAAGGTTTCAGCCAGTTTTCATGGATACCGATGAATGGCGACAGCATTGATTTTGTGGTTGATCAGTATTCGCAAATTGGTAACTTTGCCGAAGGTAAAAGTTACTTTGCTGGTTTTGTGCTACCGGAAAACGTTGAGCGTATGCGGGTTGACCTAAAGAGCTGGATGCGCTCGACAGGTGTCTTTGCCCCCAAAGTGCTCCTGCTGAGCCCAACATTTGAAGTGGTTGAATCCATTGAACTGAATGAATTTGAGATCAAGTCATCGGATATGTTCCGTCTGTCTCGATATGAGAAGCGCTTTGAAATGAGCCAGACGACGGCACCTTATATGGTGGTATATTCACCGCTTGAGTACCGCGAGGGTGAAATTCAGATCCCACATCCGGAAAGGGTTCGGGCTGAAGAGCTAGGCTTGGCACGCCCGATGGTAACGGATCCGGTGATCCAGCACCAGAAATTTGGTTCGCTAGAACTAGATTTAAAACCAATTAACTTGCGTTCCTATCGTGCATCGGAAGCTCCTGCTGTACCAGTTGTTGCCCAACCGACAACAACTGTGACACAAGCTAAAGTAGCACCAGTGGCAGCTACTACCACAGTGTCGTCAGTAGCTTCCTCATCTACAGCAGCAATGTTACCGGAAAGCGAGGCTTTCTATAACAGCCAAATTAAGGCCGCAGTAGAAAGCAATGACATGAAAAAAGCCCTGACTTTGATGGAAGAGGCCAAGCGTGCTGGTTCAAGTACGGCTGAAGCAACCTTCCTGGAGTTGATCAAAAAGTAAGGGTGCAGTTTTAACCATACCCACCAGAGCAAGGTGTTATTCGAATCCTCATTTTGCAGCATATTGGGTATATCGGGCAGGCATTCGTCTGCCCGTTCTCTTATCTATACTCAAAAATCTTGATGATTTTTGGTGACCATTCTATTTGCTTGTATTGAGTTATTTTCATGACAGATTTTACGCATTCATCTCGTACTCAACAGACGACGGGTAAGAAAAACAAAGAAGTGGTTTACCAGGTATTCACTCGTTTGTTTGGTAATACCAACGCCACCAATAAGCCTTGGGGCACGCTGGAAGAAAACGGTGTGGGCAAGTTTGCCGATTTCACCGACAAGGCACTGAGCGAAATCAAGGCACTGGGTGTGACCCACATTTGGTATACCGGGGTGCCGCACCATGCCTTGGTGCGTGATTACACCGCCTACGGTATCGGCAATGATCATCCCAGTGTGGTCAAAGGTCGCGCGGGATCACCGTATGCCGTCAAGGATTACTACAATGTGAACCCAGATCTGGCTCTTGATCCGGCTAACCGGCTTGAAGAGTTCAGAGCACTTATCGAACGCTCGCACAGACACGGCTTGAAGGTGATTATTGATATTGTCCCTAACCATGTGGCAAGGCGTTACCGGAGTCTGACAAACCCTGACGGTGTGGAGGATTTCGGTGCCTCAGATGACACCAGTGTGGCTTATCACAAACATAACAACTTCTATTACATTCCGGGCGAGCGCTTTACGGTTCCGGTCGCAAAAGACGGATACTTGCCTTTAGGGGGGGAGTCGCATCCTTCGCTGGCAACGCCTTTTGAAGAAACACCGGCCAAGTGGACAGGTAACGGCTCGCGTTTGGCCCAGCCGGAGTTCGATGACTGGTATGAAACCGTCAAGGTCAACTATGGCATCCGCCCTGACGGCAGTAAGGATTTCGACGAGCTGCCTGCCGGTTTCGACACCCAAGGCCACGCCGCGCATTTTGCCTTCTGGCAGGATAAAGAGGTGCCGGATTCCTGGATTAAGTTCCGTGATGTCGCGCTCTACTGGCTGGCTATGGGGGTAGACGGTTTCCGCTATGACATGGCCGAGATGGTGCCGGTTGAGTTCTGGAGTTATATGAACTCAGCCATTAAACAGGAAAACCCGGAAGCCTTTTTGATGGCGGAAGTGTATCAACCAGATCTGTACCGTGACTACATTCACCTTGGCAAAATGGATTATCTGTACGATAAGGTCGACTTGTACGATACCCTGAAGTTGGTGATGCAGGGCAAGGGCTCGACAGATGCCATCGTGGGGGTTCAAGAGCAGCTGATGGACATTGAGCATCATATGCTCCACTTCCTGGACAACCACGATGAACAGCGGGTAGCCAGTCCGGAATTTGCGGGTGATGCCAACAAAGGCAAACCAGCCATGCTGGTATCCACCTTGCTGAGTACGTCACCGACTATGATCTATTTTGGTCAGGAGGTTGGTGAAGCCGGCGCCGAAGATGCGGGGTTTGGTTTGGCGTCCCGTACCTCGATTTTTGATTATTTCGGCGTACCTCATCATCAACGCTGGATGAACCATGGTGAGTTTGATGGCGGTCAGTTGACAGAAGAAGAACGCGGATTGCGTGATTTCTACCAGCGGCTGATGAATTTTTCGCTCAGCTGCCCCGCATTGATGGGACATTACTGTGAGCTGCATACCCACAACCGCCAGCATGGGGCTGGTTACGATGACCAGTTGTTTGCCTTCAGCCGTTTTGATGATAGTGAGCGGCTAGTCATGCTGGCGAATTTTGGCGATGCCAAAGGCGAGGTGACATTGTCACTGCCAGAGTCGCTGCTAGGGCAGTGGCAGATTGCGGACGGCGAGTATGAGCTGGAAGAGCAACTCTATCATGCGGCTAACGCGCTGCTGGTGGTGGAAAATGGCCTCGGCAGTATAAAATTGGATGTGCGGGCGCTCGATTGCTTTGCTTTCTCACTAGCTAACTAGCAGCAAGCCTTGCGCTGCTGTAAAGCGAATAAAAGGTCACAGTCATGTGGCCTTTTTTTAAGCTGTTACTCTTCATTCAACAAAAAAATCAAATATTGCTCACAAATTGCGTTAACGTTTGGTTACATCAATTTTAGTAATAATTTCAATTTGTCAGCAAACATTAGCCTTTAAGCAATTGCCTGCATGGTATAATTTGGGTTACCAGATTGTTGTTTATTTATGTTGTAGGGAGAAGTCTATTGAGCACAGAATTAATTTTGTTAGGGATGGCGATGTTGATTGCCATCGGGATCCTACTTCACCACCCATCAAAAACCCTGGGCCTGCCTTCGCTGCTTATTTTCATCGGCGTTGGGTTATTGTTTGGTAATGGTGAGCTTAATTTTGTTTATGACGATTTGGCATTAACGTCATTCATCGGCTCGTTAGCCCTGAATGTCATTGTTTTTGTGGGGGGCCTGAACACCTCTAAAGCCAGCATACAAGTGGCTTATAAAGAGGGTGGGGTGCTTTCCACCATCGGGGTACTGTTCACCACCTTCATTTTCGGTGGGCTACTTTACTACATCACTGATTTTAATATTTTAACCTGCCTGTTATTTGCCGCGGTGGTCTCGTCTACTGACGCAGCGGCGGTATTCTCTATTCTTGAATCGAAGAAGCTCAAACTAAAAGAATCGACCGATACTATCTTGGAGTTTGAGTCAGCGACCAATGATCCGGTGGCGTTGCTGCTGGTCGCTATTCTGACCGAAATGTTAGTGAATACTAATCAGCAGGTCAGTGGGCTTTCAATAGGTATCGAACTTGTCCAGCAAATCATCGTTGGACTTGGTGCTGGTTATCTGATTGGTTGGAGTTGCGTTTGGTTGCTTAACAAAATCAAACTTGAAGAATACGGTTTGATCCCTGTGTTTATTCTTGCCTGCTTCTTTATTGCCGCTTATGGCAGCGACATGTTAGGCGGTAATATCCTGGTGTCGTCTTATGTCGCGGGTGTGTTTATTGGTAATGAACTCAAACGCGGGCGGGAGGTGAGTAAGCACTTCTTTAACAGCTTATCGTGGCTTGCCCAAGCGTTGATGTTTATTATTCTTGGCTTGCAGTTCTTCCCGAAAGAGCTATTCGCTGATATGTGGTCCGCTATTATTCCGGCGATCGCGCTGATTTTCATTGCCAGACCACTAGCTGTTTTCCTGAGCTACCTGCCGTTTAGGAAAGTATCGTTTAAGAAGAAGTTCTTTATCTCGGCTATCGGGTTGAAAGGGGCAACGCCAATTGTATTTGCCCTGATCCCAGCATCTGCGGGTGTAGCGGGCTCGCAAGAAATGGTGCATATGGTGTTCTTCATTGTCCTGATCTCCGTTGTCCTGCAGGGGTGGGCCATTGAGCCCCTGTCTAACAAATTGGGGCTGGTGGATAAATAACGTTTGTTATTTTGTAAACCGGGCGGTGGAGGAGTTGTTCCCTTCACCGCCTTTTTGTTTGTTGCTGATTGAGGGCAGCAAAGAGGAGGATACTTAATAGCTACAAAATGTGTTCAGATTCACAGACTTGAATCAAGTTTAGGGGGGGCGTAGGCCGGGGGAGGATGCTCATCGCAGATGGGGGGAGGAAAATGCTTGGGTCGAATAAAAATAACTTGGAAGTTACTATGAAACGTGTAATGAAATCGTTCGCTCTGTGCTCTCTGACCGCTGCGCTTGCATTTCCGATGGCGGCGTCTGCCATGCAGGAAGGTGAAATTCTTATTTGGATCAATGGCGACAAAGGTTATGAAGGCCTTGCCGAAGTCGGTCGCCAGTTTGAAGAAGACACAGGGGTGAAAGTTAACGTTCAATACCCTGAATCACTGGAAGCCAAGTTCCAGCAAGTGGCTCCAACAGGCGGCGGCCCTGACATTATCTTTTGGGCACATGACCGTTTCGGTGGTTATGCCAAATCTGGCCTGCTGACCGAAATCAAACCGTCGCAAGCGTTCAAAGACAAGCTGGTTGATTTCAGTTGGGATGCGGTAACTTATGAAGGTAAGCTAGTCGGCTACCCAATTGCATTGGAATCGCCTTCGCTGATTTACAACAAAGACCTACTTCCTGAGCCTCCTAAGACATGGGAAGAGTTGTACGAGATCGAAAAACAAATGGCTGCCAAAGGCAAGAAAGCCATTATGTGGGATGTGAAGAATGCTTACTTCACTTGGCCAATGATCTCTGCCAACGGCGGTTATGCATTCAAGAAGACCGAGACAGGCTTTGACGGTAAGCAAATCGGCATCAACAACGAAGCCGGTGTTGCTGGTCTGAGCTTCTTGGTTGACCTTTCTAAGAAAGGTGTTGTGTCAGCAGATATGGATTACGCCGTGTCCGAGTCTGAATTCAACAAGGGTAACGTGGCAATGACCATCAACGGCCCATGGTCTTGGGGTAACCTAGAAAAATCAAAGATCAACTACGGCGTTGCGGTATTCCCGACACTGAATGGCGGTAAGTCTAACCCATTCGTTGGTGTATTGAGTGCGGGGATCAACTCTGCCAGCCCTAACACGGACCTTGCCGTTGAATTCCTGGAAAACTACCTGATCACTGACGAAGGTTTGGCGAAAGTCAATAACGACAAGCCATTGGGTGCGGTGACGCTGAAGTCTTTCCAGCAGGAGCTTTCTAAGGACAGCCGTATTGCCGCGACAATGACCAATGCGGAAAACGGCGAAATCATGCCGAACATCCCTGAGATGACGGCATACTGGTTTGCTGAAGGTGCGGCTATCGAGAATGCCCTTCTAGGTCGTCAGACGGTTCAGGAAGCATTGGATACAGCGGCTTCTCAGATCCGTTAATTCAACTAAATCAAGTATATGTCTGGCAACAGATAGACATCCACATCATGCGCAGCTCTCTTCGTAGAGTCTGCGCATTTTTGTACTTAACGACTACCCAAGGAATACACGTGAGCACGATTGAACAGGCGCCTTTTACAGAGCCGTTGTATGTTAAAGGGACATTCAATGGTTGGGGTGACGATACACCAATGAACTATATTGGTGACGGTTGTTACCAGGCTGTAGTTTGCTTTTCAGCCGATCTTCATAACTTCAAAATATCCGATCAACAAGGCACTGAGGCATTTAGCTTTGCTGCGGATAAATACAAAGCAGTTGCCTGTGAGTTGAAACAACCACAGACATTGATCCCTGCTAAGGGGATCGGCAACGATCTTACCTTCATGGCACCGGATACCGGTTTGTACACGATTTCAGTTAGGGTGTCGGACGACAAAGTTGAAATGGTGATTGAAGCTGGGGGCGAAAACCTCGATAGCGAGCCGAACCGGGCATTGTTTGACGCGGGCTTTTCGGTCGAGGCTGGCAGAGGAGATGTAACTGGCAAAGGAAACAAGGTGCTAAGCCCTGAACAATTGTTTAGTGAGCTTGCTATCAGTGTTGAGCAGAGCGCCCCGTTTGTGTTCGGTGACAATATCGACGGCTATTTTGATGGCGTGACCCACGGCTATGTCGCGGCGGGTAAGTACCGTCACAAGCAAGGCTGGTATCTTGGTGCAATGGCCTCGTTTGTCGATGGTGTGCTTAATGACAAAACCATAGCCGAAGAAGCTCGTATTTATCCTTATGGTGTTACCCACGGTTTTACAGGTGGTTCCGGTAATGACATAGAAGAAACTTTCATGTTGTTTTCCGGGCAAGACAGTCGCCAGCGCAGCGCTGCGATTACTGTTAAGTCGGCAGAGCCCGCTGTTTTATCAATAGCTCCCCAGCTTAACCTGGCGATGGACAGTTCATCGGTGAAAGCATTTGATGGTGGTGTGGTGTACGCACTGTCTGAAGAGCTGCGCCAGGCGGGTACGCCGTCGTTTATTGCGCTTTGTGCTAACAAGTCTTTCTCTTTTAGCGAAACGACTTTTGGTGAGACGCCAGCTCTCAAAAACAAGGTGCATTTGAGCGGCCATCATGTGAAGCCGTTACTGACGTCAACCGACCCACAAGCCGAGATGACCGTGTATCTGGCTTTTGCAGAAACGGAAGCAGAGGCGATTGCGCATGCGAGTTCACTGGTTAAACAGGATGGGGTGAGCATTCACTTGCAGCAGGTTTATGACATGCTGACTCACTCTTATGTTTGGACCTCTGATCGTGAATACAACCGTGCTTTGATGTGGGCTAAGGCGGCAGGCAAGGTATTTGTTTCAACCGAGTTTGGCAAAGGTATTTGGGCTGGCCTTCCTTGGTTCAAAGACTGCTGGGGGCGTGACTCCTTTATCGCCGTGCCGGGGATCACCCTGGTTAATGGTGACTTTGCCGATGCCAAGACCATCATTGATAACTTTGCGTCGATGCAGCTGGCCGATGAATCCAATGTGAATTTTGGTCGTATCCCTAACCGGGTAACCAGCCTAACCAACATCATCTACAACACTACGGATGGCACGCCGTGGATGGTCCGTGAGGTGTGGGATTACTTGCGTTACAGCGGTGACAAAGGCTATGCCAAGGCTATCTACCCTGTGGTTCAAACCTACATTGCCGGTATCGAGAAGCACTATCTGGATGAACACGGATTGATGACCCACCGTGACCCTGACACTTGGATGGATGCCAAGCTGGAAGGCAAGCTTCCTTGGTCGGCCCGCGGTACTCGAGCTAACGATATCCAGGCGCTTTGGTTCACCAGCCTATTGGTTGCCGTTGAACTGGCGAAGCTGACTGGTGATGAGCAGAGCGCTGAGCATTATCAGCAGATGGCTGAACGGGTGAGTGAAAGCTTCCAAAAGCTGTTCTGGGATCAAGAACAACAAAAACTGGCGGATCGCCTGTTTGCTGATGATCAGCGTGATCTTCAGGTGCGATCCAACCAGCTGATGACGGTAACCGTGCCTTTTGACAACGGGTTACTGGATAAGAACATCGGTGCCAAGGTGGTGAAGAATGCGGTCAGTGAGTTGTTGTTCCCGTGGGGCATCACGTCGCTGTCGCAATATGACCCGATTTTCCACCCGTACCATGCCAATCGCGATGAATACCATAAAGATGCCGCCTACCACAACGGGACAATCTGGGGCTGGAATGCCGGCTTTACGGTTTCAAGCCTGATCGAATATGGTTACGCGGATTTTGCCTATCAGCTAACCAAGAACCTTTCAGAGCAGATTTTGTATCTTGGTCATCGAGGGGCGATGAGCGAAAACCTAGATGCCTTTTTGAATCAAGAGGGCGGGTTAACCACAACCGGGACTTATGCCCAGGCTTGGTCGGTGTCGGAGTTTACCCGCAACGGTTATCAGGACTATATTGGCTTCAAGCCGGAGTTACTGGCAGACAAGGTAGTACTGGCTCCTTGTTTGCCATCGAGTTGGAAGCAGTTTGATGCCGAGCTTCGTTTCGGTGAATCGAATGCATTATCTGTTGGTTACCAGTTTACCGATCAAGGCTTGCAGCGTTTTGAGCTGGCTTATAAGGAGACTAGTTTTTCCCAAGCTGTGGCAGTGCAGCTTGACCTTCATTTGATGGCACAAGACAAGGCGAAGTACCAATTAGTACTCGTGCCCGATGAATTACCGGCAGTGATCGAGTTTGATCCTGCTGTTGCCTCAGTGGTTGTGAACGGTAAGCAACGCGATCTTGTGCAAATCCAACCAAGCTATGCTGCCGTTATTGGTGATCTAGCCTTTGCCAAGCCGGATCTCTCTTTGGCGTTCCCGGTACTACAGGGGCAGCATGTGCTGCAGCAGCAAGTCGAAAATGCAGATCTTGTACAGGCGACTGATTAAGGGAGCAGGTTTAAGTTCGCCCAGGGAGCAAAGGAAAGCGCTGCACGAATGCAGCGCTTTTTGTATGGTCGTCGGTCAGCTGGCTGAAGGAGCAGCATGATACTCACTCTGAGTCCATATAGGTACGTCCTTCAAGCGAGTAGGGCTCATTGTCATCGTACAGGTTACGTTGCCCCCTGAGCTTTTTCATCTTGGCTTCAAGGGCTCTGGCTTCTTGGTAATTACCCTCTTGGTAAGCAATGTGAAGGCGTTGTTCGATATCTTCGATCCGATCATGGCTGCTCATGTGATGATCCTCCATTTGAAAGTTGTACTTACTTGAGTAAGCCGTTATTCCCGCTCGCGGCTTAGCTTGGCTAAGAAGCAGTACAACCAACTTGTCGTTTCAGTTTTAGTGTAGGAGCGGTTCGACTCCTGTTCCACTTGCTACTGTCCTGAAAGTGTTTTGGATCAATCCAGATTGAATTTTTCTACCATAGTGAGAAATCGATTTGCCCAGGCACTTTCACTGTGGATACCGCCGTTATCTACGTCGAAATGGCATTTTAGCTGGCGAGATTTGCGGTTCAGAATGCCGGCAAATTCAACCGCTAACTCATGGTAGAGGGCCGGGAAACCATCGATAGCAGGATCGCTGGTTTCGTGGGTACCGATATCCATGTAGATCTCTATGGGGCGCTCAATGCAAGCTTGTTCAATGAATGACCTCATCTCTTTAGCTGCAAACCAGAAGGCAGGAGAGAACACGCCGGCCTTAGAGAAGGTGTCTTGATACCTTAATGCCGCATACAGGCTGATAAACCCGCCCATTGAGCTGCCGGCAATGATGGTTGATTCACGCGCTGGCAGGGTGCGGTAGTGACTATCGATATACGGCTTGAGGGTCTGGACGATAAAATCGCAGTACGCGTCGCCATCGCCACCCTGCGGCTCGATAGCTTGCTCCCAGTTGGCCAGAACTGCTGGTGGAGCAAATGTCCAAGGTGAGTATTCGTCACGGCGGCCTAGATGACCTCGCAGCTGGCTACAATCTATGGCTACCACGATAAAGCCTTTTGATTCTCCTTTGGCCTGAAGTTCATCCAGTTGTTCTGCAACTTGCCAGCTTGCGCCTGCTATACACAGTTCTGGCTCAAATACGTTCTGGCCATCATGCATATACATTACAGGGAACTGTTGTGAGCTTCTGTCATAGTTTGCCGGGAGGTATACACGAACATGGCGTTTGCGGCCGAGTTGGGGGATATGCATATTTTCATGGACGATCATCCTTGCGGGATCATAGTTTTTCTGGGTTGGGTCAAGAGGCATTGGTATGGCTACTCCGTAGGCGAGGCATAAAAAAAGCGCTGTTGGTTTAATCAACAGCGCTTGCTTTAGCCAAGAAACTTTAAGTTACTTGGTGAAAAGAGGGGAAACAGGTTTCTTTATACACCAGGCTCTTTGTAAAGGCGGCGGCAGGCTTTGCCATCGCTGTGGAACAGGTGACAGCGGTGCGCTGGGATATCGACTTTGAACGAATCGCCCGCATCAACGTCAATGGTATCTGGACGGCGGTAGATGAAGTCAGCATCCATGTGCTCAAGGCGCAGGTAAGCTTGGGTTTCATAACCCAGTTTTTCGACTACCTGTACAGTCCCCTCGATGGTTGCATCACCTTCACCTTCTGGTACCAAGTGCTCAGGGCGAACACCCAAAGACATGCGGTCGCCTTTGGTCACTGTGGTACCGTCTACAGGGATCCAGAATGCTTTGCCATTCGCCATTTGAACCATCACGCGCTCGTCTTCAACCTGCTCGATGAACACGCTCATGAAGTTCATCTTCGGTGAGCCGATGAAGCCGGCAACAAAGCGGTTTTGCGGGTAGTGGTACAATTCGAGAGGCTTACCAACCTGGGAGACATATCCACCATCAAGGACCACGATTTTCTGTGCCATGGTCATCGCTTCGATCTGATCGTGGGTAACGTAGATCATGGTGCAGCCCAGCTGCTTGTGAAGCTTGGCAATTTCGATACGCATCTGAACACGCAGCGCGGCATCTAGGTTAGATAGCGGTTCGTCGAGTAGGAAAACGTTAGGTTGTGACACCAAGGTACGGCCGATTGCTACACGCTGGCGCTGACCGCCCGATAGTGCCTTTGGCTTACGCTCAAGCAGATGGCCTAGCTGAAGGATATCTGCGGCGTGGTCAACACGGCGTTTGGTTTCTTCCTTGTCGGCCTTTGCTAGCTTCATGCC
The DNA here is from genome assembly GCF_029223585.1 of Photobacterium sp. DA100. Taxonomy (NCBI): domain Bacteria; kingdom Pseudomonadati; phylum Pseudomonadota; class Gammaproteobacteria; order Vibrionales; family Vibrionaceae; genus Photobacterium; species Photobacterium sp. DA100. The sequence continues at coordinate 1,470,350 of NZ_CP119424.1, read as the reverse complement.
GAATGACATGTTGTCGAAAAGGTTCAGGTGAGGGTAAAGTGCGTAAGATTGGAATACCATGCCCACACCGCGCTCAGACGGTGGCACGTCATTCATGCGTTCTTCGCCGATGTACAAATCACCTGAAGTAATGTCTTCAAGGCCAGCGATACAACGTAGAAGTGTTGACTTACCACAGCCTGATGGACCTACGAAGACAACGAACTCACCTTCAGCAATATCGAGATCAACGTTTTTCGAAATCAGGTTATCTCCATATGCTTTACATACATTTCGTAAAGTAACACTCGCCATCGAGCCTATTCCTCTAAGTTGTTGTTGCCAGCAAGGCCTCATCTTATTCGGGTACAGCCTTGCGGGTAAAGAATTTTTCCGTGTAATTGAAGAAAAATCGGGTAGAGCGCGATTCACTAGGGAATCAGCGTCTACCCTGACAAAATCCAAATTATCTACTTCCCCAAGAAATAAAATGGTGCTGTCGTCTTTAAAAAGAGTGGTTAGTGCAAAAGCGCATTACCTAATAAAAAGAACAGTGTCTTCAACTACCCCGTGGGTATGGTTGTATTCTTGCCGAGAAAAAGCGCGAAAACATCCTCCTTATCAATAAATAAAAAGGGGGATGAGGGGGGGAGGAGTGTTTAGATCACACTTTGTCATTGTAGGGGCTGAAGGGAGCTTTTATTCCCGTTAGTATGTGCGCTGTATCACAATCAACCGTCGTTATTAGATCTGCATCACTAAGCGAAACGACGGAGATCACGCTTTTCACACTTAGGGGGTGGGGGCGTAGGACACAGGATGATGCCGAGTGCTTGATACTGTTGGAAGATACAGACTGAAATTTGTATTGCGGAATGACCTCTGCAATACAACCAATAACAATCATGAAGGATGTTAACAATGAAGAAAGTCCTCAGCACAGTCGCATTATGTACCCTTGCTGCTCTTGGTTCAGTATCTGCGCATGCAGCGATTGAAGAAGGTCAACTTACCATTTGGATTAATGGTGACAAAGGTTATAACGGCTTGGCAGAAGTAGGTAAACAGTTCGAAGAAGACACAGGCGTAAAAGTCACTGTCGCTTTCCCTGACAACCTTGCAGAGCGTTTCCCGCAGGTTGCTGCCGCTGGTGATGGTCCGGATATCGTATTCTGGGCCCACGACCGCTTCGGTGGTTATGCTAAAGCAGGTCTACTGGCTGAAATCAACCCATCTCAGGCGATGAAAGATAAAATCATCGACTTTACTTGGGATGCAGTATCATACGACGGCAAGTACGTAGGCTACCCTGTTGCTGTTGAAGCACTTTCACTGATTTACAACAAGGATCTTGTTCCAAACCCGCCTAAGAACTGGGAAGACATCGAAGCACTAGACAAGAAGCTTCAGAAAGACGGCAAGAAAGCGATCATGTGGAACCTGAAAGAACCGTTCTTCACATGGCCAATCCTGACTGCTGACGGTGGTTATGCCTTCAAGTTCACTGCGAACGGCTACGACGTGAAAGACGTAGGTGTGAACAACGCAGGTGCGAAGTACGGCATGAACTTCATCAAGTCTCTGGTTGATAAGAAAGTTATTTCGCCAGACATGGATTACAGCATTTCTGAAGCTGAGTTCAACAAAGGTAACGTTGCAATGACAATCAATGGTCCATGGTCATGGGGCAACATTGAGAAGTCAGGTATCGACTACGGTGTAACGCTACTTCCGAAACTAAACGGCAACCCGTCTAAACCTTTTGTTGGTGTACTAACTGCAGGCATCAGCGCAGTTTCTCCTAACAAAGACCTAGCTGTTGAGTTTATCGAAAACTACCTACTAACAAATGAAGGTCTGGCAAAAGTAGACGCTGACAAGCCTCTAGGTGCTGTTGCGCTTAAGTCTTTCCAGCAGAAGCTTGATAAAGATACCCGCATTGCTGCGACAATGGACAATGCAATGAACGGTGAAATCATGCCAAACGTTCCACAAATGACCGCATTCTGGTACGCACAGGGTAACGCAATCCAGAACGTTGTTGACGGCCGCCAGGGTGTTGATGATGCCCTAAACGCCGCTGCGGGTCACATTCTTAAGTAATACGTTTTACGGGGAGGGGTAACTCTCCCCATCTTTATTTTTTCATTTTGCTAGCAAGGAGCTGAGATGCAGTCAGTTCAAGGTGCAGAACTTCTAGATTCGCCTCAGGAAAGTTCGAAATTAAATTATCGTAAGTGGCTTAAGTGGTCACTACTAGGCATGATCGGTACGGTTAACGGTTATGCTACTGTCTTAATGTACGCTCAGGGTGAAATTCCCTTCGCGCTTCTTACCGTTGTTCTCACAGCTCTTGCTCTTTATATTTTTGGTAGTAAGAAAACCTACGCCCATCGCTATATCTATCCTGGTATCGCCGGGATGATTATTTTCATTATCTTCCCACTGATTTATACGGTCGGGTTGGCATTTACTAACTACAGTGCCTCCAACCAGTTGTCTCTAGAGCGTGCGCAGAATGTTCTGCAGCAACGATCTTTCTTGTCAGGGGAAAGCTACGGTTTCGATTTGTACAAGGTTGAAAACGGTCACCAGCTAATCATTAAATCCAATGGTGATCTCTTGGCTTCGGAAGTGTTCGATATTTCCAACCCGCCTGCTGAAGACTTCATGAATCTGCATCAGGTTGATGCGGTGCAGGGCGAGAAAGAAGTTATCCGTACTATCGTGCAAAACCGTGCAAACCTAAACAAGGTTGAACTGGAGATGCCAAGCGGTGAGCACATTCGTATGAGTGGCCTGCGTAAATTCGCGGCTGAAACACCGCTGTTTACTTTGCAGGAAGATGGCGAGTCACTACTGAACAACGAGACCAATCAGCTGTTCAAGCCAAACTATGAGATTGGCTTCTACCAGCCTGTTGATGCCAATGGTGAGTTCGTCGAAAAACCAATTTCACCTGGATTCGTCGTCGGCGTCGGTGCCGCTAATTTCGAACGTGTATTGACTGACGACGGCATCAAGGAGCCATTTGTTGGTATCTTCATCTGGACGGTTGTGTTTGCCTTCCTCGCCGTAGCTTTGACTCTTGCTCTGGGTATGATCCTTGCTGTTATCGTACAGTGGGAACCACTAAAATTCAGTGGTGTATACCGTGTGTTGCTTATCCTTCCGTATGCGGTACCGTCATTTATCTCGATTCTGATTTTCAAGGGTTTGTTCAACCAGAGCTTCGGTGAGATAAACATGTTGCTTGAAGCCATGTTCGGGATCAAGCCATCGTGGTTCTCAGACCCGGTCATGGCCCGAGTGATGGTGGTCTTGGTAAATACCTGGCTTGGTTTCCCTTACATGATGATCCTATGTATGGGCCTATTGAAGTCGATTCCTGAAGATTTGTACGAAGCGTCTGCCATTGATGGTGCAGGTCCAATCCAGAACTTCTTCAACATCACGCTACCAATGTTGATTAAACCGCTAACACCGCTACTGATTGCAAGTTTCGCGTTTAACTTCAACAACTTTGTAATGATTCAGCTATTGACCTCTGGTGGTCCGAATATGGTCGGTACGTCAGAGCCAGCAGGTTACACTGACTTGCTAGTAAGTTATACCTACCGTATCGCGTTTGAAGGTGGCGGTGGCCAGGACTTCGGTCTAGCCGGTGCTATCGCAACAGTTATCTTCCTATTGGTCGGTGGTATGGCACTACTTAACCTGAAATTTACCAACACTAAGCTTGAGCAGGACTAAGGAGAGACGTCATGCCAATGGTTCAACCTAAGTCATTAAAATATCGGGTATGGGCAACACACATTGGATTGTGTTTGTTCCTGGCAGCAACGATTTTCCCGCTACTGATGATTGTTGCCATCTCCCTGCGTGAAGGTAACTTTGCAAGCGGTGAGTTGATCCCAAGTAACCCAACCCTAGATCACTGGCGACTGGCTCTAGGTTTCTCTGTGACTAACAGTGACGGTAGCGTGACACCGCCGCCATTCCCAGTACTACTGTGGTTGTGGAACACCGTGAAGGTGGCAGGTATTACTTCTATCATCATTGTCGCTCTGTCGACTACCAGTGCCTATGCGTTTGCCCGTATGCGCTTTAAAGGCAAGAGCACTATCCTGAAAGGGATGATGATTTTCCAGATGTTCCCTGCGGTACTAGCTCTGGTTGCGTTGTACGCCTTGTTTGACCGTCTAGGCCAGTACATCCCATTCTTGGGGCTAAACACACACGGTGGTCTGATTTTCTCTTACCTTGGTGGTATTGCCCTGCATGTTTGGACAATCAAAGGATACTTCGAAACCATTGATGGCTCACTGGAGGAAGCGGCAGCACTGGATGGTGCAACGCCTTGGCAGGCATTCCGCTTGGTTCTTCTGCCACTGTCGGTGCCGATTCTTGCGGTAGTATTTATCTTGTCGTTCATCGGTGTGGTGACTGAAGTACCAGTAGCCTCACTGCTACTGACGGATGTAAGCAACTATACGCTAGCGGTTGGTATGCAGCAGTACCTGTACCCGCAGAACTACCTATGGGGTGACTTTGCGGCGGCCGCAGTGCTATCAGCGATTCCAATTACGACTGTCTTCCTGCTGGCCCAGAAGTTCTTGGTCGGTGGTCTAACGGCAGGTGGTGTGAAAGGGTAATTTGTCCACTTTTTGCCTGACGTAGCAACGCAAACCGGATGCCTTGGCATCCGGTTTTTTTATGGGAAACTCCAGCTACAGAGTGTTTGTCATTGTGGTAAGTGTGATTTTTATCAGTAAAGCAGGGAAGCGGATATTATCCTATCCAAGCGATATAGTGCTTTTATTTCAGATAATAACTGCTACGCTTTAGAAGTTGGTTTACGTTGTGAATAAACCCAAATATGTGGAGGCTTCTAATGAAAACAATACTTGTTCTGATGATGCTTGCTTTTTCTGGATTTACTTTCGCCAATTCTTCATCGGGTCACAGTGGCGGTAGTACAGTGACTGCACCACAAATAATCTGTATGTATGAAGGGAAGATATTGGGTGTAACAGCCATTCCGGTCTATGAATGTACTAAGCTTAAAAAAGAGATGAAGGAAGGCTCGAACAATTAGATTTGCCTCATTCTTATAAAAGTGATCATCAATATGGTCACTTTTTTTATTTATAAAATATCAATTAACCGTCAATCTATAATCATGTTTCCTATTGCTTTTTTGTGATGACTTTCTGTTTATTATTATCAACTTGCTCAAAAAGTAAAATTTTGAATAAATGATAGGTTTTAACTATTTAAGCCATCTTTATAGTTCCACATTCCAGTTTGTGCTGATAGAATCATTCTAGTGGGGTATAAATGAGTGCCCCGATGAATAATAACAACATGCTTGTTTTTCACTTAGGCAAGCAACTCCCGGGCCTAGTGCCTAACGAAGGTTTGGCCGCCGATCTGTTAGGGTAAACTGGGCTCCAAATGACATTGGCGTTGCTGCATAGCTGGGCTTACCTTTGCACAAAGAGTAAGTTTATTTAGTAACCAAAACCCGACACAACTGTTCGGGTTTTTTTGTATTCATACCTCAATAACGTCTACGATTTTTACTTGGCAGCTTTGAGGCTAAGGTCTAAAAGGAATGCGCGTATCTCATGCATCGTCGACTCCGTGGCGAACTAGATGTGGAGTCGCTGGCAAACCTGGTTTCTGCCATTGGACTTGGCTCGATACAGCGCCAGATCAGCGGCTTTCAATACTGAGTAAGGGCTATCCATTTTGTGGTTATCAGATACACCGATACTGACGGTAATATGGGTGTATAATTTTTGGCTATCATCCGAACTATCGCTTGTGGGATGATCCAAAACGTTTAATGGATAGCTCTCAACCTGTTTGCGTACTTGCTCTAAAAACCTCAAGCTGGCTTCTTGAGTCCTGCCTTTGAAGATAATGGTGAACTCTTCACCGCCGTATCGATAGACCTTGGCATTGTTCGATTGTTTGGCAAGGATGCTGGCGACAAGGCGTAACACATCGTCTCCTGTATTATGGCCATAAGTGTCATTGAACATCTTAAAGTGGTCTATGTCGATCATTGCAATAGAATAGGTGCGCCCGAGATGTTTCAGTTCCGTATCCAGCGAGCGTCGACCAGGAATTCCTGTTAATTGATCAATGTAGGCGAGCTCATGGCTGCAACTGATAAGGTTGGTTAGTAGTAATAGAGATGACACCGAGTAGGCAACACTCGAAATCATGTTGTACTGAAAGAAGGTGAAGGTCAGCGCAGAAAAAAGCGTACCGATAAATAATGCGTGATCATGGGGTTGGTTACGTTTTAACACCAGCATGGAATGCAAAGTTAGTGATGCCACAAACAGTAAGATGATGGCAACAGGCAGCTTTGATATGAGTGGAAAGCTGACTAAGTAGTGCTGCCATATCAGGGTTAGGTCAAAGTTTGCTAAGTAGTTAACGAGAAATGTAGCGGCGATGAACTGTAAGAGAGCAGCAACTAAAAAATAGATATTTGAGCGGGTGACCAAGCGGCGTTCCGGCAACCTATGAATCCACAGTAAATTCAAGGGAAGAGCGACAGCAAGTAAGGTATAAGCTAGTTTGGTACTCGGAATTGATAGTGGTGATTGTAGCCAAGTTTGTATGATGTGATAGCTACATAGTAATAATATTGCTGCCAATGACGTTCGCGATTGGTTAAATAGCTCCCCAAGGAAGACGGCAACAGGTAATAGTATGTATGGTAGAGTTTTGACTAGCGCCTCATTCAGCGGAGAGAGGGGTGAAGCATGATGCAACCCTTCTAGCACAATAAATGCCAAAAGGATGGGGTAGCCAAATCGGGAAATAGCATTTCGCCAGATAGGGGGTGAAAATAGTTGCATTGCTTGCTGATGATACCTTTGCTCAAGTTAAAAACGGCGGATCATATAATGTGAAATGCAATTACTCTTATTAATTATATACACTTTGCTACAAAGCGCATAGGTGCGTGCGTTCTTATCGTTAACAAGTTATAGCAATGTTTAAGCAATATTTGTTGTGAACGCTGTCAAAAATCAGCACTAGATTGGCATAAAGAAAAAAGGCACTACGCATATTCAAGCCTCGTGCCTAGCTATGGCCTACTTGATGAAAGGGAATAAGATTCTTACTTCTTCTGATGAAAGTCCCTCAACGCGCTCGATATTGCGCTCCGGGATCCCTTCAGGATCAGGGTAGTGTTTTAACACTTTTTCCATGCTCTCTTCACGGATCAGGTGAAAAATGGGGTAAGGGGAGCGGTTTGTTAAGTTCTCGGCGTCTTCGGGCTCAGTGCCATGGAAGCAATAGTCAGGATGGAAGCTCGCAACCTGGTAGATACCTTGGTAACCCATCTGGAAGACCAGCGCATCAATAAGGTCAAGGTATTGGTTATAGTCTGCAAAGTCATCGAAGAGGCCTGGTGTTACGACTAAGGTGGTTTCCAGTTCGTCTACTGGAGTTCGATCGAGTTTCTGGAACTGCTGGTAGATCTCTTCCAACAGAATATCTTCGCTTTGCGCCTCGGAGATGAAGATCTGGATTTGCTGGTTGCGATTGGGCTTGGCTGCAAAAGGGCAGAGGTTTAGCCCGATGACGACCTGTTCCAGCCACTGTTGGACTTGCTGATGTACTCGTTGGTTTTTTGTATTTTGCATAGCTGACTTCTGGTTGGGCCACTGAGCAATGTGGCAGAGTTAGTTAACTGTATTGTTATAGTGAATATCATAAAAAAGGCCAGCTAACGCTGGCCTATTAATTTGGAACTTGGCGACAGATTAGGCTTCAGCAGACTCTGCTGGTGCTTTCTCTGCTTCCGGTGCCGGGAACTGCTTGACTGGCTTAGCAACGAGCTGGCGTGTCGCAGAACGGACTTCAGCAATGGTTACTTCAAGCTGGTCGCCAAGCTGGTACTCTTTTATCTTGTCGATGTTGACGATACCTAGCTCGCCGTTGCACTCAATACGCTCTTTGTTGTCGAGGATAAGAGGAGCAGGGATAAATGCGGCTGCGCCATTCTCTAGCAGGCGAACACGCATACCGGCACGGTTGATATCGAAAATCTCTGCAGTAAACACCGTTGCGTCTTTGACGGCATCTTTTAGCAGGCGAACATATAGCCAATCGGCAACATCACGCTCGGCCATACGGTGGTTGCGGCGGTGGATCGCGATCTCTTCGCCCACGCTATCGTCCGGCGTTTGGCTAGGCTCTTGGCCTGAGATTACTGCTTTCAGTAGGCGGTGGTTGATCATGTCACCATACTTACGGATAGGTGATGTCCAGGTCGCGTAGACATCAAGGCCCATCGCGTAGTGAGCTGCCGGTGTGTTACCTACTTCACTGTACGCTTGGAATTTACGTAGACGGTTGTCTAGGTATGTCGTGTCCTGGGCGTTCAACCAACGGCGCAGTGCACTGAAACCTTCAAGCGTCAGCAGTTGTTCTTTTTCAAACGGTGCTTCGGCATTGGTCAGGAAGTCCATCGCGGTATCCAATTTTTCTGGATTAAAACCGTTGTGATAGTTGTAAACACCGAATCCGAACTTTTCTTGCAGTACGCGGCCAGCACAAATATTCGCTGTGATCATCGCTTCTTCGATCATACGATTTGCTGTACGACGAGGATCGGTATGGATGGCGATAACATCGTTATCTTCACTCAGTTCGAAACGGTAGTCTGGACGGTCCGGGAATACCACCGCGTTGGCAGCACGCCAGTCGCTGCGCGCATTAGCAAAACCGTGAAGGGCCTTGATTTGCTCAAAGATGATTTCGTTTGGCGCCCAGTTTTCACAAGCACCGTGTTCAAGCAGATCAGAGACATTGTCGTAAGCCAAACGGCCCTGCGATTTGATCCAAGCGGCAAAGAAATGAATATCGTCTTGGATAACACCGCTGCTGTCGATGCTGACACGGCAGCAAAGGGCAGGGCGTTTTTCGTTTTCCAGCAACGAACAAAGCTCGTCACTGAGCTCACGTGGCAGCATTGGAATATTACGGCCTGGCAGGTAGATGGTAAAGCCACGCTCACGTGCTTCTTTATCCATCTTGTCGCCAACTTCAATGTAGGAAGTAGGATCGGCAATGGCGATCGTGATTTCAAAGCTACCGTCTTCCTTGGCTACGGTGTAGATAGCGTCGTCCATATCTTTGGTTGAATCACCATCGATAGTGATGAAAGGCAGCTCGGTCAGATCTTGACGCTCCAAACCTTCCTCAAGCATTGACCAGCTTTCCTGCGGCGCAGGTTCCGCATTTGGCAGGTCGTGACGAGCCAGTGTGACCCACCAAGGGGCAATTTTGTCGTTGCTATCAGTGATCTTTTCTTTGATCTCGCAGAAGAAAGTCTTGTTGTCACCAACCAGCGGGTGGCGTGTCATGTTGGCAACAACCCAATCGCCTTCTTTCAGCAATTCAGGATTAAGACCTTTGACAGGGCGTGCTTTAATAGCATCTTTTAGCTGTGGGTGATCGGGAACGACATGCAGGCGGTCACGAATGAGCTTCACTCGGCCGATAAAGCGAGTGATGAACTGCTCAATCAGTTCCTGCGGCTCGGCAACTTCACGTTCCTTCTCGGTACGAATAACAGCCATTACACGGTCACCGTGCATGACGTTCTTCATATAGTTAGGTGGAATGAAGAAGCTCTCTTTGCTGTCGACTTCGAGAAAGCCAAAACCACGGTCAGTCGCTTTGATGCTGCCTTCTTTTTTAGGAAGTGTTTCCTGAATTTGTTTTTTAAGCTGTGCTAGTAAAGGATTATCTTGAAACATTATGCCCGGTCTCAGGTTGTTAACACGCACACTATAAAGTTTTCAGTCCATAAAACCAAGCGCCAAGCCTATGCTGACATCGGATTATCATATTTGTTTAACGGGAAAATTATGCAGGGGTTGCGATAATTTGCTCTGGGTTGAATGAGTTGAGTAGGCTCAGCGGTTAATTGAAGCAACTATTTGTAACAAAAGTCGGCCAAATAGGGGCAATTGAAATGTGTTTTAAATGCGATGAGTGACTAATTTTTCTCGGAAATGGCTGACCTGTTGCACTTATTGTATAAATAATAGGTGCTTGAAGGTTAATTTGTGACAGTGCTCAATTTTTTCTGGCTTTTTATCTTGTAATGACGCACAATGCGCGCCTCTATAGTCGAGGCCCAAGCTTGTGGTTGCTGTTGCAGAACCGTTTTATAGCCGAAGGGGCCCCGTTTTACGTTAGATCATTTATTGGGATCCCAATGCAAGAATCTGTTACAGAATTTCGCCAGTTAGACCTGGCCGACACACTACTATCCGCACTAGACTCAATGGGCTTCGTTGCGCCGACTCCTATCCAGGCGGCGTCTATTCCTCTTCTACTTACTGGTACTGATGCACTTGGTAAAGCGCAAACTGGTACAGGTAAAACAGCGGCATTCTCACTGCCTCTGCTAAACAAACTAGATCTTGGCCAGCACAAGCCTCAGGCTATTGTTATGGCTCCGACTCGTGAACTAGCGATTCAGGTAGCAGCTGAAATCAAGACTCTAGGTCAGAACGTTAAGGGTCTGAAAGTTCTAGAGATTTACGGTGGTGCTTCTATCGTTGATCAAATGCGTGCCCTTAAGAGCGGTGCCCACATTGTTGTTGGTACTCCTGGCCGTGTTAAAGACCTTATCACGCGTGATCGTCTACACCTTGATGAAGTACACACGTTTGTACTTGATGAAGCAGACGAAATGCTGAAAATGGGCTTCGTTGACGACGTTACTTGGATCATGGAGCAAGCGCCAGAAACAGCACAGCGTGTTCTGTTCTCTGCAACTATGCCGCCAATGGTTAAAGAAATCGTTGACCGTTTCCTGCGTGAACCTGCGCGTATCGACGTTGCTGGTGAAAACCGTACTGTATCTCAGGTTGAGCAGCAGTTCTGGGTTGTTAAAGGCGTAGAGAAAGACGAAGCAATGATGCGTCTTCTTGAAACTGAAGATACTGATGCGTCTATCGTATTCGTACGTACTCGTCAGGATACCGAGCGTCTGGCTGACTGGCTATCTGCACGCGGCTTCAAAGCTGCTGCTCTTCACGGTGATATTCCTCAGTCTCTACGTGAGCGTACGGTTGATCACATCAAGAAAGGTGTTATCGATATCCTAGTAGCAACTGACGTTGTTGCTCGTGGTCTTGATGTTCCGCGTATTACGCACGTATTTAACTACGACATCCCATTCGATGTTGAGTCATACATCCACCGTATCGGTCGTACTGGCCGTGCTGGTCGTAACGGTAAAGCGATCCTATTGGTTCGTACTAACCAGATCCGCATGCTGCGTACAATCGAGCGTGTTACTAAGTCTCGTATGGAAGAAATCCAGCTTCCTCTACGTGACGCTGTTGCTGAAGCACGTCTGAACCGTTTGGGTCAGGAACTAGAAGCACAGAAAGAAGAAGCAAGCCTAGAAGCTTTCGTTGAGCTGGTAGAGAAGCTACAAGAAACAATTGAAGTTGATGCTTCAACACTTGCCGCTATGCTGCTTAAGCGCCAGCAGGGTAACCGTCCTCTGTTCTACAAAGGTCCGGACCCAATGATTGCTGCTATCGAGCGTGACAAGCAGCGTCGTGAGCGTCGCCGTGATGACCGTGGCGGTGAACGCGGTGAGCGTGGCGAACGCCGTGAGCGTCGTAGCTTCAACACTGCTGACTGGGATACTTACCAGCTACAGGTTGGCCGTGAGCAAGGCGTTCAGGTTAAAGATATCGTTGGCGCAATCGCAAACGAACTGGGCCTAAGCAAAGAGTTCATCGGTGCGATTAAGTTGGCTCCAGAGCACACTTATGTTCAGCTTCCTAAGAAGATGACCAGCGAAGTGGCTGCACAGCTTAAGAAACTACGCATTCGCCAGAACGAAGCGAAAGCCGTAGTTGTTGCTGACGATGTACTTCGCGAGCACCGCCGTGGCGGCCGTGATGGCAACCGTGGTGGCTACCGTGGTAACCGCGATGGCAACCGTGAAGGTAACCGCGAAGGCTTCCGCCCACGTCGTGACGGCGAGCGTCGTTTCGATCGCAACCGTGGTGGTGATAACCGTGGTAGCTTCCGTGGTGAGCGTAACCATGGCGCACCTCGCCGCGACCGTAAGCCTCGCTTCGAAGATTAATCAACCTAGATTACACAATCTAATTTGATGACTTGCAAATCCAGCTCCTAAGGGAGCTGGATTTTTTTATAGTTGTAAAACACGGCTCACGCACCGCCTTCCAATGACTTACTCTCCGTAATGCCAAGTCTGCCTTTTAAGACAGAGGTGATTGTTCCCTGTGGCACACGCTCTATACTTTCCCAAATGGTCTTAAAAAGGGAAGGTCGACATGCAACCAGAAGTCTCAACATGGTTAGCACGGGATCCTGATCCGGTTACACGCAAAGAACTTCAAAAACTCGTTGATGCTAATAACCAATCGGAGTTGGCTGAGCGGTTTGCTTCGCGTTTGGCCTTCGGTACTGCTGGGCTGCGCGGGATCGTTGGAGCCGGACCAAATCGGATGAACCGGCTGGTTATTCAAGAAACGGCATTGGGGCTAGGTAAGTACCTGCAGCAGGTTGAGCCGCAGTCTGCCATCAAGGGTGTGGTCATTGGCTATGATGGCCGTCCGGATTCACGTCAGTTTGCTCACGATGCAGCGGCAATGCTGACGTTTTTGGGGATCAAGGTTTTCCTGACCGATAATGTGGCTCCGACCCCCGTCGTCGCCTTTGGCGTGCGTCACCTCAATGCAGCAGCAGGCGTGGTCGTCACTGCTAGTCATAACCCACCGGCGTATAACGGGTTCAAGGTATACTGGGGCAATGGCGCCCAAATTATCCCCCCCCACGACTCGGGTATAGCCGGTCAAATTGATATCGCCGCTGCAGAGCCGTTACCGCAACACTCGGTAGAGGATGGAGAGCGGGAAGGGCTGCTGGTCTGGTTAAATGATGATTTCTATACCGAATACCGCAAGGCGCTAAATAATAGCCCGCTGTTGTCAAATCATCATCAGCCTGAGGCACTGAGTCTTGCCTACACCGCAATGCACGGCGTCGGTGCGGAGCTGGCCGAATCACTGTTGGCCGATGCCGGATTCAGCAAAGTTTACAGTGTGGCCGCTCAGCGCGAGCCCGATGGGACATTTCCCACTGTCAATTTCCCTAACCCGGAAGAGCCGGGGGCAATGGATCTTGTGATTGCAGAAGCCGATAAGCATCAAGCCATGTTGGCCTGTGCCAATGATCCCGATGCCGACCGCTTTGCCGTCGCGGTGAGAACGGAGGAAGGGGAATACCAAATGCTGACCGGGGATCAGGTCGGTGTCTTGCTGGGGCATTATTTGCTGACCCATGCTGCCCCGACCCAAAATTTGGTTGGTACCACCATTGTTTCTTCCACCTTGCTTAAGAAAATCGCCGAGTCGGTGGATGCCGTGTTCTACCAAACGTTGACCGGGTTCAAGTGGTTGACCAACGTAGCAATGGACAAGCAAACCGCAGACAGTCAATTTCTTTTCGCCTATGAGGAAGCGTTAGGCTACACCGTCGGTAATACTGTGTGGGATAAAGACGGATTGTCTGCCCTGGTAGCGTTTGCCCAGTTAGCAGCAGAGCTTGCGGCAAAAGGAAAAACGGTATGGGACCAGCTTGAGTCTATCTACAGGGAACACGGCCTGTATATCAATGCCCAGCGAAGTATTGCCTTGCAACCGGGGTCGCCACCGGTAGGTGACAGTTTGCGCGCAACGCCTCCAACCCATATTGCCGGAAGGGGGGTGGCCATTATTGATGATTTGAAACTGTCGCAGCGTATTCATGCCGATGGGCGGATTGAGGAGATAGACTTACCGCCGAGTGATGTGTTGATTTATCACCTCGATGATGGTTCCCGGGTGGTGGTCAGGCCATCAGGAACAGAGCCTAAGCTCAAGTGCTATTACGAAGTGGTTGAAGCGATGAGCCACGAAGATTGTTTCAGCCATGTTCAGCAGCATGCCCAACAGGCAATGGATGATTTGATCCGTAAGCATCAAGCTTCACTGGAATAATGTCGTCTCCCCAGCGAGGTATTGTTGTACTGGCTGGGGAATGACCTAAATATCGGAAGTTACCGGGATAGGCTGCTTAGCCGTTACGCTGCTCGTTGAGCTCAGCGTAAGTGTGAAGCAAGTCGGTCAGTACTTTAATCCAGCCAAATGCGTCTTTGGGCGCGTTGACCAACAGTTTTTCTACCTGGTCGCAATGCTGCTCCAGGGTGACGGCTTCTTCCAGGTTGAATGACATCGCGTAGAAATGCCAGAGAATAAGGCGGGTCATGCGCACGGTGTTCTGGTGGGCATTGTCCGATTCGGCAAACGCGGCGCTGACTTCACCAAGCGCGATGGCTGTCATTCGTAGCATGGCATCGAACTGTGCAGACTTCATGCGATCTTCGCTGTCGATCTCTTCCTGCTCAAAGGTAAAGATTTCTTGCATCATATCTTCAGGCACCATGCGGCCAATCACCCGTAAGCTGAATTCTTCCAGCTCATGGCGTGGCATCGTCATCAGGCACTCTAGTTTGTAATCGCGTTCCATTATCTCTCTGCTTGGCTATCAGTTGTGGGCGCGTATTTTGCGTGATTTTGAGCTTAATTTCCAGCTATTGGGGGGCCTTAGGCTGGTTGTACTCATAAAGGGGGATAATGCTTTGACAGATTACTGACAAAGTTAGGTGAACCTTGCGGTATGGTCGGCGCGAATTTGTAACGAAAGCGACATTATGACCAAGCAACAGAAGCGTATTGAGCCTCAAATAACTGAACTGGGTATCTCATCATCTGAATCCGCGGCACCAAAGAAAAGCGTCAAGCCTCGTCGTTCTTACCGGAAATTGAAGTTTGCTGTAGTAGGTGTCTGCCTGCTTACTACGGGAGGCTTGATTAAAATGGGCATGGATATCAATGAAGAAGTCACGGCCAAGTTCGAGGGGCAACTGTGGCAGCTTCCTTCTGTGGTTTATGCGCGCGAACTGTCGCTTCAGCCGGGTGTGCTGGTCCGTTATGAAGACTTAATCAACGAGTTGGAAGTATTGAAGTACCGCAAGGTCAGCAAACCTACTCGCCCTGGCGAATACTCGACCAGTCGGCTGGCCGTTGAATTGATCCGCCGACCATTTGAATTTCGCGATGGGCAGCAGGAAGCGCGCCATGTCGTTGTCAAATTTGATTACTCCAAGGTGAGATCGATCACTGAGGTTGAGTCAAACCGTGAGCTGGGCTATATCCGGGTTGAGCCTAAGTTGTTGGGTATGCTAGAAGCGCAGACAGAAGAGCAGCGCATTTACCGGCCGAAGGATGAAATGCCTGACGCTTTGATCGATGCTCTGATTGCAACAGAAGATAGAGATTTCTATCAGCATGACGGCGTCTCGCCAACGGCTATCGCCCGGGCGTTCATTGCCAACCTCAAGGCAGGCCGAACGGTTCAGGGCGGCAGTACCTTGACCCAGCAATTGGCCAAAAATATGTTTTTGACCAGCGAGCGTAGTCTGTGGCGCAAAGCCCGCGAAGCATACATGGCTTTGATTATCGACTATCGCTACAGCAAAGATCAGATCCTTGATGCGTATCTAAACCAGGTGTACCTGGCCCAGAGCGGTCGCGATGCGGTGCATGGCTTCGAACTTGGCTCGCGGTTTTATTTTGGCCTGCCACTGTCTGAGCTTCGCGTGGACCAGCAAGCATTTCTTGTTGGTCTGGTCAAAGGGCCCTCATATTACAATCCGTGGCGATATCCTGAGCGGGCCAAGCACCGACGTGATCTCGTGTTGCAGCTGATGTTTGAAAATGGCGTGCTGGAGCAAGAGGATTATCTTGCCGCGGTAGATAAGCCCCTTGATATACAAACCAAAGGGACAATTTCCAACCGTCAGCCTGCATATTTCGGCCAGCTTCAGCGGGAACTGGCCGCGAAGGTGAAAAACTATGAGGCGGGGCGGGGACTAAGGCTATTCACCACATTGGATCCGCGCTCACAGGAGTTGGCCGAGCAATCCGTTCGCAAAATGATCCCACAGCTTGAGTCGAAAGCCGGTGACCAGCTTGAAACTGCCGTGGTGGTTGCCGATAGAGTCAGCGGAGAAATCCGTGCCATGGTCGGCGGCTCACGCCCGGGGTATGACGGCTTCAACCGGGCCGTGGATGCCAAGCGCCAGATTGGCTCTGTGGTTAAACCAGCGGTATACCTTGCCGCGCTGGAGATGCCTAAGCGCTTCTCCTTGGCAACCAGCCTTCAAGACAGGCCGTTGACCCTGAAGGGCCAGAACGGGGAGAATTGGTCGCCGCGAAACTATGACAGGCAGTACCGGGGCGAGGTACCGCTGTATAGCGCCTTAGCGAAGTCCTATAACATCCCGACGGTGAATCTGGGCATGGCGGTTGGCCTGGATGAAGTGATCAACACCATGGAAAAACTCGGTATCGATAAAAATGAAGTGCCGAAGCTGCCGTCTATGCTGCTCGGGGCATTCACCCTGACCCCGGTAGAAGTGACCCAGATGTATCAGACCATTGCCAGTGGCGGCCATCGTACTGAACTCTCGGCACTGGGTGCAGTGGTTGATAGCGAAGGGAATATCCTTTATCAATCCTTGCCGGTATCCACCCAGGCTGTCTCACTGCAAGCGGCTTGGCTGACCATGTACGGGCTGCAGCGTGTTGTTAGCGAAGGGACAGGGCGTTACCTTAACAGCTTGCTGCCATCATCACGGTTGGCCGGCAAAACCGGTACTTCTGATAGAGGCCGAGACAGCTGGTATGTCGGTGTCGATGGCCGTGAAGTGGTAACCGTATGGATGGGGCGCGATGATAACAAGGCCGTTAAGCTTACCGGCTCGTCAGGCCCGCTCCGTTTGTATGCAGACTATATCCAAAGCCGCGATCCGGAACCTCTGGTCTTACAGACCCCGGCTCAAATTAGTGACTTTGACTATTACCGTGATCAACACGGTGTTTTATCGCAAAGCTGTGTCGGGCAAACACACCTACCCGCCTGGGATCCTCAAGGGACATTGAAGCAGGGGTGTGTGCGTAAAGTAGAGAATTTCTTTAAGCGTTTATTCCAGTTCAATTAAGACCCAACGGGCTAATCTCAGGCTTATTCAGCGAGCATTCGTGGCGGGGTTTTGTGGCTTGGTGTCTGCCTCAAATCGCTTTGATTTGGGGATTGCGGGGTTATCGGCTAGAATGCACCGCTTGCAGAAGCGTTCGGAAAAGAAATATGCGACTACTAAAATCAACTGTGCACCCTGATTTAAACGAGCTTGATACCTCTGAGCTTCAATACAATACGTTTCATCGGAAGGCGGCACGGGGCATTATCCTCAATGGTGACAATATCCTAATGTTGTACACCGAGCGATACCACGACTATACCTTACCGGGGGGTGGCATTGATGAAGGGGAAGATGCCATTGAGGGGTTGATCCGCGAACTGCAGGAAGAAACTGGCGCACAAAACATCCGTGATATTCGTGAGTTTGGTATCTACGAAGAGTACCGCCCATGGTACAAGCCAGAACATGACATCATGCATATGCTTTCTTACTGTTACGTCTGTAGCATCGATGAGCAGCTGGGCGACACCAAGCTGGAAGATTATGAAGTGAAGAACGGTATGAAGCCAGTTTGGATCAATATCTATGATGCGATTGCCCATAATGAGCACACGATTGCCAACAGCGAAAAAAAAGGCATGTCGATCGAACGTGAAACGTTCTTGCTGAAAACCATTGTTGCTGAATTGATGGACAAAGGGACGGCGGAAGACGGGGAAATCCTCTTTAGAGCCGCAAGCTGATTGGCTGCTTGAGTCATCACCGCTAGATAGCGAAGCATGGTTGGAAATTTACTTCGAACGGTCTCAGATGAGGCCGTTTTTTGTGGGCGTAATTTATCTGAATCATCAGGTGAGACGATGATGATTTGCTTGGTAGTGGTTTTATTTGCCTTGAAAGGGATATTCCGGTTGATTTGTGTCACGCTTTTCTCTTGTGGGAGAAAGTTTTTCTAAAATAACTGATTTATATAGGCGAAATAAGAAAATCTTTTTCTCAAGATAGCTGTACATTAAACCTCATAAAGACAAGGGCTTATGTTTTCTTTTATTGCATTCTAATGAGCCCGGCAACCCTACCTAATGTCATGAAGGTGATGAACATGAAAAAGCATCTGTGGAATGGTTTTGTTGAGACAGTACAGCGTGAAGTTGTGCCTGCGTTGGGGTGTACCGAGCCTGTCTCTGTTGCGTTGGCTGCTGCCGTGGCAACGCGTGAGCTTAATCTTGCTCCAACCAAAATTGACGCTTATGTCTCACCGAACTTAATGAAAAATGGAATGGGGGTCGGTGTACCGGGTACCGGAATGGTGGGGTTGCCGATTGCCGCAGCCGTGGGTGCGCTTGCAGGCGACGCGGATGCGGGCCTGGAGGTACTGAGAAACATCACTTCGCAAGATGTTGCTAGTGCCAAAGCGATGCTCGACACTGGTGTGGTGTCGGTTGGTGTTGCGGACGTCAGCAATATCTTGTTTGCCAAAGTGACCGTAACCAGTGGTGATGATTCGGTGACCGTCATTATTGCCGATAGCCATACGCGTATTGTTTCGATTGAAAAAAATGGCCAGCCACTGTTTATTGCCGATCAGGCAGATAGTAGCCAAGTTCCGGCAAGAGAAAATATCTTCGAGCAGGCGACAGCCCAGGATATCTTTGAGTTCGCCTTGAATGCTCCTTTGGAAGACATTGATTTTATCTCCCAAGCCTATTCATTGAACGATGAGCTATCGAAAGAAGGGCTAACAGGAAAGTACGGTCTGCAAATTGGTGCGACGTTCCAACGCAATGTCGATCGCGGCCTGCTGTCCGGAGGCCTGCTGACAGATATTCTGCGTCGTACATCCGCGGCATCTGATGCCCGCATGGATGGTGCGATGAAACCGGCGATGAGTAACTCGGGCTCGGGTAACCAAGGGATTGCCGCGACAATGCCTGTGGTGGTGGTCGCCGAGCATGTTAAAGCCGATCACGAAACAACGGTGCGCGCCCTGATGATGTCGCATTTGATGGCTATCTATATCAAAAGCTATCAGAACAAGCTATCGGCTCTGTGCGGTGCTACAACCGCCTCGATGGGAGCCGTGGCAGGTATGACTTGGTTACTCGGGGGGCAGTTCCGCCATATCAGTAATGCTATCTGCAGCATGATTGGCGATATCACCGGGATCATCTGTGACGGTGCCAAGACCAGTTGTGCGATGAAGGTGTCATCGTCGGCGAGCGCTGCCATAAAAGCAGCATTGATGGCACTCGATGGTATCCGCGTAACGGGGAATGAAGGTATCGTTGCGGATGATGTCGATGCCTCAATCCGAAATATGTCTGCATTGGCCAATGGCGCAATGACACAAACTGATGTCCAGATCTTGGAGATCATGGTCCATAAGTGAGCATTGACAACCATTGAGTAAGAATAGAAGGGCACTTAGGTGCTCTTTTTTTATCCTTTTACCAATGCGTGTGCTGATGCAACTTCCGAAAAGCTTGCGCCGGGGGTGAGCGATTTCATTTTGGCAATAAAATCGAGTCGAATTTTGGTGTACTGGTAGCGAGTTTTGCAGACTAGCCACTTAGAGCGGTCTGGATGAATCTCAGTGTTAATACATTGCCCTTCCAACGTGCTGTTATCTGTGAGTTCAAGACGAACCTCATAATGGGCATCGCAGGCTTGCTCAAGATAGTTTTGCAACGTGTGGTCTATGGGTTGGTAACGATTGGTCATAACGCGGTCTCTAATATTAGGGGCTGCGTTGTTGTTTTGGCCCCAAGTTGAGTGAATGTTTAATCACGATTGCACTGCCACCACATAAAAGCGTAGTCAAAAATGAGAATCATGCTCAAAACTGAAACAACTTGAAATACTTTTGGCTTCTTTATGTTTATTAGAAAGAGGCCACTACTCTGATTTCTAGCGAGTGACCTCTGGGGGGAACTGTTAGACGGCAATACTTGTAGGCTGCAGGTACTGCTGCCATGCATCATGGTACAGGGATTTCGATGTTGTTCTTAGCTTGTTAATCTGTGCCATTTCAAATTCATTTTGTGGGCGGTTCTGGCTAAGAGCCGTTCGCTCAATATGCTGAATTTGTTCATAAATTTTGTGCTCTTCACCATTTTTCACGTCAGAAATTGCTTCAAGGTGTAGCTGTACTTCAGCAATTAGCTCAGAGTCAGGTAGTTTCACTAGTAGTTTTAAGTCACGATAGCCAGAATCAGTCGGCGATTTAAATCGGTTTTTCACTGATACAATTGTTGCCTCTTTACTGATCAACTCAAAGGCATGCACTAGGCCCGGAATATCGTCTGCTACCAAAGACGCTCGCGCAAGGTCAGTAATTTTACTGGCATCGCCATTGAGTTCTGTCGCAATCTTCTTTTCTGCTCGTGCCCTTGATTTAACATCAGGCATCACGATACTGGTGTCAGTCATCATACCCACTTCGTTCATCAGGTTAGCAAGTTCCTGTTGGGCCGAAGGAGCCACTTTGTATAAATCCTCAAAATTAGAGTGAGGCTGCTGAATATTGGCAGCGCGCCAGCTTTCAATGCTGTAAAGACCGCTCAGGCTTTTTTGGAACGACTTTTTACTGGCTTCAGAATGCTTTGGTGATACCTCGTAATCTTGTCCAGAGTAGTCTGTCATCAATGGTGTTGCCATCGCTGACCCGCGGGTCAGGAAAAACAGAACAAAACACGTTCGAAGTACAGATTTCAAATCCATCAAACAACTCCTTGGTCGGCCGATCAGATCGGGCCTCATACGTAAAAAGGTGCATCTCAGCGGGTAAACCTGCTCAGAAAAAGCGACGTATTTTTGAGTTGCTAGCTACTCTATGCGTGCTAGATTAGCAAAGTTATCTGAACGCGGGATGAATTTGGAATGTTCCTTGGTGAGAGTTAACAAGGGGCTGACAGAAGGGAACTGTAATCACCTGAAATACAAAGGGGAGCGACAAACTCCCCTTGATAAATAAATCGGTTAACTCGCCATAGCTAGCGGTTCTGGCTGCAGGTATTGGTGCCAGGCCTGTTGGTACATATGTTGAGATTGTTGTCTCAACATTTTGATTTTTGCCACTTCGATATCATTCAGAGTTCGTTGTTCTTGGCCTGCTTGGCGTTCGATGTGTTGAATCGACTCGTAGATGTCATGCTCGGGGCCACTTTTGATCTCAGCAATGGTGTCTAAGTGAAGCTGTACTTCGGCGATTAGGCCGGTCTCAGGAAGCTGTACCAGTACCTTAAGATCACGATAGCCTGAAGAGGCAGGTTGTTTGAATCGGTTTTTGGTTTCGACGATGGTGCTCTCGCGGTTTAGGTGGTTAAAAGCGTCGACCAGCGAGGAAATGTTATTGGCGACAAGCGTGCCGCGGGCAAGGTCAGTGAGTTTTTCTGGATGGCCATTGAGTTCGGTGGCAATCTTCTGCTCGGCACGCTGGCGAGATTTAATGCCTGGGAGGATAGGCTTTGCTTCCGTGTGAAGGCTGATTTGTGCCAGTAGTTGTTCGAGTTCTTGCTGGGCGGCTTGGGCGTGCTGGTAAAGCTCATCAAAATTCTGGTAGGGTTGGCTTAGTGCCTCTTGACGATAGCTTGGAATTGAAAATAAGCCGCTAAGGGAGCGTTGGAAGTTATCCTTGGTGTCTTGTGTTGGGGATGGAAGCTTAAACTCCGGATCAGTAAATTGTGGTACTGCTGCATTGGCAACTGGGCCACGTCCGAAAACACATAACAGAACAAAACACGTTCTGAACAAAGACTTCGCGATCATTGGATCTCCTTGATATCACCGCCGCAACGTCAAGCGGTACAAGTAAGATATCTGGGCGAAGGCCGGCATTTCAATATGAACCTAGGCGAAAAACCGGAAGCAAATCATCATCCTGTGACCCGCTTCCCAATCAGCATATTTGCTGTGTGATCTATACCATAAATAGGAATTTCTTCTTTTAGAGGCGTGTGGCGTTAAATTGAGCGCACCATCACATTCGAGCGCTTTCCTGCAGTATAAAGCGATATACGTTGGGAAGGGGAAAAATGATAGAATCCAAGGCTCAGGTAACTTAAGAGATAAGTGATGCAACAACATTTAATGATTATTTTTGCGGCGATTTGGCTCGCCATGGCAGCAGGCAACTATATGTTGTTCCAGCGAGGGTCGGATGTCGCACGAAAGCGCAAGTTGTGGCCGTTATATACCATTGCCAGCAATGTTGTGATTGGTGCGGTGATTGTCTATGCCCAACCACCTCTGTCAATGTTATTAGGCCTACTGGCGTTTATGGTGCCATTAACCTGGCTGACGATCCGTTCGACGAAATTCTGTGACAGCTGTGGAAGCCCATCACGCTCGCCGTTTTTTATGAAGCCGCCAGAGAAATGTTCCCATTGCCAGAAGAGGCTATAAGCACGGTTTGGCTTTTTCTAGGCGCAGGCCCTGTCTCTGAGCGGAGGGCTGTCAAATTGAATGCCTTGCCAGCCATACTTCATAAAGTGGCGAATGTTTTGATGATCGGTTGCGTCGGGGTGCTGCAGGACATCAATGCGGTAATAGTCTCCAAAACAGGCAAGGGTTTCTGCCTCAGATAACTGATTCAGCTTGGCAAAGGCGAAAATCCGGCAGGACCCTTCATTGGTCCCCGCCTCGTTGAATAAGGTTTCGTTGCCGAGGCCATTGGTAAATGCTGTTGGTCGGTAAGTGTATTTTTGCTCAATGATGGCCATCACCTCAGTGAAACAGACCATATGTGGCTGGGATTTTAGTTTCGCGAGTAGCGCTTCCATAGCAATTATCCTTTTACTGGGGGCGAAATTGAGTATATCGCCCCGTCGTTACAAGCTGTTTACCGGTTGCCTGACTTTTTAGCCTGCTGTTTTAGTTCAAAGTCCAGTTCATCCGGGAATACCACAAGACCATCTTCATCTTGGTTCGGGAAAATAACAATGGCCAGTTCATCGTCTTCCAAGCCGTATGTCCATCGGCTGTGCCATTTGTTCAGT
Source organism: Photobacterium sp. DA100 (assembly GCF_029223585.1). Classification (NCBI taxonomy): domain Bacteria; kingdom Pseudomonadati; phylum Pseudomonadota; class Gammaproteobacteria; order Vibrionales; family Vibrionaceae; genus Photobacterium; species Photobacterium sp. DA100. The sequence goes on along the minus strand of NZ_CP119424.1, from coordinate 1,447,250 downwards.
GAAATCGCTTCGGCTTTGCACTCTTCCCACTCGCCGGTCGCCCAAGATTCGGCAAATTCTTTGTTTGGCCATACTGGCACACAGTCCTCGTCATCGGTATTTAGCATGACGCAACCATGTTCATCTGTCAGAATCCAGATCTCGCGGTTACTCACCACTTCTTTCACCAAATACTTATAGCGCTGCTCAGCGTCATAGCCTTGAATCTGTTCAATTTGGCTTGGTTCTAACGGTGTGGACATTTGTATTTTCCTGTTACCCATAGTAGTAGCGTCATAGCATAGAGGAAAATTAGACTTTAGTCATGAAAATAGCCTTACCCGCAATGGGTAAGGCTATTAAATAGCTAGGGAGGTAAGTAGTGAGCTAACGCAAGGTGTACGGGATGCGGACGGTAAGCTGGAAATCAGGTGCGTCGGCCGTTAAACCGGCACTCACCCCGACGTTTAATGTGGTCTCGGGATTAATCGCATAGTTTGCCCCCATGGAAATGGAGTCGAGTTGTAACAGCTTGGCATCGGAAGGTGTGGAACCGTCAACTTTCGATTTTAAAATTGTTCTGTGGCTAAGCCCCAGACTGAAGGAAAATTTGGGGTTAACGGCAAAACCCATACCGGCACTAAAGCCAATCGTATCGCCTAGATCGATTTCATTTCGGATTGATTCACCATCAATTTCAGAGGTGACATCATCTTTGATGTTCCAGATATAACTGAGGTTGGCATAAATAACGGCTGGATCCATCGGCATGATCATGGTGACGCTGGGTTCGATGCTGGGGAATCCTGACCCGGTAGGCAGCTCCTCGAAGCCGAACTGTGTATCCACCGGGACATCATAGGGTGAGGTACCTGTTGTGGTCTTAAACCTTAGCCCTGCAATCCAGTACGGCGCAGTATCCATATTGATTTGATACTTGAACGCCGCCTCGATATCGCCGAGATCGCTGCTTTCGAAAGTTCGAGTCTCTGCTGAATCACTTCCTGAATTCACACTTCTCCGTGATATGGAGTCATAACGATAAACCCAAGGGATTCTCGCCTCTACCTCGAGGCGGTTAGTGATACCATAGCGGCCAGTCAGACCGAAGGTAAGGGTTGTACGATCGGTGTCATTAGCCTCAATAAGACCCACAATAAGAGAGGGTAGGACAGTATAGCCGACCACTGATACGGTATTTGATGAGTTCTGTGTAAAAGATAAGCTGGTATCTAGTACAAACGAGCCTTTAGGCGTCAAGACACCAGGCAGCTCTGGGTCAAGGAGATCGCCGAAGGTTTGTACGCGTTTGGGCTTTTGGTTGGATTGTGTTGGCTCTGTCGCTTGGTCGGTGTCAGCTGCGACTGTCCCTGATATCAAAGCAAGAAGCGCGATAAAGCTTTTGTTATTGAAAGTACTCACGATTTCCTCACTTAATTCATTAGCTTACACACAAGTGATAACTTGGTTACTGTTTTATATAGCCATGCAATAAAAAAATGATAGCCATGGATAAGAAAATAATAGTTGAGGTGAGAATTATATGGTACATAGGAGTCTTATTCTTGGTCTTAATATTGAGAAAGGAGACTTTATTTCTTGTGTTTTAGAAAGTGAAAATATTGTCAGTGAAATGATGCAATATTCTAATTGTTGAAAAAGTGAGACTGAATTTCATTTTTTTAACGTTATAAGCACAAGGAATTAAAAGGAAAAGTTCATAATAAAAAGCACAAAAAATTATTAAAAATAATACAGGAACTTTTATTGCCAACACTATAGTTAAATTATCTCGCGAACACGGCGAGTGATTATAAGAAAATAACTACTCAATATATTTGGAGTATGACCATGCGTAAAACACATATCGCACTTTTAGTAGCAGTTGTTAGCTCACCACTTGCGCTAGCGAATGATTATCAAGACCCTTACTACAATCCTTACTATCCATCATATGATGACGGTAACGATAAAACAATCACTGACTCTTACAACAAAGATATTGATAAAACAATGACTCTTGATGTTGATAAAGAGTACGCAATCACAGATTCATACAACCAAGATAATGACACTCTTAAAATGAAAGATGTTAATAACAGCTATAGCAAAGAGTGGACTGACAACAGCATGAATGATTATAGCCAAGACATCGACATTACTGAATTGCAATCTTTCCATGTCGCTAAGTCTGAGTTACATGGCTATGTAACATACTCTGATGTAGAGTACGGTGCCGCATGCTGTGAAAACAGCTATGATCCATACGGTGGTTATGGTTACGGTTCTTCATCTCCTTCTTCATTGAATGTTAGCCATCATAATGACATGACTGGTGCATTCTCTGGGGCCTCAGGTATTAACATTGCAGGTCAAAATGCGGGTAACAACTCTTTGGTACAACAGAGTGCTAGCACTAACGCGGTTTTGGCTGGTAATTAATACATACATAACTGAGAGCTGCTAAGCAGCTCTCAGGAGGATGTCATGAAATATTTAACACTGATGGTGGCTATATTTATTACTTCAAATGCAGCGGCTACTGATGAGTTGGATATTCTAGCAAGCTCTGAAATTTTGACTGAGGCGTTTATGACCCATTCGCGTGGTGGGGAATATGAACTGGAAAGTGAAAGCCTTCAGGCAAGTTCGGAGATGTATGGCGATGTTACAGGTAATAGTGCGTATAACAATGTTTCTGGGAATAATATACTTGATGGTGGTGCGTTAAGTAATTCTTCTGGAGTCTATAATATCGTACAAAACACCGGTAGTAATGTATTGATTCAAAATGCAACCGTGATAAACCTGACATTGAAGTAATTGTTAGTCTATCTTTGCTGGCATTAATCTGTCAGCAAAAAACCAAATAGCAACTTTTGGTTTCGCAGGGCGTTACAACAAATGCTTCTGGTTTATAAGTAATTAATTTTTTGAGATTAATTTTGGCCAAACGGACTTGTAAAAAATATTACAAATACAATTTTGGAGTAAATCATGCGTAAAACTAAAATTATGCTTTTAGCAGCGCTAGTCGCAACACCATTCGCAATGGCAAATGATTATGGTTACGACTACGGTGGTTATGAGGAATATGATGATGTTACCATTGAAGGTAGCTTCAATAAAGCCATTACACTGAATGCTGATGCAACTTTAGAGAAAACCTACACTGAAGATTACGTCGGTAATCAAGATAACGATAAGCTACTGATGTATAATGTAGGTAATAGCTACGATAAAGTTCTTGAAGATAACTCACAAAATGACTGGTCTGTTGATTCTAAGGGTTACCACGAGTGGGAGGAGTTGATCGCTGAATCAGCAATTGACGGTGCAGTGATGGGTAATACTGTGACTTACGGTGGTGCTTGTTGTAAGAGTGGTCATGGGACTGATGTTATTGTTGATCACTCCAACACAATGCATAGTGGTTACCAAGCTGCTTCTGGTATTAATATCGCGGGTCAGAACGTTGGTAATAACTCTATGGTTCAACAAACAACAAGTACCAATGCAGCGCTTGTTGGCTCAGGTGGAGCGACCCTTCCTGGTGGTGGTGGCTCATACTAAACATAAAGGGCCGAAAGGCCCTTTCTTGCTTCTATTACGGAGTCGATATCGTAATTTGAATTGTTTGATAGGCGTTTGCGTATGAAAAAGTCAATTATTATGCTTATCAGCGTATTGGCATCATCCAGTATTTATGCATTAGACTATTTTCCCAGTAGAGGGGGGTATAATGTAGATGTTAAAAGTTATCAGGAGCAATTATTTGGTGATGTCTTTAGGCAGCAATACGACTTTAGTTGTGGTTCGGCAGCTGTGGCATCATTGTTGACTTATCATTACGATATTGAATCTAAAGAAAGTACAATCTTCGAATATATGTTTAAGCATGGTGATAAAGAGCAGATAGAGAAGCAAGGTTTTTCAATGCTAGATATGAAAAACTATCTTCACTCAGTTGGTCTTGATGCTAATGGTTATAACATACCCTTAGAAAAGTTCTATGTCTTAAGGATACCTGCAATTACCATCGTGAATTTTGATGGTTATATGCATTTTGTTGTTATTAAAGGATTAAACAAAGAAAATGTGATATTGGGTGACCCATCCAGAGGTACACTTCTTATTCCCATTGAAGATTTTAAACAAGTCTACAAAGGAACAGTTTTGCTGGTGAAAAATCGAGTTGAGCAAGGTCGAAACAGTTTTATCACCGCAGATAATTATAATATATATAATCCATCTCCCGTGTCAGAGGCTGTTGTAAGAGATTCATTATCAACATTTAGTATCACTCTGCCTGGTAGTAATGATTATTAGAGGCTAGTATGAAAAGGTTAACACGATTAATTATCGCATCGTCATTAGGGGTATCAGCTCTAGTAACGCATGCTTCTATTGGTTTCCTTAATATTGATAGCTTGGGTTTAGCATCTCTTACTGATGACGAAATGTCCTCGCTAAGGGGTGGGTTTGTATCCATTAACGATAATATAATTAATATCGGCTTATCTGTTACAACACAGGTGAATGGTGAAACAGTTCTGAATACACATGTCGCAGACTTTACCATTAGTAATGGCATACTCACAAGCCATGATGGAATGCGTACTTATGATTATGATGACCCGCTGAAAATTATTAGTGTGGGTGAAAATAATATTATCAATACTAGCGGTACGCAAGATGCTGTAGGCTTTGTTGTGCAGAATTCTGCAGACAACACAGCCATAAAAACGGAAACGGTGCTTGATATTGATGCAGATATTCAGGGCTTCAATAGGCAAAACCTGTTCAATAATCGACTTGAGCATGCGCTATTACATAGCGGTTACTAAATTAGTTGCAATATAATTTTGTTTAATTTTGTTTTTTTTGTCATCTAAAGCATTGTTTTTCTAACAATGCTTTTTTTATTTCTTGTAAAAGTGTTGTCCTGTAGAAAAAGTTCCATTTTTTTATCATTGTTTTTATCCTTGTAATTTATTGATAATTATGTGATTTAATGGGGTGTTCCTAGTCTTGAAATTGGTTTGGTGAATTTTCTTATATTTGAAACGTCTCACAACACAAAAATGTCACCTATATTTTCTATACAAACACAATAAATATAAGTTGATAGAAGGTGACTTCGATGGTGACTCAAAGTCAAAATAAATCAATAGATGGTCGTTTAGTAGCTCTGGGATGTAACTACGAACCTTGGATTGCGCTGTTAGAACAATCTGGATGGAAAACCCACTGTTGTTATGATTTACGTACGGTTGATTCAATCTTGGAAGAATACAGTCCGTGTATCTGTGTAGTCGATTTAAGCAATAATGATTTTAGCTTGAACAGCATTTCATTAAGGGCGAACAAAACCAAGCAAGTCAAATGGATTGCTATTATCAAGAAGGAGCAATTAAAAACCGATGCAATCTGCCAGTTTATCAATAACTTTTGTACTGACTACTTTACGGTTCCAATCCCAAGCAGTCACCTGTTAAGTACCATCGGCCACCAATTAGGGATGCTCGAGATTGAATCAAGTTCATGGGTCGAGATCACTTCGCAGCATGACATGGGGTTGTATGGGGAGTCGAAGTCGATCAAACAGCTGCGAGATATGGTTCGCAGGGTGGCGATGACAGAAGTGAATGTGTTCCTCACTGGGGAAAATGGTACAGGCAAAGAGTTGATTGCTAAATCTATCCATAATCTTTCCAAGCGCAAGAATACCCCCTTTATCGCGGTTAACTGCGCATCACTCAATCATGATGACGAAAACATGTCGCTGCTTGATGGTAGCTACCGCCAGGAAGATGGGACACCGTTTAACGGCACCCTGATGCTAGATAACGTTGATGAGCTTTCTAAAGAGATGCAGGAGAAGCTGTTAACTTATCTTCAGGCCCCAACCAGCGATAGCCTAGAAGGAGAAGCCTCTGGGGATGTGCGTATTATTGCGTCGACCAGTGCGGATCTTGATGCAGCGGTAGCAAACGGGACATTCAGTAAAGAGCTGTTCTACCGTCTGAATGTATTCCATATCAAGGTACCAACACTGCGCGAGCGTGGCTCTGATATTTTCTTGCTTGCAGAGACATTCCTGACCAAGTTTGCGCGTGAATACAGCACTATGGCCTCATCCTTCTCTGAAGACTCCAAGCAGCTCCTGCTGCGTTATAGCTGGCCTGGCAATGTACGAGAGCTGATCAATCAGGTGAAGCGTGCGGCCTTGCTTGCTGAAGGCAACGAGGTGAAAGCTGAGCATTTTGATCTGCCTAGTAAGTCGAATCTCAAGCAAAGCCTTCGCAATATCAAAGATGAAGCTGAGAAAGACGTGTTGGTTGCTGTGCTTGAAACCCATCGCGGGCAGGTGGCTTCAGCCGCAAAAGATTTGGGTGTTTCACGGGCCACGATGTACCGGTTGCTAAATAAGCACAATATTGTCCCCGATGTTCGTCATTACAATAATGGCTACGTCAGAGACTAGAGATTGAGTCCTTAACAAAGAATATAAAGGCCCCGAAAGGCTGTCTCTTATGCACAAATCCCCGAGCATGCTCGGGGATTTTTTTTTGAACTCACTTTCGAAGTTGTGATCTGATCATTTAATAGCTATTAAATGGATGATAAAGATGGATAAAAATACTCATGAACAATGGGCAGATATGCAATTTGGGCAAGCTAACCTCAACGACCCTAGACGAACTCAGCGTTTAGTCTCTTTAGCGGCTTCACTTGCTCAACAGCCAGGAGTTGCTGTGTCAAAATTATCTCTCTCACCTGCTGATATGGAAGGGGCATACCGGTTTATTCGTAATGACCATATCGAACCAAAAGATATCGCTGAGGCGGGGTTTCAAGTAACTGCTCAAAGAGCTGAAAGGGGCCTTTTTTATGGTACGGAATCTAATTATTTGCATGGTCAATATATTGTTGTGGAGGGAAAGAAAAGTATGCTTTTTTTTAGTTACTTTGGTTGAATTTTGCTATTGATGGATATTATCAGTGCGATAAAAGTGCAATAATTCGAGCCGTGAATTAAATCAAGCGACAATGCAAATAATAAAAGGAATCTGATGTTTAGCTTATCTTTACGGCAGAAGTTGGCTGTCTCAGCAAGTATTGCCATTATCTTGGGTGGTGCTTTGGTCACTGTATTCTCGTTCGTCTCTTCCCTTGAGCGCCTTGACGAAGATCTCAATGCTAGGTTGCGGGGGATAGCAGAAGCTTACAATGAGTATGTTGTTGACTGGATGGATTCGAAAGCAATGGCGCTATCTGCGTTCCCACAGGCTGCCGAGGCCAAAGATATCCCGGCTCATCTTCGACAAGTGAAAAACTCAGCGGGTTTCGACAATGTATTTTTGGCGTTTACCGATGGTACTCAAGTGAATGCGAACCAGGTGTTGCTACCGGAGGGAAATAATGATCCGCGGCAGTGGCATTGGTACCAGCACGCTATGGGCCAAAATGGCAAGGTAACGGTGGAAAACCCGACTGTTGCTGCGGCAACGGGCGCCAGCGTGGTGTCTATGGGGAAGGCTGTCAATGTCCTGGGCGCCCAAGCGGTACTTGGCGCGGACGTAGAAATGAAAAGTATCATTAGCCAGCTTGATAAGGTGGTGTTGCCTGGATCTGGGTATATGTTTATAGCCAATGAGCAAGGGAATATTTTTGCACATGCCGATACCTCGTTGCTCAACCATCCGACAAACTACAAGGACAGTGATTTAACTCGTCAGTTACTGACACGCCTGGCCAGCGGGCGTCATGCTGAGCGCGTGGTGATCAATGGTACCGATAGCTACCTTTATGTCGCACCTATTGCGGGTAAGCCACTGCAAACCGTCATTGTCATCGATGCTAAATCGGTGTTGGAGCCGTTATACAGCACGCTGTACGAGAATGTATCCATGACATTGCTGGTTGTGGTTGTGTGTGCCTTTTTGTTTAACCTGCTGTGTATCTATTTGTTTAAACCACTTCAGCAAGTCTCTTCCGCGCTGGGTGTTATCGCACAGGGGGGCGGGGATCTTACCCAGCGCATAAACATAGATTCCCAGGATGAAGTGGGTGATCTTGCCAGAAATTTCAATCGGTTCGTTACCAGCCTTCAGGTACTAATAGGCCATGTCCGCAAACAGGGGGCTGAACTGGGCGAGAATGCGATGCAAAGTGAATCATTGGCCGACAAACAAGCGCTGGAGCTTCAGCGTCAGCAGGATGAAATAACCATGGTTGCGACAGCCGTGACAGAGATGGCCTCGGCGACACAGGAAATTGCCTCACATGCAGAGCAAACAGCGCGGGCAGCACAAGATTCGACTTCCCATACCAACAATGGGCGCGAGCTGGTGATCCAGAGCCGCCATTCGATTTCTAATCTGGCCTGTGAAGTGAACGAAGCCTCCACAGTGATCAGCCAGCTCAATGAACATGCCCAGGGGATCAATAGCATTCTGTCAACAATCCAGGGAATTGCTGAGCAGACAAACTTACTGGCACTGAATGCCGCGATTGAAGCGGCCCGAGCCGGTGAGCAAGGCCGAGGCTTTGCGGTGGTGGCTGATGAGGTACGAGTGCTGTCTCAGCGCACCCATACATCGACGGAAGAAATTCAGAGCATGATTGCGACATTGCAGCAGATCACCACCAAGGCGGTTGATCTGATGCAAACCAGCTCGAAGCTTGCCCAGTGTACGGTCGAAGATGCCGATGAGGCAACAGTGGCACTGGAGCAAATCAATGCATCTGTTGCCATGATCAGTGACATGGCAACTCAAATCGCAACAGCGGCTGAAGAGCAAACCCATGTGACCGATGAGATCACCCAAAATACCACGACCATCAAGGATGTGAGCGATCAGCTGACCGTTGATGCTCAGTCAGCGCGTAAGCAAGCGGAGAACCTTAGCCAGCAGGCAGCAAACTTGAACGACAAGGTTTCTACCTTCATCGTGTAATCGGGTTATTTTAACCCGAGCCGTTTTGCCAGCCGGTGGAGGTTACCGGCATCTAATTCCAGCTCTCTGGCCGTGGCCGCCCAGTTGCGGTTGTTCCGCTGGTAGCAATCATCGATAAGCTGGTATTGAAAGCGGTTCGTCGCGTCTTTAAGCCCGATATTGGTCTCGACCGATATTGGGTTTTTTTGTCGGGTTTCACTGCTTATAGCGGTTGAGTGCTGGTGGGCCTGTTGCTGTGGTGTGCTCAACAATTCAAAGTGATGAGGCTGGAGCTCAATGAATTCAAGGTTCGATGATTCTGCCCTTGCCACCACTGAGGCGCGGTTTATCGCATGTTCGAGCTCGCGGACATTGCCAGGCCAAGGATAGGCAGAGAGCACATCGACCGCCTCACGGCTCAGGCGCATCGACTGAATCCCCAGTTTGCCTTTGCTGCGCTCAATAAAGAACCCCGCCAGCAAAACGATATCATTTCCTCGCTCTCTTAGAGGGGGAGCCATAATGGGGAAGACACTCAGGCGGTGGTAGAGATCAGCCCTGAACTTACCCTGCTTTACTTCTTCATGCAGTTGGCGGTTTGTAGCGGCGACAATGCGTGTGTTGACCTTCAGTACCCTGTCATCGCCGACCCGCTGCAGATCGCCGTACTGCAACACCCGTAGTAGTTTGGCCTGCAGCGCCAAGGGGAGCTCACCGACTTCATCGAGGAACAGGGTGCCGCCATCGGCCATTTCAAATTTTCCCTTGCGGTCGCTAATGGCGCCTGTAAAGGCCCCCTTAACATGGCCGAACAGCTCGCTCTCTGCGACAGACTCGGGTAGCGCTGCGCAGTTGAGGTAAATCAGGGGCTGGCCGCTTCGGTGCGAGGCCTGGTGGATTGAAGCGGCGATGAGCTCCTTGCCGACGCCGGTTTCGCCGGTGATCAGGACGGTCAATTCCGTTGCGGCAACGGCTTGAATGTGACTCCTCAGCTCTTCCATTACCCTAGACTTACCGATCATCTCCACCTGTGCGGCCTGGGAGGATTTCCCGGCATGCAGTGCCGCCTGTCCATGAGACTCAGGCATATTGAAGGCTTGGCGCTCTAGCTGCTCCATTAATAATGCGGTATGTAAACTGGCAGCAGCGAGGGCGCTAATAACCCGCAGCTCTTCATCGCTGAATTGGTCGAACTGGTGAGGGTCAAAGCCATCAATGGTCAGCGCACCGATTAGTGTTTCGTTGGCAATGAGGGGCAAGCCGATACATGCATGAACATGGAGTTTGCCTTGGTGGCTGGGGATGAGTCCGTCATAGGGGTCGGGCAGTTCACTATCGTGCGGAAAGCGGACGATATCACCGGCGCGGGCAATGGCTTCAAGCCGGGGGTGCTCGTCGATGAGGAACTGGCGTCCCAGTACTTCTTCGAACAGGCCGTTTATGGCCAGCGGGGCGAAGTGTTGGTCGCGAAAAGCCAGTAAGGCCGAGGAATCGCACCCGAACAATGATTTGATGACAGAGAGTAAGCGGTCGAACCGGTCTTGGCTGGATATGCCCTGGGTCAGATCCAAAGCAAGCTGGGTCAGTTCTTTCGGCGTGTTTTTCATCGGTGCTACTTTTATTTGTTGGGGTGTTGTCATTATGACACGGTAATGTGGTTTTGACAGTATTATTTTGTTGTCTATTTGACAGTGTCTATCTTGGTTAAATAATTAAAGTCAATAATTTCAACATGATAAAAAGTTGGCATGGTCAGTGCAATACCTTGTTCAGATTTAGGGGGGCATGTAGCGCCCATAGCAATACATAAGGTATCAAGATGACCATTCACGTTAAAAACAACATTCACTGGGTAGGCCAACGCGACTGGGAAGTACAGGACTTCCACGGTACAGAATATAAGATGACCAAGGGGACCAGCTATAACAGTTATCTTATCCGTGAAGAAAAAACAGTTCTCATTGATACGGTCGATCACCGCTTTAGCCAGCAGTTTATCCAGAACTTAGAGATGGAAATTGATCTGCAAGAGATCGACTACATCGTCATCAACCATGCGGAGGAAGATCACTCCGGCGCGCTGTCGGCGTTGATGGCCCGTATCCCCAATACGCCAATTTACTGCACGGAAAATGCCGTTGATTCTATTGTTGGTCACCATCATCACCCGGAATGGAATTTCCAGGTCGTCAGAACTGGCGATACTTTGGATATTGGCAACGGCAAGCAACTGATTTTTGTCGAAGCGCCGATGCTGCACTGGCCTGACAGCATGATGACCTATTTCACCGGCGATGCGGTGCTGTTTAGCAATGATGCTTTCGGCCAGCATTACTGCGATGAGCGGTTGTTTAACGATGAGGTGGATCAAAGCGAATTGATGGAGCAGTGCCTGCGCTACTACTCCAATATCCTTACCCCGTTTAGTAGTCTGGTCACGGCAAAGATCCATGAAGTGCTGAGCTTTAATGTGCCGGTCGACATGATTGCCACTTCACACGGTATTGTCTGGCGCGATAACCCAACCCAGATAATCCATCAATACCTTGAGTGGGCCAATGATTACCAGGAAGATCGTATTACCATCTTCTACGACACCATGTCGAACAATACCCGAATGATGGCCGACGCCATTGCTCAGGGAATCCACGATGTGGATCCGGGTGTTGCCGTAAAGGTGTTTAATGTGTCACGCCAAGATAAAAATGAAATCTTGGCCAATGTATTCCGCTCCAAAGGAGTGCTAGTCGGTTCATCGACAATGAACAACGTGATGATGCCAAAAGTAGCTGGCATGCTCGAAGAGATCACAGGGCTTCGCTTCAAGCACAAGAAGGCCGGGGCCTTCGGTAGTTATGGTTGGAATGGCGGTGCCGTTGACAGAATCCATTCGCGCTTGACCGATGCTGGCTTCGAGACAACGGTTGGTTTGAAGGCCAAGTGGAAACCGGACGGCAAAGCAATGCGTGAATGCCGCGAGCACGGCCGGATGATTGCCAGACAGTGGGCTTTAACACCATTGCCTAGCGCCAAGCCATTATCCGCCGAGCCTCAAGGAGTCGCGGCTAGCCAAAAAATGCTGTGCACGGTGTGTAACTGGGTATATGACCCAGCCCTGGGCGAAGCCAATCAAGGCATTGAGGTCGGTACCTGTTGGTCGGATGTGCCAGAGAGCTTTTTGTGCCCTGAGTGCGGTCTTGGCAAAGACGTCTTTGAACCCGTGAAGGGGGCTTAAATGATGGAGCACCCGATCACGATTATTGGTAGCGGCTTTGCCGCTTACCAATTGGTAAAGGCCATCCGCCGCCAAGATAAGCATGTTCCGATCAGGGTCTTCACTTCTGACGAAGGGCATGACTACAACAAACCGGATCTGAGCCATGCCAGTTCGAACCAGCAAACGGCCAGTGATTTGATCCGTATGAGCGGTACCGATTTCGCTGCCGAGCACCAAGTGGAGCTGTATGCCCATAGCACTGTAGAAGTGGTTGAAACGAAGCACAAGTATATTGTGGCGGGAGGGCAGTGTTACGACTACGGGAAGTTGGTCTTTGCAACCGGTGCCAGTGCGTTTATCCCTCCGGTGAGCGGCGATGCCTCGGGGAAGGTCGTGACGCTAAACAGCCTGGCTGAATATCGCGCTGCGCAAGATATATTGCAGCGAGCCAGTCATATTGCAGTGATTGGTGCTGGGCTGATCGGCACGGAATTGGCGATGGACTTTGCATGCAGCGGCAAAACTGTCTCGGTTGTTGACCCATGCCAGACCCTTATGGCCAACCAGTTACCCGATTACATCGCAATGAAATTGGAGCGGGTAATGGTAACGCAGGGAACACGGTTCTTCCTTGCTGACACGGTTGAACGGCTGTCGACACTCCCTGGTTCCAGGGTTGCGGTCGAGCTTGCCTCTGGCAGGGAAATAGAGGTTGATGTAGTGGTCTCTGCGGCAGGGCTCAAGCCCAACATCCAGATCGCCAAAAATGCGGGTATGTCGGTAAATAAGGGGATTGTAGTGGATACCCAGCTGCAAACCTCAGCACCGGATGTCTATGCGATCGGGGATTGTGCCGAAATAAACGGTAAGGTGTTGGCCTATCTTCAGCCTGCTTTGTTAAGTGCCAATGCGCTTGCCAAGACACTATTGGGGCAACCAACGTCATTGGTATTGCCTGCAATGATGGTGAAAGTCAAAACGCCTGCTTTTCCGATTCAGTTTGCCGGGCAAAATATCCCGGAAGATAGGAGTGAAGCGTTGAGCTGGCAGATCGACGTTAATCAAGCGGGTAGTACCTTAAAAACACGGGATCAGAGCGGCCAGCTAACCGGATATGTGGTTACCCAGCAGCATCTGCCATCAGCTTTCTCGCTGTTGAAAGAACTAAACAGTAAATGATTGAAACGGAGGTTACTATGAGCCATCAACGTATCCCGGCACATTGGACTATACAGCGTTCCACGCCATTCTTTACCAAAGATACCGTACCTGCGGCCTTGCTCAGTCACCATAATACCGCACAGGGGGTATTTGGGCAGTTGTGTGTCATGGAAGGAACGGTCACCTACTATGGGTTTGCCAACAGTGACGCGACAGAGCCTGAGCTGGAGGTGGTGATCAAGGCCGGACAATTTGCCACCAGCCCGCCGCAATATTGGCACCGTATAGAAATGAGTGATGATGCTCAGTTCAACATTAATTTCTGGTCGGATGCAGACAAGGGTAGCCAACCATTGTTCCATGCCAAAAAGACAAATTAGCAATAGGCTAGAATAGATCACAACAACCCGGCAATTGCCGGGTTGTTGTTATTCCAAGCACCACGAATCCACTTGGGGTATGACAATCACTCAATGCCTCAATATTGCCGAGGCAATTAGCCGCTAAAACCGGCAAGGTAGTCTTTTACCTTTTGTGACAGGGTCGCTTTTTGCGGATGTTCGATAAAACTCGCCTCAATGGCATTTAGGCTAAATTGGGCGAGCTGCTGGCGTGTTAGCGGATGGGCATTAGCAACGGCTACAAAGTTATCTGTCATATAACCACCAAAATAGGCCGGATCATCGGAATTGATGGTAACGCACAGGCCTGTCTCAAGCAGATCAACAATATTGTGTTGTGCCATGTCCTCAAACACTTTGAGTTTAATGTTAGATAGCGGGCAGACCGTCAGTGGCATCCTGCTTTCTGCCAGTTGCTGGACCAACTCGGTACTTTCCACACAGCGCACACCGTGATCGATACGGCTGACACCAAGCAAATATATCGCATCGAGTATATTTTGCGCGGGACCCTCTTCGCCGGCGTGGGCCACGGTTAAAAAACCGGCATTGCGTGCCGCCTCGAATACCCGGGCGAACTTCTCCGGCGGGTGGCCCTGTTCCGAGGAATCCAAGCCGACAGCGATGATCTGATCTTTATAAGGCAGTGCTTGCTGTAATGTTGCGAAGGCGGCCTCTTCATTCAAATGGCGAAGGAAGCACATTATCAACTGGCTGGAGATATCGAGTTGCTCTTTGGCCTGCCTCAGTGCACGCGTGATGCCGTCTATAACGGTTTTGAAAGCAATACCGCGGTCAGTATGGGTCTGAGGGTCGAAGAATATCTCGGTGTGGACAACATTGTCTTGCTTGCAGCGCAGTAGGTAGGCCCAGGTTAGGTCGAAAAAGTCCTGCTCGGTGATAAGGACATTGGCACCTTGATAATAGATATCCAAAAAAGACTGCAGGTTATGGAATTGGTAGGCTTCGCGTACAGCCTGGGGTGAGGAAAACGGAATGCTGATCTTGTTGCGCTTGGCAAGCTCAAACATTAACTCAGGCTCAAGGGTGCCTTCAATGTGAAGATGGAGCTCTACTTTGGGTAGTCCTTTAATAAAGTTTTTCATATCAAGCCCTTATTATATTTCTATACATGCACTACAGAAGTAGGCGTAATAAGTGTGATCTACTAAGGTGCTTTTCTGTCGCGTCGAATACTGACATACAAAGAGAAAAGCACACCTGCGCTTAACTCTTCGTAATCAGAATTTTACGGATTCTGGTAGAGACCCCCATACCGTATTAATGGGGTTATACGAAGCCGTTTGCTTATGTTTTCCAGTGTAGTAACGAAATTCAATAGAGTGCAAGCAAACGTTTTCGTGATCTTGGCATAGCGACACCTGTGATGCAATGTCTAGTTATCCAATACGGTGAGCTTGCTGCCTTTCTCGGCAAGATAAAACACAATGACTTTGGCCGGCTCGCTTCCGGTATTCTCGCCATAGTGTGAGGTATTCATCACTTCCACCAGGGGATCACCAGCGCTTATGGTGATTTTCTTATCCTGGGTGTGCACCGTGAGCTGGCCGGTCAGTAAGATCCCGGTATTGATTACCGGGTGTTGATGCCATGGGAGTTTCTCTCCGGGCTCAATGGTGATCTCTTTGATGGTGATTTCTGGTTGATTGAACTGAACAGAGGGCAGGGGCTGGCCATCCCAACTGGTGGTGGTCTTGACCAGATCGTGAGAGGACGCGGCAAAGAGCGATAGGCTGGTCAAAACGAGAGAGAGGGGAAATAACATCCTTGGCTTCATGGCTAGCTCCGTTTAACAACTTGTAGCCATAAGGGTAGAACATGGCGGAGAGGTTATTGCCAGTATTGGGCCGATTTTCGGTCAATGTCATAGTTCCGGTGTGTGCAGGGGAAAGCGACAGCGGGCTGAACTATTCCCCTGCATCACTCCGGATTGGCTATTTTGCCATTGAAGGGCCGCGGTTTAGTTCGTTAGCCAAGCTTCAATGTGCTCTCGTTTTGGCACACTCCCTTTATGCACAACTTCATCATCGATGACCACGGCTGGTGTCGACATCACGCCATAGGCCATGATCTGGGCCATGTCTTCGACTTTAACCAACTCAAAGTCGATACCTTGCTGCTGGAACACATCCTGAATGAGCTCGGCGGTGACTTTGCAGTTCTTACAGCCCGAGCCGAGTACTTTTACGTTTTTCATCATTTTGATCCTTATATCAGAGACAATTGCTATTAAAGAACGGGGAAGGTGGCATTAAATACCCATCCGATGAGGGTAAATGCAACCAACAAGAGCGCGAAAAGCGTGGCGAGCAAACGCCACTGCATGACTTGCTTGAGTAAAATGAATTCAGGAAAGCTGGCCGCGACCGTGCTCATACAAAATGCGAGCGTGGTACCAATGGGAAGTCCGTTGGTGATCAGGCTCTCCATGACAGGAATGACCCCGGTCGCGTTCGAATAGAGCGGGATGCCAAGTAATACGGCAGCAGGTACAGACCACCATTGGCCAGCCCCAAGATAAGCCTCTATCCAGCCTTCAGGCACAAAGCCGTGTAGGGCTGCTCCAAGGCCGACACCGATGATCACCCACTTCCAGACCCTGGCAAAAATAGTAGCGACCTCCTCTTTGGCAAAGCCGTGCCGTTCAGCCAGGGTCAAAGACGTCGAATGGGTTGGAGTGCCGGTGGCATTGTGTCTTTGCTTAATGTGGTCTTTGCCTTGTTTCATGGCATTGGCGGCAAAGGGCTGGAGCCAGCGCTCAGCTTTGATGGCGTCAAGAAATATCCCGCCCAATATCCCTACTGACATGCCAAGCGCAATATAAACAAAGGTAAATTTCCAGCCAAGTAGGCTCATGAGCAAAAGTACGGCCACTTCATTAATCAGTGGGGAAGTAATGAGGAACGCCATCGTGATCCCGAGCGGGATCCCTGCCGAGGTGAAGCCCAGAAATACGGGAATGCTCGAGCATGAACAGAATGGGGTGATCGCACCAAACAATGCCCCCATCATGTAACCCAGCGCGCGGTGTTTGCCGGCCAAATAGTCCCTGACCCTTTCAACATTCAATGATGCACGAACCAAAGCAATGACGTAAATCATAAACAGCAAGAGGGTAAATATCTTGAGGGTATCCTCAATGAAAAAATGCAGAGCTCCCGCTAATTGGGTATCGGGGGGTAACCCAAAGACCGAGTAAACCGCCCACGAGGCGAAATCCGTGAAAACTTGGAACATACTTTGTCCTTATCAAATAGACTAACTACAGATAAAGACGAATGAGGTATGAAAAGGATTCTTAATGAAGAGCAAAAAAGTTGAAAAAGCCCCCTAGACGAGCGTAAGGGGTGGGGCAACCCCCCAAAATCGGCTTTTTCAACTTTTTTCGGTGTTTACTTAATTAAGCTGCCGCTTACTGTACGAGGTTTTAGATGTCATGTGTGGGTATCAGTTATTCATGACAGGCTGCTTGGGGGATGTCATGAGCGCTCCGCTTGGCTTTCGGAAAAAGCATTTTTTTGACTAAGCTGATAAATAAACCCTGCGAGCCAAAGCGAATGAAAAAAAAGCAGTTGCAAGTTGTGGTAACCGGAGGCCCCGGAGGCGGAAAAACCACTGCGTTGGATCTTTTCCGCAGAGAGCTGGGCCATAAGATAGCTGTTGTACCCGAGGCGGCGACGGTACTTTTCTCTGGCGGCATAACACGCTCAGAAGATGAGCAAGTGCTTAAATTGGTACAGAAAACGATTTTTCAACTGCAAAAGAATGTCGAGGAGATCCATAAAGCACAGTTTCCGGACAGGTTGCTGGTGTGTGATCGCGGCTCGCTTGATGGTTTGGCTTACTGGCCTGGTAGCGAAAGTGAATTTTTTAGCGAGGTAAATTCTACTTTTGAAGATGAAATCGCCCGCTACGATGCTGTGATCTTTTTTGAATCCGCCGGAGCCTCCGGACATGATATCAGTAGCAATAACCCGGTACGAAACGAGTCGTCTCAACAAGCTGCGCAATTAGATAAAAAACTTCAGAAAGTCTGGTCCAGGCATCCCCATTTCTACTTTGTTGGGAGCTCAGAGTCCTTTATTCGGAAGATCATGTTCGGGATCATGACGATAGAAAACGTGATAAATCAGTATCAGAGGGGGTAGTTATAACCGCTGTGTTATGGGGGGCTTACGGTATACCAGGGCCGCCCCTGCGACCCTTTGATAACAGTATTTGAATGGCTTAATAAGCCGCTACTACGGAAATAGCACCAATACCTTCATTTATAGATAAAATTTCTGGTGCCACTGATGCATTTTCTTGCGCCTTTTCAATGGTTTTATACTCGTGAAGCACCCCGTAATGATAATTACCAATGTTAAACGTAATGAGGTGATTATGCATAGCTAACTGCCCTGCGTGGGTATGTTTGTATGTCTCCTTCACCGCTAAGTCTTCAACGTTCTCTGCTTCCAGTATTTTGAGCAAATCATTAAGAGCGATTCCCTCCTCTTTGTCTCTGTACATACGCAGTCCGAGGCTGGACCAGTTCTCTGGTATCATTTCAATCCACATACTTTCCGCGATTTGGTTGCTTGAGCAGTCAATTTCGACTGCGCCACCTAAAAATTCAAACTTTTCGCAGTTGAAGGCATTTGTTTGCTTTATTTTGACTTGCTTTTTACATACTCCATTCTGTTCCAACTCCGAATTGGTTGTTTTCCCAAGTTCAACCCCTAACGGTAGCTCGAATAAAACACTTGAAGCTATAGCCTCAGAGTTTATCAATAACATTGCTATAGTGAAAAAATACGAAATAACCTTTTTCATGTTTACACCTACTTTGCATTTTTTAGGCCAAATTGTTAAGGCATACATATACCGGTCATCTAACTAAATCTTGCTTTCAAAAAAGCTATAATTGGCTTCGCACTATGTGTAGTTAATGGAAAAATGACGCCTTAAGTGTTTCCATGCCCCGTGTTCCGGTATTAGTAGTCTTTGGTTATCATTGTGTTTTGTGTGTTAATTTATTGTAATACAATGATTTTTTTTTGGCCTTGCCAATTCCACGGTTAATCCTTTTTTGAGGCGGTTGACAATTTAAAAACTACAATAAAATGGCAGGAAAACAGTGACAGGTATCAAATAACAACATCGATTGTTATAAACTGATCGCAGAGGTGGTAATTATTAAAGTCTGAAGTGACTCTTAACGCGGTTATCAATTTTAACTGACCTTGCTTTTATTCTGTGTAATCCTTTTTTGGCTTTATCTTGTTTTGTATTTAAAGCAATCAATAAGAGGAAATCATAAACCTGTTATCTATAATGTTTCATTATTTTTTCATGTTTTGGTAATGTTTGCTTACATTAATTTTATTATTTGCTTCTGTATTTTTTAGAGAATGAAACTGAGATAAAAATGTGCCTCAAAAACAGTTATTAGATCTGGGATAATAATAAAATTTTCTATCATGACTTTTCTCTGCGGGGCGTAAAACAGCACACTTGCTGGTTAGCATCGAGCTTTACTTGGCAAGATAATATCAACTGCTGCTTCAGTTTGTTGCGCGCCCGTAGCAGGCGTGATTTTACGGCAGGTAGGGTCAAACCTTGTTGGTTGGCATAGGCTTGTTGAGTCATCCCCTTGATGTCACAAGCTTTCAAAACGTGGCTATCTGGCTGCGGGAGCTCGGACAGGACTCGGTTTAGGCACTGGGTGAGGGTATCGACAACCGCTTGCGGGTCATTTTCTTGCTCAATATCCTGTTCTAATGGCAAGGGATGTTTTTTCCGTCTGTGGTCAATGAGCAAATTGTTTGCCACACGGTAGAGCCAAGCCCGGGGGTTGCTGATGTTGCAAAACGCATAGTCTTTGACCATTGCCCGAATGAATACCTCTTGTAGCAAATCATCGGTCAATTCGGCATCGTTCGTTTGGGTGGTTAGCCAGAGGGCGAGGGGCCGGGCATATTGCGCCCAGGCATCCATCAAGCAAGGCCGGGCGTTGTGGCTGTTTTGGCTCATCGTAATGCTCTGTTCCGCTTAGTGATTATTGACGAAACGAGTGTATCGTAATTGGATTGGCATTGTTGGCAACTCATGTTGCAGAAAAAGCACGTTTGAATTTTGTTTTAACCGAACGCCAGTGAGTTGTCGGTGTAGTTGGTGCCTTGTCGAGAAGGTGCTGGAAATCATCCTGGCTCGGGCAGATTTCACCGCCATGGGCGAGCAGCAGGGTGCAGGGTGATAATGCGACGATCTTATTGACTGATTGGCGGTAGCGATTGGGGTAGAAAACCGGGAAGGGAGGAATATAGCGTCCTTTCACTTTTACCATTAGATCGGCGACATAAACCTTGCCGGAGTTTTGGTGGTATAGCGATAAGTCCCGGTCGGTATGGCCTTGAGTTGATAGTGCCCGCCACTCGGGGAAGCCTGGCACCAGTTCTTGGTCGTCAAGCAGGTAATCTGGCTTTAGTTTGGCGTTATACCACAAATTACAGCGGGGCTTTTTCATTCGCTTGGCGACCCAACCTGCCAGCAGCAAGTCGGTCCAATGCATCAGTATGCCATCGATGCCCTGGTACCACTGGCCGGGGACATTGGCGGCGGCAATGCTGCATCCTGTCAATTTGCGAAGACGATGCGCCGCACCGGCGTGATCGGGATGCATGTGGGTGACAACAACCAGCTTGAGATCCCTGACTGGGCGTTTGAGGTGTTCGCGAATGAAGTCGAGTAAAATTGGAATATCAGCTCGGCAGCAGCCATCTAACAACAGCAAGCCATAACGGTATTCAACGAGATATATCGATTGGATGTAGCCATCTATCTGGTGCAGTTTCATCTGGATATCCCTATATGGATGAAAGGCAGTTCTATCTTTCCTCAATAAAAACATTATTTAACAACTCATCAGACCAATCAAGCAGGGAATCGCATGGAAGCTGAGATGAGAAGCATGAAGGAACGAGCGCGGTGAAATCGTTGAAGAAGAAAAAGGCCCAACGTGAAATATATGAGTGGTCAGCGAGAGTCACGTTGGGCAAGGATTTAAATTTCCCAATCACCTCCTAGGGCTTTGTTTAACCCGACGACCATATTGGCAGTCTGCAGCCGGGCTGCCACTACGCGGTCGCGCATTGCATGTTGCTGGCGCTGGGCATCCAGTACCGACAGGTAGTCGATAAGGCCTGCCTGGTAGAGTGATAGCGCTTTGCCTACGGCTTCCTCAGTTTCTGCTTCGGCCTCAAGCAACAAAGACTGATACTGCTGGCTGTTACCGTAGCCATTGAGCAAGGTCTCCACCTCCCCGATAGCGCTGTTGACCGCATGCTGGTATGTGAGTGCGCTGGCTTCAAAGCGTGACTCTTGAAGCTTGATCATGGCATCGGTACGGCCGCCGTCGAACAGGTTCCAGCTGACCCCGACACTGGCGAGCCACGTTGCTGAGTCGCTGTCGAACAGATCATCAAAATCCCCCGCAAGCACACCCGGTGTCCCGGTCAGGTAAAACTTCGGGTATTGATTGGCAACAGCCGCAGCTAACTCGGCATTTTGTGCGGCCATTTCCCGTTCTGCGATTCGGAGATCTGGCCTTCTGTGCAATAGATCTGAAGGCAGGCCTGTCGGGATTAATCCATTGAAGGAAGGTAATGGCGAGTTGACGGCAAGCCTTTCCTGCATATGACGAGGAGATTCACCGAGTAAAATAGCCAAACGTTGCTGGTGGGCATTTTCCGCGGTTTCCAACTGTGGGATCACCGCCCTGGTTGCTGCCAGCATTGCTTTGGCCCGGGCGACATCGAGCTGGGAGCCATAGCCACTGTGGTGAATTTTTTCGACTAATGCCAGCGTTTGTTGTTGATCCTTGACCAATTCAAGGGCGATTGCCTTACGCTCCTGGGCCCCACGAAACTGGAGGTAGTTGTGGAGTACATCGCTGGTGATCAGAGTTGTCAGTCCCTGGCGCATGATCTCTGCCTGCTCGGCACGAATGGAGGCCGCTTTTGCTTGGCTGTCGATTCGGCCGAATAAGTCCAGCTCCCAGGCGATGGTCATACCGGCATGAAAGGCGCTTTGATCACTGTCTATGATGGCCGTACCCAATGGGTTATTGGAAGATACAGCTGCACCGAGCAGTGGGTCGTTTTCACTGATGCCATACGAGGTATAGCCTGCACCAAGGCCGACGGTCGGCACTTTGAATGACTCGACGATCTGGTTGAAGGCTTGGGCGGATCTGATCCGCTCCGAAGCCACTTTCAGTGGGATATTTTGGTTTTGGGCATCACGAATGAGTTCATTCAATGTTGGGTCATTAAATTGGGACCACCAATGGGCGTTGGTCTGCTGTCCTGTGAGGCTTTGCCCGCTATTTACCCCCGAAACCGCTCGATTTAAGTAGGTGTCAGCGAGCGTACTGCGCGGTTGTTCGTAGTTTGGTGCCGAGGCACAACCGGTCAGGATCAGTGCGGCTGTCAATACAGTTAAATTAAGCTTTTTCATGAGTCAGCTCCTCATCATGCCCTGCGTTGTCGGTTGTGTGCTTTAAGTCAGCCCGGTAAAACAAACGGTATAGAGCCGGCATCACAAACAGAGAAAGTACGGTCGCTGCCGCCAAGCCGCCGATGATGGTGGCCGCCATCTGGTCAAACAAGCGGTCTGACAGCAACGGGATCATCCCCAGAGCAGTGGTTAGCGCACCCATTGAAATCGCCATGGTGCGGTTTAAAGTGGCTTCCTCGATGGCATCCTCCAGACCTTTTCCATTTTTTCTTTCCAGTTCGATCTGGTCCATCAGTACAATCCCGTTTTTGATGATCATCCCCGATAGGGCGATGGCGCCGATCAAGGCCATGAAGCCGAATGGTTTATCGGCAATCAACAGGAACCAGCTCGCTCCGGTGGCGGCAAGAGGCACGGTTGTTAGAATGATGACAGGCTGCTTGAAGCCGTTGAACAGGGCTACAAGGATGATCACCATGATAAGCAGTGCTTTAGGCAGTTGGTTGAAGGTATCTGTGATAGCCCTGTCTTCGTCGTAATATTCGCCCCCCCACTCAAATCGGTAGCCGTCAGGCAATTCGATAGCTTCAATATCCGCGGCGAGTTGCTTACGGACATCTGAGGCTGTCATACCGTCAACCGCGGCCTGAACGGTGATAGCGGGTACGCGGTTTCGCCGCCATATCATGCTTTCTTCATCCTTGAGTTCGAATTTATCGACAACTTGACCCAATGGAACAGAGTGCAATCCCATCAGCGATCGTACAGGTAGAGTCTCCAGCGAATTAATATCGGCATCGGCACTGCGGATGTTGATGGGGATTAACTCATCACCTTGGTGAAGGCGTGCCAGAGTTACGCCGTTAGTTGCCCGCTGAATAGCAAGGGCGATATCAGTACGGTTGATGCCTGCACGACGCGCTTGCTCCTGGTTAAGCTGCGGGACGATGACTTTGCTTTTCTGACGCCAGTCGTCACGGACATACTTGGTATTCGGATGGGCTCGCATTATGTCTTGGGCCTGTTTTGACAGTGCGTGCAGTACCTCGGGATCGGGACCGATAAACCTGGCCTCAATACTGAATTTGTCTTTGGTCGCGAGTTTCAGTGCCCGGAACCTAGGCTCGGCATGAGGAAACTGCTCTTCTAGCCATTGGTCACCTCGACGTTCCAGCGCCTCGATGCCGCTGTAGTCATGGGTATTGATCAGGATCTGACCATAGCTTGGGTCATATGGCTCTGGTTCAACGGTAACGGAGAACCTTGGTGCACTTGCGCCAACAAAAGTAGTGAAATCTTTGACTTCTGGTTGCTCACGCAGCCAGTCCTCAATACGAACCATATCGGCCGATGTTTGCTCTATCTGTGCACCATTCGGTAGCCAGTAATCGAGAAATACCATAGCGCGGTCTGAGGTTGGTATGAAGTTGACCGAAATATGAGGCACGACAAAGGCGGTAATACCAAGAAGCGGGATCAATACACTGAGGCCTTTGAGTGGGTGGCGGACCGTGTAGTGGACGGCTTTGCGGTACAGCGACGGCTTGTTTGCCTGCGGCTCTTTGCCTTGGGAGGCTGGTGTCTGCTTCGGCTTGAACCAGGCCCAACACATTAACGGGGTAATCGTCATGGCAATCAGCCACGATAGAAGCAGTGACGCGCACATGACCCAGAATACCGAACCGGCAAATTCAGCCGCGTCGGTTGTGGAAAACATCACCGGACTCGCCCCCATGACAGCAATAATGGTGGCTGCTAGGAGCGGAACGGCTGTTTCCTGGATGGTTTCTTTGGCCGCTTTTAGTCGGTCAATACCTTTGTTGATCTTGGAAATGATCATATCGGTGACAACAATGGCGTTATCAACCAGCATACCTAGCGCAAGAATAAAGGTGCCCAAAGATACGCGCTGTAGATCAATGGCCTCTATCTTCATGTAAACCAGGGTCAGCAAGATAGTCAGCATTAGGCTGCTACCGACTATCAGGGCGCTTTTCAGGCCCATGAATAACCACAGGATCACGACGACAATCAAGACACTCTCGATCAAGTTGGACACGAAGTTGTTGATCGACTTTTGTACTTCTTCCGGCTGGAAAGCGACGGTATTAATGTCGATACCCAGCGGCAGGGTCTGCTGATACTCGGCGATAACCTGATTGAGCTGATCACCCAGAGAGACCACATTGATGCCAGAGTTCGGGCTGACTGCCAGCGTGATTGCATCAATGCCGTTGAAGCGGCTTTCAGACAGAGCTGGCGTCTGGTAGCCCATAGAGACAGTGGCGATATCACCAAGGCGGATCAAGCCGGTTCCCAAGTCCCCCACACCGCCTTTGATCATCAGGTTCCTAATATCATCCAGGCTGGTAAATTCACTGCCTTGATCAACCCGAATACGTTCGATCCCAGCTTTGAACTGACCCGCATCATAGATCATGTTCTGGCTGGCCAACTGATTGATGACTTGCGCCGAAGAAAGGCCATAATCAGCCAAACGTTCATCGGGTAAGTCGATATTAACGACTTGGTTGCGTACCCCATGCAGCTCAATTTTCTTGATGCCTTCAACTGCTTTTAGGCGGCGCTGTAGCTCCTTGGCATAGAGACGCAGCTCGCTGGGCTCAATGCCTTCGCCGGTTATCGCAAACAACATGCCGTACACTTCCGAAAACTCATCCTGCACAATGCTGATTTGAGCCGTTGCCGGCAGCTCGAGCTTAACGTCGTTGATCTTGCGGCGGAGCAGGTCCCATTGCTGAGGCAGTTCCTTTGAGCTGGTGGACTCCTGGAGATCGACAAAGATCATCGAGCTGCCGGGACGAGACAGAGAGCGAAGTTTCCACAACGATTCCATCTCTTGTAATCGGGTCTCGATCTTGTCTGTGACTTGCGCCTCGACCTCCTGCGCGGAAGCGCCTGGGTAGAGGGTGACAACAACGGCGCTTTTGACCGTAAATGTGGGATCCTCAAGCTTACCCAGCTTGAAGTAAGAAGTAATACCAGCAATGACGCACAACACACTGAAGAAAACGATAAAGGTGCGCTGTCGAATTGCAAATTCTGCAAGATTCATCGTTGTCACCTATAGGGTTTTGGCGGTTGATTTGCCTGGTGCGGTTGAGGTTGGTGCTGAAGCAACAAAGACCTCTTTGCTCACGCGCTGCGGTTGAACCAACGCGGTGGTGAGAATTTTACCGACTGCTTGGCCCGGCTCGAGGTAATGGACGCCGGCGGTGATAATTTTATCGCCGGGAGCAAGGTTGCCGCTGACACAAGCTTGATTGGCCTGGAGTGATTCGATAGTGACGGATTTAGGCCGCGTTGTACCATTGTCGATAGTGAAAACCGAATGTAACTCGCCGCTTTGTCTAATGGCCGAGTAGGGAATGCAATACTGCCCTGCACCTTGTTCGAACGCCACCGTTAACTGAATAGCCTTGCCGGGAAGCGCTGCATCTTTCATTGTCAGTGCACTTTGATCCAGCTGGTAGGTGATCTGGTAGGTTTGCTTGATCGGATCCGGTAGCGTGTTAACCTCTTTGAGTGAGGCTTTGATTGCTTCATGGCTGCCGTACCACGAGACGGCTCCGGTTGGTTGGTCCTTGAATCGGCTAATTAGGCTCTCCGGTACATCGATAACAGCCTGTAGGTGGTTTGGCTGATGAAGCGTAAAGACGGGAAAGCCGGGGGCGGCTTGTTCGAATTGTTCGCTGAAGCGTTTGCCAACTACGCCATCAAAAGGAGCGGTGAGCTCGGTGTAGGCGAGGGCATCTTGGGCTTTTTGTAGGTTTTGCTCTACCACTTTGACCATGGCTTGGCTGCGGTTGTAGCCAGATTGTGCGCGATCAAGATTGACCTCGGCAATAGCATTATCGCGGGCGGCTTGCTTTACTCTTCTGAGTTCAATGGCGGCGAGTGCTTTTGCGGCTTTTGCTTCTTCCAGACGGGCCTCTAGCTCTAAAACAGCAACCTGGTAGTCGTGAGGATCAAGCCTTGCGATGACTTGTCCCTGTTTGACTCTTTCCCCTGTTTTAACCATTACCTCAGTGATGGTTCCCGGAACTTTGAAAGCGAGGTTGGCAGTATCTATAGCTTCCAATACGCCTGAGAACTGGCGGGTATTGAATTGATGCTGGCTACCCAGTTCGATGACCTGCACCGGACGGGGAGATTTTTCAGCGACTGCAGGTGTCGTATCACTGCAGCCACTAAGCACAAGTATGGCAATTGGAGCCATAGCATAGGAGCTTATTGTTTTCATAATTCATTCCACTCAAAAAAACAGTGTTATTTTAAGCTTTGAATCGGAAAGGATAATTAGGCTGCAATGCGAAACACTGTCACGATTTTCGTGACAATAAAACGAAGACTTGGGTTGATAATCACCAAACCTACCGCTATTTAGTCTTGAGTTTTGCGACAATCAAAAATTTTAGGCAAATGCTCCAGCAGGTGGTTGATAAGTGCTCGTGTTGCTTGGCTTACGCCCATTCTGTCTGGGTAGATCAGCCATACATCCTCTGACTGGGATTGGCAGTCAGGGAGGATTCTAATGAGTTCGCCTGACTCCATTGCATTGATTGCTAACAGCAGGGGAAGGAAACTGATCCCTTGTCCGGCAATCATCGAGCGGCGGATATAGCCGGTACTATTGCTGCTGAGTATAGGTTTGACTTTGAGGGTTGAGTCTGTAAAACGCCAAGTGTCTTCAATTCTACCGTCAGACCAGCGGTAGCAAATACAGCGGTGCTGAGCGAGATCATTGATGCTCTCTGGTGCTCCGTATTGTGTAATATAGTCGGGGCTAGCGAGAAGGAAACGATTGATAGAAGTGATGTGTCTCGCAACCAGACTTGAATCTTGGAGTGGGCCGACATGGAAACTTAAATCAAGTCCTTGTTCATACAGATCCCGGTAGCCATTGGTGCTGAAGCGAACATCTAGCTCGATATCGGGATACTGTAGCTGAAACTGATTGAGGATAGGCTGAAGTAGCTCATCACTGTCTGGCAGCGCCCCGATTTTCACCTTTCCTGCTGGTTTGCTATCTAGCTGATACATCGCCTCTTGCGCTTTCTCGATTCCCTGAACCACTTGCAATAGCTCATGGTAGAGCACTTCACCGTGTTGTGTCAGACGAAGTTTGCGTGTGGTTCTGAAGAATAGCTGTGCATTGAGGTGCTTTTCTAATTCGCCAATTCGGCGGCTGACATTGGCGCGGGGGAGGTCGAGCGCATTGGCTGCCGCAGAGAAGCTGCCCAGCTCAACAACGGTGGTAAACAGTTTTAGATCATCCAGGCGCATAAAAGTCGCTTATCAACATTAATCATTGTCTTTACAGTGTAAATGCCAGTTCCATGCACGGAAATGATATGCATCATAAAAAATATCAAGCTGATACATTCAATGATGTCCTACTTTATTAAATTTATTCAATAAATAATAATTGTTGTCCTTGTTGAGTAATGGCGGATAAATACTTCCATGGCATTAAACTGCCCTCACAAAAGCGTGATCTAAGCCTGTATGTTTATTTGCATCAAGTGTCATAGTTTTAAAAATAATAATTGAAACACCGTTTCACAGATCACATTTCAGATCGCTTCTTGTTTTATTTTGTTTTTATTTTTGTATATTGAAATGGAATTCATCATAAAACAAAACGGTATTTCAAAAAATGAAACTGAAACTGTTATCTCTATCCCTAATTGCTGTTTTATCTTCTACGTCGGCTTTTGCGACAACGATTAACCTTAGACATGAATATATGCCAGACCGAGACGGTGATAAACATAGAGATCGCATCAGTGTCTCTCACCGGTTTGACAATGGTATTGGTGTATCTGTCGAAGCAAAGTGGCGTCATGACGACGATGAATTCGTCCGTAAAATGAAAAGTGGCGGCCATGAAGTTGGTGTAAGTTATGCCTATAAAATTAATAACAATTTTACTCTTCAACCTGCTTATGCTGCTGACGTATCGAGCACGAAGACTGTTCATAAATTCGATATCCGCGGGATCACTAAAATCACCGATGATTGGGGGGCGTCACTGCGCTATCGTTACGGTTGGGACCGCCCGGTCTCTGGGGATGATTCTGGCTACCATCAGCTTAACCTCGTAACAGATTATAAACTGTCTTGGGGTAAAGTCGGTGTAGATCTTGAATATAAAGACTTAGAGTCAGGAAAAGGTGGCTGGAAAGATAAAGACCGCGATCACCTAATTAATTTCTTCGGAGAATATTCATTGCTATCAAGCGGATGGATTCCATTTGTAGAAGTCGGTGCTTTAACATTTGATAAAGACGGTGATGGCTATAAAGATGATTACGCAATTCGTTACCGCTTTGGTATGAAGTACAATTTTTAATTAGGTGCTTAAAATGAAAAAGACAACATTATCTTTATTATTCGGTACTTTATTTGCTCCTTCTATCTATGCGGCTGATATTAATGTTGATGAGCTGACTTGGAAAGCAATTACCTTCGGCCAGTCGACAGATATGAATTTTGGTTCGACGATCCTGCCTGAAAAAGTCGGGGTTAACCAGGTAACTGCCGATGGCAAGAAGGTTCAGCCAGGTCAAGTCCAGCCGGAGTTTACCATCGAAAGCCGCGGCGGTAAGTTGGCAAACTCACATGAGGGTTTGACGTTTTACTATACCGAGCTGCCAACGGACTTGAATTTTACACTAAGTGCTGACGTTGTGCTGGAGCAGCTTGGACCTGAAACGGGCGCGACACCAAACCGTCAGGAAGGTGCCGGTCTGATGGTACGAGATATCTTAGGTGCCGAGCGTCTGGTTCCTCAGCCGGAAGGCCATGAGGAGTTTCCCTCTTCGTCCAATATGGTCATGAACCTGCTTCGGTCTCATACCCGTACCAATGACGGTATGACCAATGTTAACGCCTCTTACCGGGAAGGTGTGTATCAGCCGTGGGGAACGGCCGGAAACCGATTGAGTCGTGTCGATTATGTTGATGGCGTCACTTATGGCGAGTCAGAAAGCTATCGCATGACATTGACTCGAACTGATGAAGGGTTCACGGTCAGCTACCAATATGGTGATGAAGTCATTACCCAGGAAGTGAAAGGTGCGAATGCGAACATTGTAGAAGTGCAGAACCCTGACTCGCAATATGTTGGTTTTTTTGCCTCTCGCAATGCGAAAATGCGAGTTAGCAATGTGAACTTGGATGTTTCAGAAGCCGATACGCAGGATGCCCCGCTGTATGAAGCCAAGCAAGTAAACCTTATCGTGCAGGAGGCCTCTTCACCGCGCTCCCTCGTTAAGGCATACCCTGTGCAGGCTCGGGCGAACTATACCGGAGCCTTTGAACTTAAGCACAACGGCAAGGTTGTTACTAAGCAGTTGGTTGCCGCCGGTGAGCTTTTCCACCACCTCATAGATCTTGATGAGACGGAAAATGCCGTGGACGTGGTATTTACGGCGGTAGAAGGACCAGAGCAAGAGCCTCAGTCGCTTTCGTATAACGTGGAGTTTACCCCAGCCGCAAACGCCATGGAGCTATATGCTGCCCCTAATGGCAGTTCTGAAGGGGGTGGTTCTGCTGACCACCCTTACGATTTGGCAACGGCGATGGCTGTGTTACCGGCTGGCGGCACTATCTTGCTCAAAGATGGTGACTATCAAGGTATCACCGTACCGGTTACGGCCAGTGGTACTGCGGAGCAGCCGAAAACGCTTCGCGCGATGGGTGAGAAAGTACGCTTTGTCTCTGAGTTCCATCATGATGCCAACTATTGGCATTATCAGAATATCGAGGTGGCGCACGCTCAGTTCATTGTTCACGGAAGTCACAATACGTTCGAGAAAATGGTGACCCACAGTGCACCTGATACCGGCTTCCAGATTACCTCTCCGGAAAATATCGGCCGAGCACTATGGGCTAGCCATAATACGGTGATAGATAGCGAAAGCTATAACAATATGGATCCTTCTCAAATCAATGCCGACGGCTTTGCCGCGAAGATGCGGGTCGGGGATGGAAACACTTTCATCCGCTGTATTTCCCATCACAATATTGATGATGGCTGGGATCTCTTCAACAAGGTTGAAGACGGTGCAAACGGCGCGGTGACCATCATTGACTCAATCGCTTTTAATAACGGCCGTACGTTAGAGGTTGATAATAAAGGCGGCACTATCGGTAATGGTTTCAAGCTGGGTGGTGAAGGCATCCCTGTTCCTCACGTGGTGAAAAACAGCCTATCGTTCAACAACAATATGGATGGGTTTACTGATAACTTCAACCCAGGAGCTTTGGTGCTGAGCGACAATGTTGCCATCGACAATAAGCGCTTTAACTACTTGTTCCGTCAGAGCCCATATTCAGGTGATGTTGAACAAGGCACCTTTACCAACAACGCCTCTTTCCGCTTTCATGTTACAAGTAAATATGATGATGTCATAAATAGCGCCCATGCTTCTGGCAACTTCTTAATTCTTGGTAACAAGACATTGTCTGAAGAGGGCAAAGAAAAAGAGAAGCAGTTTGTTACACCGCTAAAACAGGCGTCTGTGATTGACTTGCAGCAGGCGATCCCTGGTAAGCAGGAAGCGCTGAAGTTGAAAGAGCTTTTGCAGTAATTGATTGAATAAAAAAGCTCTTCGGAGCTTTTTTATTTTTATCCCGTACAGGAAACAACGCGTTAGGCTTTCCCTTTTATGAGTACCTTGTCTAAATTGGATTTAGAGGTTTAATTATGGAATACGATTACATCGTCATCGCGGGCTATTTTGCATTAATGATTGCTATCAGCCTGTTATTTAAAAAGATGGCAAGCAACAGTACCAGTGACTACTTCCGCGGGGGCGGCAAGATGCTGTGGTGGATGGTGGGGGCCACTGCCTTCATGACCCAGTTCTCGGCTTGGACTTTTACCGGGGCGGCAGGTAAAGCCTTTAATGACGGCTTTGCGGTATTGGCTGTTTTTATCGGTAATATGGTTGCTTATGTATTTGCCTATTACTATTTTGCCCGACGCTTCCGCCAGATGCGTGTTGATACGCCAACGGAAGGGGTCCGGCGCCGTTTCGGCAACACCAACGAGCAATTCTTTACCTGGGTGATTATTCCCCTCAGTGTGATCAACGCAGGGGTCTGGCTAAATGGCCTCGGCGTTTTTGCTTCGGCAGTTTTTAATGCGGATATTGTCACGACAATTTGGGTAACGGGGCTTGCTGTACTGGCTATTTCCCTGCTCAGTGGCGCCTGGGGGGTAGTTGCCTCCGACTTTATCCAAACCTTGGTTGTTGCCGTGATCTCTATCGCTTGTGCCGCCGTCGCGCTTTATGTGGTCGGTGGCCCTGGCGAGATTATTGAGAACTTCCCTGGCGGTTTCGTCATGGGGCCGGACATGAATTACCCGCTGCTGTTGGTATGTACTTTCATTTTCTTCATCGTGAAGCAGCTGCAAAGTATTAACAACATGCAGGAGTCATATCGCTTTTTGAATGCCAAAGATTCTAAGAATGCTAGCAAGGCCGCAGTGATGGCGTTGGCGATGATGATCTTTGGTGCGATTATCTGGTTTATCCCGCCTTGGGCATCGGCGATCCTTTATCCGGATGCGGCAACGCAGTACTCGGAACTGGGGGCAAAGGCAAGTGATGCGGTATATCTGGTATTTGCTCGCGAAACCATGCCACTCGGTACCGTCGGTTTATTGATGGCGGGTTTGTTTGCGGCGACCATGTCCTCAATGGACTCCGCCCTAAATAGAAACTCAGGTATTTTTGTCCGCAGCTTTTACTCGAATGTTGTCCGTAAGGGGCAGGCGTCAGACCGAGAACTGCTAAGGGCGGGTCAGGTTGCCTGCCTGGTCAATGGTATCTTGGTCATCATGATGGCCCAGTTCTTCAACTCGCTGAAACACCTAAGCCTGTTCGATCTAATGATGCAGGTGGCGACATTGCTGCAGTCTCCAATTCTGGTACCGTTATTCCTCGGCATCATTATCCGTAAAACCCCTAAGTGGGCGCCTTGGGCAACGGTTGTCTTCGGGATGCTGGTCTCTTGGTCGGTTGTTAAGATCTTCACCCCGGATTATGTGGCAAGTTGGTTTGGCATTGAAGAGATCACCCGTCGCGAGGCCGGTGAGCTTCGGACCATGATCACTATTGCTGCGCACCTGTTCTTTACGGCCGGTTTCTTCTGCCTATCGACCCTGTTTTATAAAGAAGAGCAGGATATCCATAAAGTAACAACGCTCGAGTTCTTCAACGATGTGGACACCCCGTGTGTCGCTGAAGAAGGGCAAGACATTGTAGACCGTATGCAACGGGCAAAACTTGGCAAGCTAGTAATATATATGGCTTCCGGCTTAACGTTGATGGTTCTTATCCCTAACCCGCTTTGGGGGCGGATGTTGTTCTTGGCCTGTGCGGCCGCGGTGTTTGCTGTTGGTTTTGGTTTGAAGAAAAGCGCCCGGTTAGAGGAAGAAAAAGTGACGGCACCTAGCCCGCAGTGATGTTATTGCTGATAGCGTGCTATCAACAGAGCGAATAGCTCAATCAACTTACCGGTATATTGTTGCTGTTTACCGGTATCCGCAAGAGAAAAGCCGCCTTTTTAGGCGGCTTTGTTTTATCAACGTATTTGCGCGGGGTAACAGGGGTAACCCTGTGGGGGTAATTAGGCCAACGAGCTGGCGAGAGACCACATGTAGCTGCCGAAGATTATCAGGAGCACGCCACCGCCGGCCCTGCTGACCTCGTAACTGTATGCCGTGGCGCCAGCATAACGCTGGCGGGCCAGCGCCGCCAAAAACATCATTCCGACAACGGCGGTGAGCAGTGCCATGGCTGGCAAGTCACGGCTTAGTATTTGCTCCGGCAGTTGCAAGCCATTACCCAAAAGAGCAGGGAAGGCTATGACGCCCAACAGGTTGAAGATGTTGGAGCCGATGACAGTGGCAAAGGCGAT
Organism: Photobacterium sp. DA100; assembly: GCF_029223585.1. Classification (NCBI taxonomy): domain Bacteria; kingdom Pseudomonadati; phylum Pseudomonadota; class Gammaproteobacteria; order Vibrionales; family Vibrionaceae; genus Photobacterium; species Photobacterium sp. DA100. Next base: position 1,414,074 of record NZ_CP119424.1, on the reverse strand, counting down.
GTCATGCATGCCTCTTCTCACGCCCGCCAGGGCTGCGGCCAGTTCAGGCAGGCTGGTGCCAAAGGCAATAACTGTCAGGCCAATTGTTAGCTCGCTAATTCCAGCAATGACGGCCAGCTCAACCGCCCCCCACACCATCAGCTTGGACGACGCGAGCAAGACCACGAGCATGATGAGGGTTTCAGCAGCCGCACGTGGTTTCGAAATATTGAGAAAATCCAACTCTTCGGGCTCTGAATGGCCGTGCTTTACGGACTGGGCCAGATAGAAGCAATAAGCCACGAGCCCAACAATCAGAATAAGGCCGTCGCGTATTGTTAACTGTCCGTTTACCATCAGTAAACCCGACATCGTCATCGCAATGGTCAGAATAGGGAACTCACGGCGGATAAAGCGCGGATGGACAGTTAGTGGCTTGAATAGAATGCAGATTGATAGCACCAGGCCAATATTGATGATGTTCGAGCCTAGCCCGTTTCCAATTGAAAGCTCGCCAGCACCATTGATGGCCGCGGTAGCCGAGACTAACAGTTCCGGGGCTGAGGTCCCAAAGGCAACCACCGTCATGCCGATAAAGACTATTGAGACATTACTGAGCTTGGCAAGCGTTGCGGAGGAGGCGATAAGTCTATCGGCACTGAGGGACAACAAGACAAATCCAAGAGCCAAGGCAACAAGAGCGACGAGAAAAGCGTTCATTGAGTATTCTATGGGCGAGGGCTAATCAAAACACGAACAATCCCACACCTGGCCCTCGCAGTTGGTGCGTGATTGTCCGAGTCTCGCTGGGCTACCAAAAATATATCGGTAGCTGGATATGCCATGGCATGTGGCCAAATATGTTGACATAACCTTTTGCCCCGCGGGCAAAATAGCTACTCCCTCAAACTGGGGCGTATTATACGCGGCGGATGGGCTCAAGCTAGGGATGTATGGGGAGAGAAATGTAAGATTTAGTAACAGCTGCAGCGGGGGCAGGCCGTACGCTTAGCCTGCACCCGTCTGCCTAGTTAATGCTGGCTGTGGTCCATTTTTTCTTCTTTCATGCCTTCAGGTACATAAGTCGCTTCCTCAACCGTGACCTCAAGGTCAATCGTCCCGGCGTGTTTGAAGGTGAGGGTCAAAGGAAACTTCTCGCCAAGCTTAGGCACTTCGTTGAGCTTAAAAAACATAATGTGGTAGCCACCTGGCTTCAGAGCCTGTGAACCATGGGCGGGAATATCAATTTTCTCAACCTCGCGCATTTTCATCATACCGTTTTCGTGGAGATGGGCATGCAGCTCGGTTTTGCCTGCGATGGGAGACGTCGCGCTGAGCAGTTCATCGCCCTTGTCACTGTGGCTGACCACATTGAAAAACGCCGCGGCGACTTGCGAAGTTGGTGGAACTTGTTTTGACCAAGGGTGCTCAATGTGTAGCTCGCCGACCTTGTAGTCATGCGCATTAACCGTGCTAGTAAGTGCGAAGAGGCTTCCTAATAGAATGCTTTTTATTGTTTTCATTACGTTCTCCGGGTGGCGTGATGCCACGAAAATGTAGATAGCTGATTGTTAGAAATGAAAAAGTGAGACAAATGGTAATGGTGGAGAATGCTTGGGAGCCAGGAGGAATAGCCGTTGAGAGGTAGGGGTATACAGCGATAGATAATCGCCAAGGTAGCCGATAAATTGGAGTTGACGGACAAGCTTGTAGTCCCCTTCTAGCTGCTGGGGATTGTTATCATACAGCTTGAAGACCGGACAGTGGGTATTGAAACGTGGATGCTCATCATCGTGGTGATGATCGCTTTGCTCAAGAGACTGTACAGACACCCAGCGTAAGCCGGCAGAAGTACAAACAAGGACTTTTTCGCCGGTTAACCAGCCTTTTTCCTTAACAAACAAACGAGGATTGAGAACGGCTACGGAAGAGAGCAGGGACGAGGTCAGGAGTGCAGTAACTGCCAGCAAGCATATCAACTTTCTGCTGTTTATGAATGGTTTACATGGCGGGAAAGTGAACGGCATGAATATGTGCACTGGCTAGACAATGATCGGATAGTAACAAGCAACTGCGAGGATGTAACTTTACTTGTTAATGTTTTGTAGTGCTTTTGAGATCAAGCTAGCAACTTTGTGTCGGTCGGAGGTACGTTATGTATTTGATGTCGACTTTCCTCGAAGCCGCCTCATGATGGCTTTTTCGGCTTCCACAAGTACGAAGACACTTGAGGCGATGATGATGATCCTTGGCCATGCCATAACCTCAATAGCACTAGTGCCGAAAAGTACCTGCATGACTGGCAGGTAGGTAAAAGTAAGCTGGAAAAGGCATAAAAGCGCGATGGCCAGCAAGACATAGTAATTGCCCACAATGGCCTGGCGGCTGAAAATGGGCTCAAGGATATAGCGCGAATTAAACAGGTAGAAAATCTCGAACATGACGAGGGTGTTCACCGCGATGGTGCGTGCGCGTTCAATGCTGGGGTTATGCCCCAGTTCCCACTGGAATAGCCCAAGTGTACCGCCCATTATGATCACCGACACAAAACCTATCCGCCAAATCAGGTGGTTGTTTAACAGGGGATGGTTCGTCGGACGGGGAGGACGCTGCATGATCCCTTTTTCTTTGGGCTCAAAAGCAAGTGATAGCGCCAGTGTAACGGCCGTTATCATATTCACCCAAAGGATCTGGACTGGGGTGAGGGGTAACTGCTGGAAGCCCAGCAAGACGGCAGTAAGTATGATCAGGGCTTCTCCGCCATTGGTTGGCAATATAAACAGAATGGCTTTTTGCAAGTTGTCATACACCGCGCGTCCCTCTTCGACAGCTGCCGTGATGGTGGCGAAGTTGTCATCGGCCAATACCATCTCGGACGCTTCTTTCGCCGCTTCGGTACCGTTTTGTCCCATTGCCGTACCAATATCGGAGCGCTTCAGGGCTGGGGCGTCATTAACGCCATCGCCTGTCATGGCCACGATGTGGTTATGCTGCTGCAACGTATTGATGAGGCGCATTTTGTGCTCTGGGTTAACTCGGGCATAAATGTCAATGCGATCAGCAAGCTCAAACAGTGCTTCTTCACTGAGTTTGTCCATCTGTTGGCCTGTCAGGGCTTCGTCGGTGTTGATAATGCCCAGTTGCAATGCGATAGCCCGCGCCGTCAGGGCGTGATCGCCGGTGATCATTTTTACTCGAATGCCAGCCTCCTTGCACGCCTGAACGGCTTCGATGGCTTCTTCTCGCGGGGGGTCGATAAGGCCAAATAGACCCAGCATGCTAAATTGTTTGCCGATATCATCAAAATGCAGTTCAACCTGATCATAACGCGTTGGGCTGTAAGCGATGGCCAACAGTCGTTGGCCGTCATGGGCTTGTTGTTCGATCATGCCTAACCAGTAGTCAGGTTGAATGTGGGTCGGTCCTGCATCGGTCATTTGCTGGTGGCACATTTCTATGATTTGCTCCGGTGCCCCTTTGAGGAAAATAAAGGCCTGTCCTTCATGGCTGTGGTGCAGCGTCGCCATAAACCGATGCTCTGATTCAAAGGGGATCAAGTCGGTGCGGGGATAATTGCGGTTTTCATTTTCAGCATCAAGACCGAGTTTAGCGCCTGCCACAAGCAGTGCTCCTTCCATAGGATCTCCATGGATCTGCCATTCCTGCCCTTTGTGACTCAGGGTTGAGTCATTACATAGCACCGCGGCACGGATTGCTTGGGTGATGGGCGAGTCCGGGGCGGGGAGAATTTCCTGTCCGCTGAGCATCAGAAAGCCATGTGGGTTATAACCGGTGCCGCTCAGAGTGTATTGGTTGTCAGCGGTGACTATGGTGCGGACGGTCATTTCATTGCGGGTGAGCGTACCGGTTTTGTCGGTGCAGATCACCGTGACCGAGCCCAGGGTTTCAACGGCTGGAAGTCGGCGGATCACGGCTTGGCGCCGGGCCATTCTCTCGACCCCGATCGCCAGTGTGATGGTCATGATGGCTGGCAGTCCTTCGGGGATCGCCGCGACGGCCAGACTGACCGCAGCAAGAAACATGTTGGTGCTAGGGTAGTCACGGATCAAGACTCCAAATGAAAAAGTGGCCGTTGCCAAGATCAGGATCAGTGCTGTTAGCCAGCGGCCGAAGCTAGCTACCTGCTTAAGCAAAGGGGTATCTGTCGGTGCCACTTTCGAGACCAGTTCACTGATTTGCCCTAATTCAGTATTAATGCCCGTTGCCACAACGATACCGGTGCCCAGGCCATGGGTGACCAGTGTGCCGGAGTAGGCCATGGAGCTGCGACAGGCTAGTTCGGTTTGGCATACGACCGGATCACTTTGCTTATCAACGGCAACAGACTCGCCGGTCAAAATGGCCTCGGATACCTGCAACCCTTTAGCGCGGCATAGCCTTAAATCGGCCGGGATCCGATCGCCGGGCTGAAGTAGTACAACATCGCCAATAACCAGGTTTTCGACGGCAATGGTTTGTTGACGACCGCCTCGGATGACCTCGGCATTGGGTGATAGCATGCTGCGGATGGCCTTCAGCGCCTCCTCTGCCCGACCTTCCTGTATGAAGCCAATAATGGCATTGATCAGCACGACCCCGGCAATGACGCCGGTATCGAGCCAATGGCCAAGAAGCCCGGTTATCACCATGACAACGAGCAAGACATAGATGAGTAGGTTGTTGAACTGGCTAATAAAGCGGGTGATAAATGAACGCTTTTGTGGGTCTGGTAACTTATTGGGGCCCTGCTGGTGCAGACGCTGTTTGGCTTCTTCGGCGCTCAGGCCCTCCGGCCGACTGTCCACAGCCTTGAAGGTTTGCTGTACAGAGCAATGGTGCCAAGGGGTCGGGGGCTCGTACATGGCAACATATCCAGCGGCCTAAAATCGTCGTTTATTGATTATTAGGCAAACTGGTCTAGGTTGTGTGTATGAATTATGGGAAAGGGAAACAAGCGAATGGCAGATATTTTTGGATTTGATGCGTTCTCTCCCAAGCAGATAGCCGAGAAGGTTGACAGCATCGGAGTCGTAAAGGCAAGATTGCCACTGCTTTCCATGGTGATGCTGGGCATATTGGCTGGCGCTTTTATTGGCCTAGGCGGTTTATATTTCACCTTGGTGAAATCTGATGCTGAACTGGGGTTTGCCATGCAGCAAGTACTCGGCGGCGTGACCTTTTCCCTGGGGCTGTTGCTGGTCATCGTGGCGGGTGCCGAGCTGTTTACTGGCAATAACCTTTTGGCGATGGCTTGGGCTGACAACAAGATCACCACATCGGAGTTATTGATAAACTGGGCGGTTGTGTGCGCGGCTAATTTGGTCGGTGCCGTAGGGTTGGCCGTTCTGGTGTTCCTTTCTGGCCATACGACCATGAACGATGGTGCCATTGCGGCCATGTACGCCAAGATTGCGGCGGCGAAATGTGAGCTGCCGTTTTGGAGCGCTTTTTTCCGCGGCTTATTGTGCAACGTGCTGGTGTGCATGGCTGTCTGGATGGCGTTGGCTGGCCGCAGTGTGATTGATAAGGCGGTGGCGATCGTGTTTCCAATCTCTGCGTTTGTTGCTGCCGGTTTCGAGCATAGTATCGCCAATATGTATTTCATTCCGCTTGCCATGCTGCTCAAGCTCTCGGGCACGGTGGATGTTGCTGACTCTGTCACGCTACTGGGTTTTGTCGGTAATCTGATCCCTGTTATTTTGGGCAACCTTGTCGGGGGCAGTGTGATGGTCGGTTTGGTATACCACATTATTTATTTAAGGAAAGATCCATAGATTCAAAATTTTACTTCCATATCCGCTAGTGTATTTGCCCTTGGTGATGGAAAATGAATATCAGGGCGGGTGCTATAATTTAGCTGGCTTCAACAATCAGGGAATCAGTATGCATTCCAAAGTTGTGAAAACAGTCTGCCCTTTCTGCGGTGTAGGCTGCGGCATGTATTTATCCAGCGATGCGAAAGGCGAGGTGTGTGGTGTTGCCCCTCAATTGGATCATCCCATTAGCAGGGGGAAACTTTGCGATAAGGGGTGGAGCACCGTTTATGCGGTTTCTCCTGAAAATCGCATTACCCAGCCCCTTAAAAGAGAGCGTGACAAATTTATCCCCATCAGCTGGGATGAAGTGTTGTGTTCAATCAGCGCCTCCTTACTCGATACCATTGAGCAATATGGTCCGCAAGCCGTCGGGGTGATCAGTAGTGCGCGGGCAACCAACGAAGATAACTATGCTGCGCAAAAATTTGCCCGCGCCGTACTGAAAACCAACAACGTGGATCACTGCGCCCGGATTTGCCACAGCCCGACCGTGGCGGGCCTCAAGCAAGTGCTTGGCTCTGGTGCCATGACCAATAGCACCGAGGATGTGTTCAAGGCCGATGTCCTTATGGTTATCGGCGCGGATCCAACGGAGAACCACAGTGTGTTGGGCGGGCAAATTATCCAGGCCAAACAGGCGGGAGCAACGCTGATTGTGGTAGACCCGCGGGTGACGAGGCTGGCAAAGCTTGCCGATATTCACTTGCAGCTTCAGCCTGGCACCAACACGGCGCTTATCAATGCGATGCTTCACGTCATTATTGCTAACCGCTGGCATGATCAAGCGTTTGTTGAACAGCGCTGTGAAGGATTCGAAGCCCTTGCAAAACATGTCGAGAAAGTCACGCCAGAGTCGGTTGAAGCGCTCACTGGTCTTGACCCGCAGCTGATCCGGCAGGCTGCGGAATACTACAGCCAATCAGAGCGCTCGATGATCATGTACGGGATGGGGATCACCCAGTTCATGGCGGGGACCACCAATGTCATCGCGCTAGCCGATTTGGCTGCGGTCTGTGGCCATATCGGTAAACCGGGGACAGGGATCAACCCGCTGCGGGGACAGAATAATGTTCAGGGTGCTTGTGATATGGGCTGTTTGCCCAATGTCTATCCGGGCTACCAACTGGCTGATGATCCCAACGTCCAAGCGAAATTTGCAGCGGCTTGGGGCGGGGAGGTTGCTTCAACCCCGGGGCTGACGTCCATGGGGATGACCAAAGCAGCATTGGCTGGCAAGTTCAAGTCATTGATTCTATTCGGCGAAGATCCCGTCGTGACCGATCCTGACCAAAACCATGTCCGCGAAGCCTATCAAGCGTTGGATTTGCTGGTTGTCGCTGAGCTGACCATGACCGAGACCGCCAAGTTGGCTGATTTTGTTTTGCCGGCTGCTTCTTTTGCCGAAAAAAATGGCACCTTTACCAACTGTGAGCGGAGGGTGCAGTGTATCCACCCGGTTATCCCTCCTGTCGGCGAAGCAAAGGGTGACTGGCAGTGGTTGCAAGCCCTGGCGAAGGCGATGGGTAGTGATCAGCTCGATTGGCCAGAGACCGAGGCCGTTTTTGATGAGATGGCTTCATTGACCCCTTCTTATCAGGGCATGAATTACCCCAAGTTGGAGCATGACTATGGCTTGCAATGGCCATGTAATGATGATGCCCCGCAAGGGACGACAATTCTTCACCAGCAGCAGTTTCCAATCGGCAAGGCAAGGCTAATACCAGCCCATTACGTGCCAATCGATGAGCCGATAGATGAAGACTATCCCTTGCTGCTGACCACAAACCGGCTCCATTTTCATTACGGGTGTGGCTCGATGAGTAGGAAATCACCGCTTCTTGAGCGGGAGACCCCTCCAGGGATTTTGTTTATCAACCCTCGCGATGCCGGTCGGCTGGCTATCAAACCTTTCGCTGCGGTAGGGGTGCGCTCTCGGCGGGGATATGTCGAAACGCGGGCGATGGTGACTGAGGATGTGCCGCCCGGCGTGGTGAGTATGCCTTATCACTTTAAAGAGGCTCCTTCGAATCAGCTGACCAATACCGCCCAGGACCCAGTAACTAAAATGCCTGAGTTGAAGGCCTGTGCGGTGTCGGTGGCGGCTTTGCCGGCAAATCATGAACCTAGTCCGGTTTGGAAACTAAAAGGTGGGGGTTATGCATAAAACTTACCTATTGGACTCGCTGGATGAGTTACGAAGGCATTTGGCGCAATCGCATGAGATATACCAAGTGGTTCCACAATCTGATGGTGCCCGGGCAGATTTTCATTGGCAGCAAGTCGGCGGCGGTAACTGGCCAGATTTGGTTGAACAAAAGCCCCTTCAATCGCCCAAATCGTTCTTTTTTGCCGAGCAGGAACCTTTATATGTGTTCGATGGGGAGACTTTTGAAGAAGTGTTGCCGACGCCAATGCCTTTTGTGTTATTCGGCGTGAAAAGTTGCGATTTGATGGCCATCCATTATCAAGATATCTTTTTTGAGGAAGATCCCTACTACCAAGCACGGCGCAAGCAAGGGCTCTTGGTCGGTGTGGATTGCGTCACCCCCTGCGAGCAAGGCTTTTGCCAGCTCGTTAACGCAGGGCCAAGTGTCCGGGATGATACAGCGGATCTCGTCCTGCACCCACTGGACGGCCAGCGCTGGATGCTGGTGGTTTTGTCGGCGGCTGGGGAACAAGCGTTGCACGGTTTGGCTCTAGAGGAGGCATCGCCAGAGGATCTGCACCAGCGCTGGGAGAATATTAGCCATTGCGAACAGTCTTTTCCCCGCTATCCGTATATCCTAGAGGGGATCGACAAACTCAATCAACATGCCATATCCGACGAGTTTTGGCAGCAGCTGGGTATTCAATGTCTGGGTTGCTCGGGGTGTACCACGCTGTGTCCGACCTGTTCGTGTTTTGCTACCCGCCCGATAGAGAGTGCTTCCTCCCAGCAAACATCGGTAACTCAGGTTCGTTTCTGGGACTCTTGCCTGTACGAGAGCTTCCAGCGTGAGGCGAGCTTCCATAACCCGGCCTCCGAGGCTGGCCAGAGGGTAAAGCGCTTTTGGTACCATAAATTTAGCGATGACTTTGTCCCTGAGTTTGGCCGCTACGGTTGTGTTGGCTGTGGCCGCTGCGAGGCGACGTGCCCCGGTGTGATAGGGGTTCATTCAGTGATGAAGAGGATTGCAGACGATGCTTAACTTGACCCCGGTGCCGATCAAAATAGTGGATTGCTATGATGATGGTGAAAATACCCGCCACTACCAGTTCGCTATCCAAGAGACAGAACAGCATTTGTCGCCGTGGCTGAAAGCGGAAAGTGGCCAATTTTTTATGCTGTGCTTGCCAGGTGTTGGAGAGGCGCCGTTCACCTTTACCACATTGCCTAACGCGCAGGGGGACTTTCGGGCTCTAGTCCGTAGGATGGGGAGTGTGACCGATGCATTGTTCCAGTGCGGTGTGGGCGATATCATCGGTGCCAGAGGGCCGTTCGGTCGAGGCTGGCCGATGGAGAGGCTGCTTAATCAGCGTATTCTCATCGTCGGTGGCGGCTGCGGTATCGCACCCTTGGCGAGCGTGATTAATCAGTTGATCGACAGCCAGCAGTTTATCCAGCTGGAAGTGGTATATGCCGCGAGAAATCAGGCGGCACTGATGCTCAATCCAGAGAGAGCGCGCTGGCAGCATTTGATCCCTATCTTCAATGTGGTTGAAGATATGGCTGGCCTGAGTGACGGGGAATTTTACCCGGGCACCGCAACAGGGATCCTGCCGAAGGTATTGCATACCTTCGGTGAGCAACCTGATACGGTACTGCTGGCCGGGCCAGAAGCAATGCAAACCGCTGCGGCGGAATATCTTGTCGCGTATGGCATTGATCCTAAATCGATATTTCTATCGATAGAACGCCGAATGCATTGCGCTGTTGGGCTCTGCGGCCATTGCTACCTTAATGAGAAGTATGTGTGCAGCCATGGCCCGACGTTCTCGTGGGCCGAACTGCTGCAGTATGATATCGCCTGTTAGGTCTCCTGGTCTCTTGACTGCTCGGCCTTGGCAATCACATCGCACCCCTTGGCAAATGAGTCAGGGTTGAGGGAAATGGAATCAATGCCGCAGGCGACCAGGAATTGGGCAAACTCAGGGTGATCCGAGGGGGCCTGGCCGCAGATCCCGACTTTGCAGCCTTTGCTGTGGGCGACTGTGATCACATGTTCTATCAAGCGCTTAACTGCATCGTCTCGGGCGTCAAACATGGGCTTGAGCTCCGCCGAATCACGGTCGATCCCCAGTACCAACTGGGTTAGGTCGTTGCTGCCAATGGAAAAACCATCAAACCGCTCGGCAAATCGCTCAGCAAGGATGACATTGGAAGGAATTTCGCACATGACATAGACCTGTAGCCCGTCCTGGCCCCGTTCAAGGCCAGCTTGCGCCATGACATTTAATACTTTGTCTGCTTCATTAACCGTGCGGCAAAACGGGATCATGACAATGATATTGTCGAACCCTTTCTCATTGCGCGCTTTGGCAATGGCTTGGCACTCGAGCTGGAATGCCTCACGGTATCGTGGATGGTAGTAACGGGATGCCCCCCTCAGGCCAAGCATAGGATTCTCTTCGTGCAGCTCGAAATCCTCCCCGCCAAGAAGGCCGCGGTACTCGTTGGACTTAAAATCGGACATCCTGACGATAACGGGCTTGGGATATTGGCTGGCGGCAATTTTACTTATCCCCAGCGCCAAGGTATCGGTAAAGAAATCAGGCGGGTTGGTAAAATGGCGACAGCGTTGCTCAATGGCACTTTTTACCGTGCTGTCAGTGATTTTTTCCGGATGGAGCAAAGCCATCGGGTGAACGCCTATCTGGCTTGAAATAATAAACTCAATGCGGGTCAAGCCGATACCGGATGTGGGAAGCTGCCACCAATGGAAAATGCCATCCGGCATGGCGGCGTTGATCATTACCTGGGTTTTCGGTGAGGGGATGGAGGCCATATCAATGTGCTGGGTGGTGAAGCCCACGGTACCGTCATAGACCTGACCCACCGCGCCGCCGGCACAGCTGAGGGTGACTGTTTGGCCATTGCTAAGGCGATGGGTTGCCATCTCGGTACCGACAATCGCGGGCACTTTCAGCTCGCGACTGACGATCGCAGCGTGGCTGGTTGGGCCGCCCGAGTCGGTGATGATGCCTGCTGCCTTTTTCATGATAGGCACCCAGTCCGGGTCGGTACGCTCGGTAACCAGAATCGCCCCTTCGGGAAATTGGTCGATATCGTGTGGCGAGAGCACGGTATAGGTTTGACCGCATGCAACGGCGGCACCGACACTGGCGCCTTCAAGTAGCACTGGGGCGTTGTTTTTTTCTAGTTTGTAGTTGACCAGAACCGTCCGGCTTTTTTGGGCCTCAACCGTTTCCGGTCTAGCCTGCACAATGAACAGTTGTTTCGTCACACTGTCTTTGGCCCATTCCATGTCCATTGCACAACCGTAATGGCGCTCGATAATGGCGGCCCAACGACTGAGTTGCAGGGTTTCTTCATCATTGATCACCAGGGCATGGCGTTCTGCTTCACTTGTGGGGATGGTAACCGTCGGGGTGTCGCAGTGGCTGCCACTGGCAAAAATCATCTTTTCATTTTTGAGGCCTAGCTTTTTTTCAATGATGGGGGATTTGCCGGGTTGCTCAAGCAGGGGCTTGTACACCACAAACTTGTCAGGGGTGACGCTGCCCTTGACAATCGTTTCCCCCAGCCCCCAACTGCCGTTGATCATGACGACATCAGGAAAGCCGTTCTCGGTATCGAGGCTAAACATGACACCGGCACATTCGGACTCAATCATTTGCTGGATACCGACAGAGAGGGCGACTTGCTGGTGGGGGAATCCTTGCTCCTGGCGGTAGACTATGGCCCGATCGGTATACAGCGAGGCGAAGCATTGTTTACACGCGGCAATGACCTGTCGTTCACCTTGAATATTGAGATAACTCTCCTGCTGGCCCGCAAAGCTCGCCTCGGGTAAGTCTTCGGCTGTCGCTGAGCTGCGAACAGCGACGGCAGGGGAAGGGGTGCTGGTTTGTTTTTCAAGCTGGAGATAGGCATCAATGATGCACTGCTCTTGTTGGTCGGTAAACACTCCCTGGCTGATGAGGCCACGAATTTGTTGGCCAACGTCTTTGAGGCTTGCGGCCCCGCTGTTCAACGATGCCAGCAAGCCATCTATAGGGGCATCAAGTTGATTTTGTGTGAGGAAATCTTTAAATAACTGGGCACTGGTTGCAAAACCATTGGGTACTCGAATGCCAGCCTGCTGGAGTTGGTTGTACATTTCGCCAAGGCTGGCATTTTTTCCGCCTACTAGAGCAATATCCTGGATGCTTAAGTGGGCGTACCAATATATCAACGGAGCAGGCGCTGTCTTCTTCATGTTAGTTCCCGGCTATTGGTGATGGTCTTGGAGGTAACTTATCAGTTGATTGTAGCTTCTCACCTGAGGGTAATCGCTTTCAGGAATACTGATGCCCGTTTGTTTTTTGAGGTCTGCGAGCAAGTTAAGGAAATCCATTGAGTCTAGCTCGCATTCCTCGCGCAAATCCTCATCTTGTGCGATGTCCTGGAGGTCGATCTCCGGGGCAATTCTTCGGAGTGCAGTGGCGATACAGGCGGCAAAGTTTTCAGTCGTCATAATAAATCCTCTGGGTGTTGCAGCTGTTTGGCGAGCGCCGTGAGAAACCGAGAGCCCGTTAGCCCATCGCTGACGCGATGGTCGGCCGACAGGGTCACGGTCATCACGTCGCCAACACAGAGTTTGTCATTGCTGACGATAGGCGCCTTACGCAAGCGGCCAAGACCAATGATCGCCACTTGCGGCGGGTAGATAACGCCGATGAGGCTGTCCGCTCCCCGTTCTCCAATGCTAGTGACCGTGATAGTGGCGCTGGTCAACTCTGAACTCCGCAAGCGGCCGCGTCGCGCCCTCTCGGTTATCTCCCTTAGTGATGCCATGACCTGTTCCAGGTTGCGTTGATCCGCATCTAGAATTGCAGGCACTACCAGTCCTTCATCGCGCAGGGAGATTGTGTTGCCAATGTGGATGGCCTTAGACGGCACGAACTGCCCATCATGGCAGGAGCCGTTCAGTGCGGGGTAGCGTGGTAACTGATGTGCGATAGCGGCAATGATGACGGCAGTGATAAGCAGGCGTTGTTCTGGCTCACGATGTTGGTTTAGCTGCTTGAGCCATGCCTTAGCGATGCTGAGATCGATATCCAGTGCGAGATAGTAGTGGGGAATTTGCTGCTTGGACATTGACATTGCGTCACTGATAGCCTGGCGCATTGAAGACGATTTGTCTTTTATGTCATGCCTGGCGTGCTGCTCTGGCTTAGCAGGAACATCGCGAAGCAGAATCGCCCCGTTAGGACCACTGCCGGTTAGACCTGACAGCATGATGCCCTGCTGGCTGGCCAGCAGCCGTGCGGCAGGCGAGACAAGTTGCCGCGACGGGCTCGGCTGGACCAAGGCGCTTGGATGACGAGCCAAATAGGGATGGCGTTCAACCCTGACCGTGGGGGGCGAGTCGGCCTGGCGGGTATCAGCCGGAGTCTGTTTTCCCGTGGCGGTAGTACTGTCGGTTGTTCCAAGGGCGGGGGAGGTTGCGACTTGGGGCTCGGTGCCCGTTGCTGTCATCCTTGCCATGACACTGCCAACCGGCAGTTTGATGATTGGCTCTACCAACAGTTCGGTAATGGTACCGTCGTGGTAGGCTTCCATATCTATGGCTCCTTTGCTTGTCTCGATAACGGCAATGATATCTCCCTTGGCAACCTTATCCCCGCGTTTGACCTGCCACTCGATTAAGGTGCCGTCGCGCATATCGGCACCCAGGGCTGGCATGGTAATGTCGATGAGATTGGGCGACGTTTGGTTACTTTCCATGGTTGCGGCTTCCCGTATTGCTGTCCCAAGTCGGCGGCATAGCCAATGCTTCCTTGGCCGCGGCAATAATCTGTTGGGGCTGGGGTATGGCAGCCTGCTCGAGGTGCTGGGGGTAAGGGATTGGGACTTCTTGGCTACAGACCCGGCCAACAGGGGCATCCAGATGCCAGAAAGCTTGTTCCATGATGATGGCGCTGATCTCACCGGCAAGGCTGCCGGTATACCAGCCTTCGTCAATAATGACCGCGCGGTGTGTCTTGCTGACACTGGCAACTATGGTTTGGCTGTCCAAAGGCCGCAACGAACGCAGGTCAATGACCTCGGCACTGATCCCTTCTTGGCTGAGTGCCTCTGCCGCCTGATTGACTTTGGCCAGGCTTCCGCCATAGGTGATCAGGCTGATGTCAGTTCCTTCGCGCCTGATCAGGGCTTTATTCATGGGGCCGTCGGGCTCCTCGCTGACCGGACCGCTGTCGTTCAGCAGCATGACGTGCTCGAAGATGAGGACCGGATCGGGATCTGTCAGGGCAAACCCCAGCATATGCCGGGCATCATTATGGGTGGCAGGGCTGAGCACTTTTAACCCCGGTACATGGGCGTAGAAATTCTCCCAGCTGTGCGAGTGCTGGGCGGCGAGCTGTTTGCCTGCCCCGCAGGCCATGCGGATAACCAGCGGGACATTGAATTGCCCACCGGACATATGCAACAGGGTCGCCGCACTGTTGATGATTTGATCCATGGCCAGTAAGCTGAAATTGACGGTCATCACTTCGACGATTGGCCTCATTCCGCCAAGGGCCGCACCGATACCGACACCGACAAAGCCAGACTCGCACAAGGGCGTATCGATGATCCGATCGGGGCCGAACTCACCGATTAACCCTTTGCTGACGGCGTAGCAACCGCCGTAATGTCCGACATCTTCTCCCATCAGGAAGATTCGAGGGTCGCTGTTAAGGGCATCGCTAAGAGCATAGCGCAGTGCTTCTCGGTAGGTGATTTCGGAATCCTGTTGGGTACTGATTATCGGAGGAAGGGAATGGCTGGCATCGCTGTAGACAAACTGACCGAGGTTCTCGACTAGCTCTTGTGCACCGGCTTCGGCAACGTTGATGGCCATTTCAATTTCCTGGGCAATTTCCGCTTCCATTGCCACCAGCTCGTGATCTTGAAAGTGGCTGTTTTTCTGCAGCCACTCGATCAAGCGTTTGACCGGGCCTTTTTCTTCCCACAGCGCAATTTCGGCCTTGTCTCGGTAGAGCTGGGCATCAAAGCTGGAGTGGCCACGGAAACGGTAGGTCTGACATTCAAGGAAGTAGGGACCGTTGCCTTGGCGGATATAATCCAACGCCTTGATAGTCGCCGCTTCGGTATCCACCACATTCATGCCATCGACCTGAACAGCACTGATGCCGTAGCTTTTTGCCTTGCGGGCAATATTGGTTTCCGATTCAGACAGGCTAAGGGCGGTTCCCATGGCATAGCGGTTGTTCTCGCAGATGAAAAGTACCGGCAGCTGCCATAGCGCGGCTAAGTTCAGGCTTTCATGAAACTCGCCTTCGGCAACGGCTCCCTCACCGAAGAAGCAGACGGCTACCGCGTTACGCTGCATTTTCTTATTGGCCATCGCCAGCCCCGTTGCCAGTGGCAGTCCACCCCCGACAATGGCATTACCGCCATAAAAATGCCTTTGTTTATCAAACAAGTGCATCGATCCACCCCGGCCTCGGCTGCAGCCATTGGCACGACCATACATTTCGGCCAGTATGCTGCCCATACCCATTCCTCTGGCTAGGGCATGGCCATGCTCGCGGTAAGTTGCAACGATCTGGTCATCGGGGCTGAGTGCGGACATCACGCCGACAGCGATGGCTTCTTCGCCGATGTAAAGGTGAAGAAAGCCACGGATTTTTTCTGCAGCGTATAATTCGGCACATTTTTCCTCAAAGCGCCTGATCCGCAACATCTGGCGTAGTTGCTCGAGTAGGTGTTGGCGGTTGACATGAAGTCTGTTGGTCATTGTTCGTCACTCTCCAGCGTTGAGGTATCTCCCTCGGGGAGCCCTAATTCTCTCGCTTTGAGCAGCCGGCGCATGATCTTACCGCTGCGGGTTTTGGGGAGGTTAGTTCGAAAAGCGATTTCTTTGGGCGCGACCGCGGCCCCGAGCCTTTTGCGGGCAAGTCCAAGCAATGCCTGCCGCAGATCATCGTCAGCACTGATTCCGGGCTTGAGGGCGACGAAGGCCTTAACCAGTTGGCCGGCAACGGGATCCGGTATACCTATCACCCCCACCTCGGCAACGGCTGGGTGTTCCATCAAGACACTCTCTACTTCAAAGGGGCCGATTAGATGGCCGGATGATTTGATCAGATCGTCTTTGCGGCCGACGAACCAGAAGTAGCCGTCTTCATCCATCATCGCGAGATCACCGCTTAAATACCACTCGCCGCTGAAGCATTGCGCATATTTTTCGGCTTGGTTGAGATAGCCCCTGAACATGGAGGGCCAGCCAGCTCTTACTGCCAACTCGCCAATGGTCATCGGGGTAGAGGCTTCAACCAGATGGCCCTGTTCATCATCAATGATAATGGCGGCCTCTATTCCTGGCAGGGGTTGACCCATCGAGCCTGGCTTAATGGGCTCACTTGGATAGTTGGCAATCATGATGCCGCCTGTTTCGGTCTGCCACCAGTTATCGTGAAACGGCATTTTCAGAACCCGATTGCTCCACTCAACGGCTTCTGGGTTGAGGGGTTCCCCGACACTGGCCATGAAGCGTAATGCCGTCAAGTCGAATTGGCGCGGTAGGGTATCGCCGGCTTTCATCAGCATGCGGATGGCGGTTGGGGCCGTGTACCAAACAGTTACATGTTGGTCCTGCAGTATTTTGTACCAACGCTCGGCATCAAACTCTGCCTCATCGACGATCATGGTGACCCCGATGCATAGCGGAGCAATAATGCCGTAGGTGGTTCCGGTTACCCAACCCGGATCGGCCGTGCACCAATAGGTATCTGTCGGCTTGAGATCAAGCGCATAAAAGGCGGATAGTAGGTGGTGCTCAACGGCCTGGTGGACATGAAGGACCCCTTTGGGTTTTCCGGTGGTGCCGCTGGTAAAGTGCAGCAGCGCCGTGTCTTCCTGCAGGGTTCGTGCGGTTGGATACTGGGGATCGGCGCTGCCCATCAGTAAATGGAAGTCAAAGCAACCTTCCTCGTTGTCCGGGTTGCCGTCAACCAGCAGTATTGCCTTCAGGTGCGGCAGTTCGCGCCACCAGCTTTTAAGCTTTTTGCGGTAGAGGCTAACGGTAGTAACCACCACGTTTGCTTCGCCGATTTCTATTCGGGAGCGGATGGGCTCGGGGCCAAATGCGGAAAACAAAGGGGTGAAAACACAACCGGCTTTTAATGTGCCCAATGCGGCAATATAAAGTTCTGGCCGTCGCCCTATAAGGCTGAAGATGCGACTGCCTGAAGCGAGGCCAAGTTGGTTTAACAGTGAGCCAAAGGCACTGGATTGTTTGCTGAGCTGATGGTAACTCAGTTCGACAATTTGATCCTTCTTGCTGATCCAACGAAGGGCAACTTTGTCTTCGAAAGGGGTTCCGAGATGCCGATCGACCGCTTCATAGCCGATATTGATCCCTCCGGATGAAAGCCCCTTGGGCTGTGTACAGCGCGGAGGCGGTTGGGTCTTCGCTTGTGCGTAATTGACGAGGTTGGCGTTTTCAGCCAAAACCTTGTTGAAAATTGGCTTTATCATCATGATGCCCGGGACAATGAGTTAGGATGAATACAGCGCTTCAGCAGAAGCTAGCCTCGAACAAATTGTGGTTAATTCACGGCCAATTGCCATTGCAGTGTTGAGAGAAAGGGACAAATGGCACCTGCTAGGGAGCGTTCAGCCACCCTGATGGAGTAAGGTTTGGTCCAGAGATGGTTATAAATAGCTCTTGATAAAATCAATATCACCTTCGGCAATCATATAGTAGGTGAAGTGCTGATCTTGCCATGCTGTATGGGTAAGGAGCGGCGCCCTTTGTAGTACCTCGGCTTCTATCGGGATAGTCTTATCTATACTGAACGTGCTGAGCGTAGTGACAAATAGCCAAATGTACTTGCCGGCATTGTTTTCTAGACAGACGATGGAGACTTTCTCATCTTGCCATTGCTGCATGACTCCGCCCAAGATATGCAGGGTATTGAGGGATGCGGGCAGCACATAACCAGTAGGCCAGTTAACATTGGCAAACCCTTGGTCTATCGACGCTAGATTATCCTCCACAATATCCATTTCATAAGGTTGGGTGACAAAAGCGAGCATGTCGTGCTGGAAGTGGGTGAAACGGGGTTTGGCTTCAGGGCCAATCATCAGCCACGACAGGACAAGCAGCATCAGTGAGGCAGCAATGGCGGCTGGCACCAGCCCCATGTTGCGCTTGGCTGGGGCATTATGTTTTGCGTACTGCTTGGTAAGCTGTGTTTTCAAGCCTGGCGGGATAGCGATGTCGTTGAAGCTCTGGTGAAGAGCCTCCTCATTCTGTAAGTACGTCTGGTACCAAACTTTCAGTTCGGGATCATTTTCGACCCGGAGTAGCGCTTCTTTGATGACCTGTGTTTCATCATCAATCCCGGGACGGTAGAGTCTTAATATCGACTTGATGCTGTTGCTGTCCATTATTTAGCTCCTACTTGCTCCAAGCTTTCGTCGAAGTCAGTTAAATCTGATTCAATGATCTTGCACAGCATTACTTTTCCCCTTGAAATTCGAGATTTAACTGTACCGATGGGTACGCCTATGATGTCTGCAATCTCCTGATACGAGTGCTCACGCATATAAAATAAGATTAATGGCGTGCGATAAAACTCATTCAAGTTCGATATGGCTGCGATGGCTTTCGAGGGGGCAATACACAATGGCTCTTGGATGTCCAACTCTTCGGTAGCCCCTTCGGTAATATCTTCATCACTCGCTAGTACGCTGATCTTACGCTTATTGCGCAGGAACTCTCGGTACAGCGTGGTAAACAGCCATGTTTTTTCTTTGCCCGGCTCGCGCAATTGGTGGCCTTTTTCCAGCCAGATACAAAAGGCCTGCTGGGTAAGGTCACTGGCATCGGCTTGTGAGTTCGTCAGGCTGTAGGCAAACCGGTAGAGCTTGGCATAGTACAAATCGACGAGCTGGTCATAGTCATGCTGTGGTTGAGAGTATCTACTCATGCTAGTAAGAGGCTTCAAGTTTGGTTCTTGTTCCATATTTTTTCGATAAGCATAGGCTGAACGAGAGGGATCATTTTTCTTAATCTCGACATGGAACAAGTTTTCGACTTCTGTCTCTTACCTGTGAAACAAGGAGGTTGGTCGTAGTATTTGGAAAAGGAGTGGCATGTCTGATTGAATCGACTTGATTAGGTGAAGATATGAAAAGAGCAATTCAAGATGTATTAGCGGCAGCGGGTATGATGAGTATTGTTCTGTTCTCCAGTGTCGGGTTAGCCAAAGATGAAGGAAGAACAAGGCTGGAGTGTGGCAAAAGTGGTGCTTACGATACCAGTATGAGTGCGAGGTATGAGGTACGCGATGGACGCGAGAAATTTGATGTGTCCTTTGAAGCGGCACCGACAGGGTATTTCTTTTCAGGTCAAGAGCTTGATGTTCATGTCGACTATGTTTTCGTGGGAAAGATGATGCTGAGGTATGTCGGTTTTGATCTGCAGGGAGACTTAGAGTTCGACACCAATATTGATGGGGCCAATGATGACAGTGTGCCATTCCCGGAAGATTTCCCTTCCGTGGAAAGGGGAACCCATGTGACAGTGGGCTACCTGGGGTGCTCACTATAAAAAATGCGCTGTGTCTTCTAGTGATGCCCATGAAGACACAGCGCTACAGGAAACAAGGTTGCTATTGTTGGAATTTAGCTTTTAGTGAAACGGTAAGTTTGGATCTTCTGCTCTTGACCGTTGACTAGGGCGTAAGTGTCAACCATCCACACATTCTGTCCGGCGAAGCCAAGTTCAACTCGTACGGTCGACGAATCGAAGTTTTTGTAGATGCTTGCCTGTGCATTCGTCGGGTAGAAGTTGTAGCGGTTCATGCCTTGTTGGTACTCACCAGCAAAGGTAACAGGAACATTGCTTGCGTTATCTGTAACTGTCAGGCTATAACCCGCTTGTGGCGTGTAGGCAAAGTTAGCCGTAAAAGCGAGTGCTTGTGACTGACCATCGATAGCGACATTGTTGATGTTAACGCTTGCTTCAGTGGTTTTAGCCAGTGAACCTGTCGCTTTTGCCGTGGCATTGACAGCTTGTTCTGTGGCGCCACTCCAGATGCTTACGTTCCAGTTGCCTGTGAAGTTATCTAGCTTGTCCCAGTTTTGAGGTTGGGCACTGGTGGCAGCCTGTCCACCGTTACCAATCTGGGCCAGGGCATCATTTCGGCTGTCATGGCGCTGGTTATCACGGTTGTTTTGAATATCAGCAGAAGCACCTGCCACACCGCCAGAAACACCGCCAGCAATTGCGCCTTTCACTGCAAGGTCTGCATCACCGGTAAGTGCACCGAGTGTGAGGCCAAGTAGAGCACCGCCAGCGGCACCTTGTTTGGTCAGGGCATTTGGATCATCTTGGTTGTCAGGATTGACACAACCAGTTAGAAGAGTCAGGCCGATGATGGAAACAATAGACGTTTTAGCGAAAGTGTTCATGGTGATTCCTGCTGTTTAAATGTTTTAAGGCGGCATCACTGTTGCGATGGCGTTTTGTTATGCCGCTAATGTAACAACTTGAAACTGAATCATTCCTGTACGAATTGAACGGTGTTTTTTATATTTCAAAATGTAAATTTGCTTGCGTTTTCATGCTTTGTTGTGAGCGGTATATTGCTTGTTCTTATGTGCTTGATTTTAAAAACGCTGTTTTAAACGACGGGTGTTATTTTGCTTCCTTTCGGTCGGGGCTAAGGTCAATCTCTGGAGTGTTATCGCACTGAATGTAAGGAAATGTAAATTGCACAGGAGCAACGCAAGAATTGCGGGTTATTTTGCTCGAGAGGGTTATCTGCTTAGTCTTGGGTGGAAATTGTCATACTTAGTGACGCTAAATTTTTGTCTAGGTGCTGAAATAAGTATAGCTGATTAGGTTTTAATACATTGTTTAATAATGATTTTATGTGCGATGTCTTCGTTGATTAAATTATCATTAGGGTTTCATAAAAATATACTACACTTGAACTATCTTGGTTAAAAAAATACCACATGGGATTTGGTGAGTAGTTTATGAAAAAAATGGCAATGGCGTCATCTTTGGTTGTTCTTCTCTCGGCATTATTGGCACCGCCGACAGTACAAGCCCAGACTATGAGCATGATTTGCCACCAAACCGGCTCTGGGGAAATAACCTTGTATGTCAATATCAACGCTGTAGATGCACATATGGGTCATGGTGACTATTCGGGGGCATGCCAAACCAATAATCTACCCTCGCCGTTACTCGCATTATCTCAGACACCACAGACACAGCAGGTCGTGGAAATTGATGAGCCACCGGTGAGCTGGATAATGATGTCGATACTCCCTCTTATCCTGTTACGGCGATCACTGGGTAATAAAATGCTCAAGCGTAAGTTGCAACAGCTTACTTGATTGCTTTTTAATGATGGTTGCTCGCCTCACACCGACTGAATTTGGCGGGTTTGGTTCATGGTTCGCGACCCGCCCGCGCCATAGTTGTTGATATCAAATCGGTTTTGAGGACGACGGCGCTTCCTATCGATGCGGCTTAGATCAATGCCGTAGTCCTCCTTCAATAACCTCATGATTGCGTTGAGCTCTTTTTGTGGTGTGTTTTCCTGAAGCAAATAGTAATACAGGTTTATCGCGCGCTCTTGAGTCATGCTTACTCCTAAATTATGGCTATTTCGAATGAACAAGGGGGTTATCCCGTCTAAGGCATTAAGACGTGGCAGGATAGTGGACGTTAGTGGCTGTGTGCGGCACCGCCCAGGTTGATGATGGCAATGCCAATCGCGACAATGACCATCCCTAGCCAAACTTTGGCATCAAGGTGTTGTTTGTAGATAAGTCCAGACATTGCCGTTACCGCAACAATAGCAAGCCCAGCCCAGATAGCATGGACGATGCCTACAGGTAACGACTTCATCGCTTGCCCAAGGAAGATGAAGGCAATGAGATGTCCAAGAATCACTATAGTGCTGGGCAACCAGTTCGAGAATCCGTTTGTGGCGCGAAGGGCGACATGTGATGTTGCCTCTGCCATTACCCCCAGTAGTAAAAATACCCAGCCCATTTAGTCCTCTCTTAATTTGTTGGTTGATGTTCGGTATCAAGATGGCGAGCAGTATAACCATTTCTCAATGAATGATAATTCGCCATTTAAGCAAATGACTTTTTATTTTGAGTAACAATAGGGGAGGTGTGGGCGATTTTATGCGGGGCAAGAGCTAATAAGGTTATTGATATGCTTATTACCACCAATATCTCATTTTCACAACTTTCACAATTTTAACATTTAAATGCGGATTCATTTGATGCAACATCGGTATGACAATAAAACCTGATGCGTATGTGTCTAGTTTGACACTTGGTATCCGGCATTCAACGAGAAGGAGTACTCAATGCGTTCAATGATCAAAAAAGGGATTATCTCTTTGGCTTTAGCTGTTTCTCTGCCTGTTGCAGCGAATAATTACACCATCGGCACCGGTAGCCAAAGTGGTACTTATTATCCCTTGGGTGGTTTGTTAGCGAAGATCTGGAGTGAGAATATTGATGATTTCAATATGCGAGCAGAAGTGACGGCCGCATCGGTAGAGAACGTGATCAAAGTATCGACCAAGCAGCAGCTTGCTGGTATTGCAATGGGAAACGTAGTTCAGCAGGCCTACCAAGGAACAGAACCATTCCCACGTAAGATGGATGTCTCTGTGTTGTTTGCCCTGTACCCAAATGTGGTCCAGTTTATGGTGCCAGCCAATTCGGACATCAAATCTGTTGCGGATCTGAAAGGTAAGCGTGTTGCCTTGGGGGCCCCGGGCTCGGGCACCCGAGTCAGTGCCCTGAACATCCTCAAAACGCTGGGCATTGAAGAAGGTGACATGCGCGGCCAGGCCCTGAACTACACGGCGACGACTGAAGCGTTGGCAAATGGCCAGATTGATGCTGGTGTGATCGTAGGTAGCCTTGGGGTGGGGGCGATCACCGAGCTAGCCCTGACTCGCGATATCCGCATCTTGTCTTTCAGCGATGAGGAAATTGCGAAAATCAATCAAGCTAATGCGTCTTACAGTGGACTGGATGTCGATGCTGACAGCTACCGCAATGTTCCCGCTTTTCAAGCGCCAGCAGTGTGGAATGTCTTGGTGGTAAAAGGTGACTTGGATAAAGATCTCGCTTACGAGATGACCAAGGTCGCGTTCGATAACATCGACACAATCCGTCAGTCTATTGGTGTGACTAAGTTCACCACCGTTGAAAACATGAACAAACTGGCGGGTATTCCTCTTCACCCTGGCTCTCAGCAGTTCATGGATGAGAAAAAATAGGACCACCGAAGTGATGCCTGACGGGAACGGCAGGTGAACCAATCCCCCCGAAGCGATTCGGGGGCGATATACCCAGGTAACTTTATAGTTGAGATTCAGCGCTGCACGTTGAGGCTTCAGCTTGACGTACATTGGGTATAGATACATTGCCGCATACAAGGAGTTCGCAATGACTAATTCTTCGGCGTTAAATCACAGGGTCACTGAGCGGTTAATGCAACTGGCCACCGTTGCTGCCATTGCATTATCAGTGTTTCAAATTTGGCAGGGGATAACTGCCAACCTCTCCGCACCTGTATTTCGCCCCGTCCACTTATGTTGGATCCTCGCGCTTGTCTTTCTTGTCAGGCCGCTGGTAAAAGAGGACAACCGATTTTACCTGCCTGCAAGGCTTATCGACTTAGCCATGGCCCTTGCTACCTTGTGGGCTGCGCAGCATATTGTCCGGTTTGATTATGACGATATTGGCTTTTTGCTTGACGGCCTGGGAGCAGACGATGTGCTTGCCGGCTCGATTTTAATTGTCACATTGCTTGAAGCGACTCGCCGGACCGTTGGCATGGTCATGGTGGTTATTGCCGCGATTTTTATGGCCTATGCCATGTTCGGCGACATTTTGCCAGCCAGCGTGGCGAGCAAAGGTTTTGCGCTGGATGAAATCATCCGCTTTCACATTTATTCTACCAATGGCGTCTTCGGTGCGCCGCTCGCAATTGCAGCAGGGGTCGTTTTCATTTTTGTGCTGTTTGGTGCCTTCCTGCAAGTGACCGGAGCCGGTCAGTTCTTTATTGATGCGGCATTTGCCGTCGCGGGTAAATACCGTGGAGGTCCTGCCAAGGCGAGTGTCGTGGCATCAGCGGCACTGGGCTCTATCTCAGGTTCGGCCATTGCCAACACGGTGACAACCGGTGCCTTGACTATCCCAATGATGAAAAAGCTCGGCTATAAGCCAGAGCAGGCTGCGGGTATTGAAGCTGCAGCCTCTACAGGCGGGCAAATCATGCCGCCGGTAATGGGGGCCGGAGCCTTCGTGATGGCACAGTTCACCGGTATTGCCTATAGCGAAATTCTGTTGGTGTCGATTGCGCCGGCTATCTTGTATTTCGGCTGTACCTTGCTCTATGTTCATCTGATGGCCTGTAAGCTCGGCCTGAAAGGGATGGATAAAGTGGCCCAGCTTCAAGTGGTGATGAAGCAGGGCTGGCACTTTATTGTTCCTCTAATACTGATCACCACGTTGTTGCTGATGAGCTACTCACCGGTGCTGGTCGGTATTGCGGGCTGTAGTGCTATTTTGGTCGCTGCAATGTGTCGCAAGCACAGCCGTATCAGTATCCGCCTGTTCTTTAAAGGAATGAAAGAAGGGGCGCTGCTGGCATTGCCGATATCGGTCGCCTGTGCCACAGCGGGTATCGTGGTCGGGGTCGTCGGTCAGACGGGTATTGGTTTGCAATTTACCCAGTTCCTGATGGCGCTATCCGGCGGTTACCTGTGGTCGGTGATGGCACTAATTGCCGTGGCTGCGGTTATTCTTGGGATGGGCTTACCGGTAACGGCCGCATACATTGTACTGTCAATCATGGCCGTGCCGGCTTTGACTGAGCTGGGCTTGAGCATTCTAGCTGCGCACATGATCGTGTTCTGGTTGTCGCAAACCTCGAATGTAACTCCGCCAATTGCCTTGGCGGCCTTCGCCGGCGCCGGGGTTGCCGGGGCGTCACCGATGCAGTCTGCGATCCAGGCGTTCAAGCTGGCTCAAGGTTTCTTCTTGATCCCGCTGATGATGGCTTTCTCGCCGCTTATCTACGATGGGGAAAACCTTATTGGCTTCATGTTTGCGATTGTCGCTACCATCGCTTTGATTGTTGCCTTTGCCGGCGCGATCGAAGGACGACTCATTAAGCCGTTGTCTATGGCTGCACGTGCAGTGCTTTTAGCGGTGCCATTTGCCCTAATTTTCAGTGGCCTAACTATCAAGCTTGCGGCTGTTGCCGTTGTGGTGGTGATTACATCGTTGAATGCTTATCGCGGGAGTGAAAGCAGCGCAACAGCCGCTTGATGCCTTTGGTTTAGAATAGAAACCACGACCAATCAAACAGGGGAGCCAAGCCGCTCCCCTTGTTTTTTAAACATTTCACAAGCCTTCAGCAGAGTTGGTATCTGCGCTCAGGCCGGCCGACACTACCGTAAGACACTTCGGCACTCAGTTCGTCCGTGCTGACCAAATATTCGAGATAGCGCCTGGCGGTTGTCCTGCTGGCCCCAATCTGCTGTCCGACTTCTTCCGCATTGAGCAGGACTGCCGGGCCATAGAATACGGCACGGATTTTATCGAGGGTTAACCCATCAATCCCTTTGGGTAGACGTCCTGCTACTTTGTTAGCAACATTGGCCGGTGAGTGGTTATTGTCCGGTGAGGCTTGCAATAAGCCATCAACGTCACTTTGGAGCAGTGAGTCAATATCGGAAAACCGCTCAAGGTGACCACGAAACTTTAACAGAGAAGCCTGCAGTCTCTCAAAGACTAAAGGTTTTAGGATGTAGTCGAAAATGCCACTGTGCATCGCCTGGCGCAGGGTATCGACTTCGGTGGCAGCGGTCACCAGGATGACGTCGGTGTTGCAGCCCCCAGCCCGTAACTCCCTGAGCAACGCCAGGCCGGTACCTGTCGGGAATTGGTTGTCAAGCAGTACCAACTCCGGTTTGAGGACTTCAATTAGGTCGCGGGCTTCGTCAATGCCATGGGCAATGCCTATCACCTCGAAGCCATCGATACGTTCAATGAAGCGCCGTTGGATTTCTGCAATCTGAGGGTCATCTTCAGCGATGACAATGCGAATAGTGGTGGTCATGATTGCACCTCCGTGTGCTTCGTTGAATCATTGTTCTTGGTTGCGTTGCTCTGGTTATTGGGGGTTATCTGTTTGGGGAGATATAAGGTAAATCGACTGCCGCTGGGTGCTGCTTCAGAGGTAATCGACTCCACGGTAATGAGTCCCCCTAGGTGATCCGTCAGGCTTTTTACTAAATCTAACCCGATACCGTGCCCTTGCGCAGCTTTGGTCGTGTAGCCGCGGGTAAAGATTTTGTCCTGATCTTCCCGGGTGATCCCGGGCCCCTGGTCTTCCACCTCGAAAATGAGCTCTTTGCCGAAGTCTGACAGTATCAATGTTACCGTGCCGCCTTTACCTTGATGGGAAAGGGTGGCTTCCAAGGCATTGTCGATCAGGTTACCCAAAATACTGACCAGCTGTTCACGGGGTAGGGCATCAGGCAGCGCAGACATTTGGCTTCCTTGTTCGATAACCAACTCAACCCCCAGCTCCTTGGCTCGGTTGTATTTACCCAGTAGGCACCCTGCGAGAATGCTATCGGAGGTGACTTCCATCAGTTGCTGGATGAACGCTTGGTGGCTTGATGACTCTTGGCCGATAACCGCCAGCGCCTCGTCTTTGGCATCGATTTGGATCAGCCCGGCAATCGTGTGGAGCTTGTTGTTGTACTCATGGGATTGGCTGCGCAAGCTCTCGGCATACTGTTTGATGCGGGTGAGTTTACGGCTGACCAGATCAACCTCGTTTTTTAACCTGAAACTAGAGACCACACCAGTGATCTGATCGCCTTGGATCAGCGGGATCCGGTTGGCGATTAGCAGGTGGTTGTGTAACCAAATTTCCTGGTCATATTGGGGGGTGCCCTGTTCCAGTACATCGAGCATGCCGCTGTCAGGCAATACTGCTTGAATGGGCTTGCCGATATAGCTGTCGCTCTCTGGTAGCTCCAGTGTTTGGATTGCCGCATGGTTGAAGGTGGTGATTTTTCCTTCATGGTTGATGGCTACAATTCCTTCCCGCACGGTTTCAAGGGTCGCATTCCTTTCTTGGAACATGCGGCCGATTTGCTCGGGCTCCAAGTTGAAAATGGCTTTTTTGAAATGGGAGGCAAACCAGACGGCGGTAAACACACTGAAAAGGAAAGCGCCGCCGATAGCGAACAACATGCTGAGGCGGTGGTTGCTCACCAGTCGGTCGACGGTATCGAGCATATAACCCACAGAGACAATACCGATAACCTTGGTGCCTGCCGCATTGAACACCGGCGCTTTGCCCCGCATTGACCAGCCGATACTCCCCAGAGCTTTGGATACATAGGGTTTACCATGCACAAGGGCGGGCGCATTGGTATCGCCATCGTCATCGGCCATAGAATTGCCAATCATATGGGGAAAAGGGTGGGCCAGGCGAATGCCGTCTTTATCGCCAAAAACGACAAACCGTGCTTCGGCCGAGTGGGCGAGTTTGTAACTTAAAGGTTGCAAAAAGTCAGAGTCTCCGGCTTCAACGGCACGGATCACATCCGGCGATGCCGCAATCGCCAATGCCACCCGCATGGCTTGCTGGCCGATCTGCTCATCCAACACATTATCGAGATAGCGGATAGCAAAATGGCCTAACATGCCGGTTTGTAATACGGCAATGACCCCTAAAATCAATATCATACGCCACTTTAACCGGAGGTGGCGTAACGACAGCATATGTAACATGAAGCGGGTGATTCCTTTCACCGTTAATGATGTAACGACTTTACCTGTTTTTGTGCCGGTATGCTGTGAACAATATGAACAAAATGATAAATAAAGACGTTATTCACATTAATTTTACAATCTTTGGTTTGCTCAGTAGTTGCCTTATCTTTGTGTTGAAGGATAAAAACAACACTCAACGAGGAAAGAGCTATGCTGACTCAATTTATTACCCGCAACCGTGTAACCCTACTGGCGACGTTGATGGCTTCTGCAATGAGCATTGGCTCGGTGCAGGCGAAAGTCGACGAAATCCACTTCTTGGTACCCGGTGGTGCCGGTGGTGGCTGGGATAGCACCGCACGTGGTACCGGTGAAGCACTCTCGAAATCCGAATTGGTCGACAAAGTGTCTTATGAAAACATGTCTGGTGGTGGTGGCGGTAAAGCGATTGCTTATCTGATCAAAACGGCGGAACAGTCACAAGATACCTTGATGGTGAATTCTACCCCTATTGTTATCCGCTCCCTTTCGAAAGTTTTCCCTCAGTCATTCCGTGACCTGACCCCTGTTGCAGCCACTATTGGTGACTATGCGGCCTTTGTCGTGGCCAAAGACTCACCTTATCAGTCTTTCAATGAACTTGCAGAAGCCTATAAGAAAAACCCGCGCTCGGTCTCTGTCGCAGGCGGCTCTTCGCGCGGTGGGATGGATCACCTTGTAGCCGCTTTGGCTTTCAAAGCGGCGGGCGGTGAACCACGCCGGGTGAAATACCTTGCCTATGATGCAGGTGGTAAAGCCATGGCTGGCCTGCTATCGGGGGAAACCCAGGTGCTATCAACGGGTTTGAGCGAGGCGCTGAGCCTCGCTGAAGCAGGAGAAGTCCGCATCTTGGCGATGACTGGTGAAATTCGCTCGAAAGCTGCTCCGGATGTCCCGACATTAAAGGAGCTGGGCTATGACGCCAGCTTTGTTAACTGGCGTGGCTTCTTCGCAGCGCCGGGGATCAGCGATGAGCAGGCTGATGAGTTTGCCAGCGTGCTGGAGAAAATGTACCAGACCGACGAGTGGACGACAGTCCGAGACCGTTACGGCTGGACGGAAATCTACAAGCCGCGCAAAGAGTTCGAAGCCTTTTTGCAAGAGCAGGAAAAAGAGATGGGTAACCTAATGAAAGAGCTTGGCTTTTTGAATTAGATTTCTGTACAAGCCACTCTAACAATGCCAAACGCAGGGCAGGTGAGGTGCCTGCTCTGCCCATTCTTTAAGCGAAAGATTCCAAATACTATCAATCAGGGGATAGACCCATGACGCTTACCAAAGATCACATCGGCGGGCTGATCTTCTTATGCTTTTCCGTTGCCTACGGCTATTACACCACTCAAATACCTCTGTTTCCCGGTGACGAATACGAACCCTTCCACGCCAAGTCGATGCCGACCATGTTGGCCATGCTGGGGATTGCATTATCGCTGCTGCAGTTGGTCGCAGCACATCGAAAAACGCAAGTGAAAGCCTCAGACATGCTGTCCCTAGTTGGGCTGGATTTCAAAATTATCAGCAAGCTGTTGGTTTTGATGGTGTTATTTGCCATCGCTCTGGAATGGGTAGGTTTTCTGCTTTCTACCGTGTTCTTCTTGGCCAGTGGTTATTGGCTTCTGGGTGAGCGTCGCCCGAAAACCCTGCTACTGGCATCGGTACCGTTTGCTAGTGGGTTTTGGTACGTCCTGACCCAGTTGCTGGATATTTACTTAGCGCCTGGCCGAATTTGGGCATTGATCTAAAAGGGAGAAACACCATGTTTGATGGAATGATGTCAGGACTGACAACGGCATTTATGCCATTTAATTTGCTGATGGTGGTGGTTGGTTGTTTTGCCGGTACCTTTATTGGCATGCTTCCGGGGCTAGGGCCGATTTCTGCCATTGCCTTGATGATCCCTATTACTTACGGCCTTGATCCTTCATCAGGCATTATCCTGATGGCCGGTGTGTATTACGGGGCTATCTTTGGCGGCTCGACCTCTTCGATTTTGATCAATGCGCCGGGCTGTGCCAGTACCGTGGTTACCGCTTTTGATGGCTACCCGATGGCGCAGCGCAAACAGGCAGGCAAAGCGCTGGCGCTGGCGGCTTACTCTTCATTTACCGGCGGCACGATAGGGGCGATTATCCTGTTGTTTGCCGCGCCTGCGCTGGCCAAGGTGTCGCTGAGTTTCCAATCATCTGATTATTTTGCCTTGATGATCTTGGGCCTGACTGCCGTAGCCGCTTTTTCCGGTAAAGGGCAGGTACTCAAAGCGCTGATGATGACAGTCTTCGGCCTGATGATTGCCACCGTAGGTAACGATGTGATGTCGGGGATCCCGCGTTTTACCTTCGATAACGTTAACTTGATAGATGGCATTAGCTTCTTGCTGCTGGCGATGGCGACTTTTGCCCTGACTGAAGTGATCATGACGGTATTGCGCGGCGAGCATAAAGAGAAAGAGCCGCAGATGGACATGGACTCTTTGGGCAGCATGAAGCTGAACAAGGAGGAAGTAAAGCATGTCGCACCGACGGTTGGCCGTTCATCGGTGTTCGGTTTCTTGGTCGGGGTACTGCCGGGCGCAGGGGCAACCATAGCATCTTTCCTGAGCTATGGGATGGAACGAAACCTTGCCAGCAAAGAAGAAAAAGCCAAGTTTGGTAAAGGTGCACTGCGTGGCTTGGCCGCGCCGGAATCCGCCAATAATGCGGCCTCGACGGGCTCATTCGTGCCTCTGTTGACGTTGGGTATTCCGGGCTCGGGTACCACGGCAATCATGCTGGGTGCATTGATTGCCTATGGTATTCAGCCGGGGCCGCGTCTGTTTGTCGATAACCCGGATGTGTTCTGGTCGGTGATTATCTCGATGTATTTCGGTAACTTGGTACTGCTTATCCTGAACCTACCGTTGATCCCGTATATTTCGCGCCTGCTGGTGATCCCGCGGCCAATCTTGATCCCATTGATCTTGTTCTTCTCTATCACTGGTGTTTACTTGGTGAGCTTCAACACCTTCGATATCCACATGATGGTGATCATCACGATCATTGCCACTTTTCTGAAGTTGCTCAATTTCCCGATGGCTCCCATGCTGCTGGGTTTCATCTTGGGAGAAATCCTTGAAAAGAACCTGAGCCGCTCACTGACCCTGTCTGACGGTAGCTACGCCTTCCTGTGGGAGCGCCCACTGACCTTGTCCATTATGATGTGTGCCGTACTGGCTTTGATGATGCCAATGGTCAGCAATTTGTTGGATAAACGTAAAGCCAAACAAGTTCAGATGGCGGGGGATGCCACCGCACCTGAACAGCAATGATTAACGGTTTTAAGATAAATAACAATGACAAAGATGGAATCGAAGGATGCTGACACCACTCAATCAATACCGAGTACTGGATCTCACCAATGTACTGGCGGGGCCATTCTGTGGTCATCAGCTGGCCCATTTAGGTGCTGAAGTCATCAAGGTCGAAGTGCCGAATAGTGGCGATTTAGCTCGCCAGTTAGGGGCTTCTCCAACACTCAACAAGGCCGGTATGGGGATTTCGTTTCTCGCCCAGAATGTAGGTAAACAGTCGGTTACATTGAATTTGAAAACGGATGAGGGTAAATCCCTGTTCAAGCGACTGGTGAAAACGGCGGATGTGGTGATTGAAAATTTCCGCCCCGGCGTGATGGACAGGCTAGGTCTGGGCTATGAAGAGTTAAAGGCAGTGAATCCTAATATCATCTACTGCGCGATTTCAGGGTATGGCGCTGATGGCCCGATGCGCCATTTGCCAGCATACGATCAGATTATCCAGGGGATGTCCGGGGTGATGAGTATTACCGGCGCGCCAGAAAATGCCCCTTATCGGGTTGGCTATCCGATAGCCGATACCATAGGAGGCATGACCGCAGCGTTTGCAATCTGCGCCGCGCTGGCAGGCAGGGAGGCCTCGGGCGAAGGTTCATTTATTGATGTATCCATGCTGGAATCGACGTTGACCACTATGGGATGGGCGGTTTCCAACTACTTGGTGGCCGACAAAGCGCCGCAGCCCCTAGGTAATAACAATGTCACTGCGAGTCCTTCGGGCACCTTTAAAACCGGTGGGGGCTTGTTGAATATTGCAGCCAACAAACAGGAGCAGTTCGAAGCCTTGTGCCAGCTTATCGGGCGGGATGATTTGATCACCGATCCCCGTTTTGCCGAGCGGCAGGCGAGGCTGGAAAATCGGGAATTACTCACCGGTCATATCGAAGCGGCTTTTGCTGTTAAACCAGCAACAGAATGGGAAACCGCGTTGAACCGTATCGGTGTGCCAGCTGGCAGGGTGTTGAGTGTACCGCAGGCGCTGGCCCTGCCTCAGGTGCATGAGCGGGACTTCACCGGATGTTTTGTTGACTCGCCAGGGGTGAATCAAGATGTCCGTTATGTCAGAACCGGCTTCAAACTCGATGGCGAGCGCCCTGCTGTCACATTGCCGCCCCCTCTGCTGGGTGAGCACACTGAACAGTGGTTGACTGCATTGGGCTTAAGCAAGGAAGAAATTGAGCGATTACAGGAGCAGGGGGCCATATGAGTATCGAAAGACCTGAGCAAGGGATTGGGCGTGATGTTAGCGATTGGTGGAAGACGTCTATCATCGATATGTCGCCGGGCGAGATTCGCTATTATGGCTACCCGATAGAGGAGCTTATCGGCAATATCAGCTTTGCCCAGATGATCTGGCTGATGGTAAGAGGCGATCTGCCATCGCCTTCACAGGCAAAACTGCTCGATGCTGCGCTGATGTCTGCTGTTGATCACGGCCCTCAAGCCCCGAGTATTGCGATTGCCAGAATGGCGGCAACTTGTGGCGTTGGCCTAAATAACGCCATGGCTTCAGCGGTAAATGTATTGGGTGATGTGCATGGGGGGGCGGGGGAGCAAGCAGTCGCGTTATATCGAGCCATTGCTGATCGTTGTGAGCAAGGTGAGTCGCTGGAAGCTGCGATAGACTCAGAAGTGACGACACATAAAGAACTTCACGGTAAATTCATCCCAGGTTTTGGCCATCGCTTTCACCCGGTTGACCCGCGAGCACCAGCGTTGATGGCGTTAATCAAGCAAGCTGCCGATGCCGGGACCGTCACTGGTCGGTTTGCTGAAATCGCGATGGGGGTGGAATGTTACCTTTTTCGGCAAAAAGGCAAACGTATTCCGATGAATATCGATGGGGCAACGGCTGTTATCTATGCCGAGTTAGGCTTTCCTGCCCCGTTAGCAAGAGGGCTTTTTTGCCTGTCACGTTCGGTTGGGATTTTGGCTCATGCCTGGGAGCAAACCGGTCAAGGAGGCCGAAACAAAGGGCCTATCCCGCGCAACCTGCTTTGGTCATACGATGGGCCTGGACAGCGAGAGTGGCAAAAAGCACCAAAGTAACCATTTTATAGTATGGTGTTTTGTAAA
The DNA here is from genome assembly GCF_029223585.1 of Photobacterium sp. DA100. Taxonomy (NCBI): domain Bacteria; kingdom Pseudomonadati; phylum Pseudomonadota; class Gammaproteobacteria; order Vibrionales; family Vibrionaceae; genus Photobacterium; species Photobacterium sp. DA100. The sequence goes on along the minus strand of NZ_CP119424.1, from coordinate 1,380,803 downwards.
TGTTCTGGTACGATGCGGCTTGTGTGACCTTTGTGATGTTGAAATCTCATCTTTTTCCCCCTTTGGGAGGGTGTAATGGCGGCAAAGTCTATTGGTTTGCCATTACACTTTTTCTTCTAATGCTATTTTGTTGAAAAGAAAATATTGCCGTAATAAGCGGTTACCGCTTGGCCACTGTTGTCGGTATCCGTCATGATGGCGATGCCATTGATATACCGATAGGCTTCTCTATTGGCTTGTTCGCTGCCTTTATCCCCGAATGCATTAATGAAGTCTTGGTAGACATTGCGCTTTTCATTTTGCCATTTCGAGATGCTGTCCGAGCTACCCCGTATTGCTATCATCTGAACCCTTTCCCCGGCAAATGCATTGCTCCAACGGGAAAAGCGGGGTTGGTTACTGGACCACACATAGTTGATTGCTTTGCTGGTAGAAGTCAGCCAGTTGGAACCGATGGCGAGATAAACCCGTGCAGCGTAGTCGTCGCCATCTTTTGTGGTTTCATTGATTCCCTCTAATTGATTTTCAATCCGCCAAGACCAATTTAGGTAGGGGGTTTCTTCGAGATCGATGCGAATAGGCTTGGAAAGGATCGTTGCGCTGTTACTGCTGGTGGCCTTGAGAACCCGTTGATTATCCAGCCGGACTTGCGAGTAATGAGTACGGCCCTGAAAGTGTCTAACTTTCCAGGAAGAGATATCCTCATAACCAAATTTTACCACGTGACGTTCAAACGTAGCGGATGCATTGAAAGTAATCAGCAGTGGTATTAATCGTAGGAGTAATGGCATGACGCTAATCATAGTCACAAATGATGGAGTTTGCTGCCATGCCATACGCTAGAGCCTGCTTATCTAATTTGCCACCATGTGGTTGGCGAGATGCTTCGATAGCCTTTTTGCCAAGCAAAGTAGGGTAAAGGTTGGTGGCAGTCCCCAGGCTTCAGGAATGACCGAGGCATCACAGACATACAGCCTTTTGATTTCGGTTTCCAGGTTGCTGTCAACAATATCGCTAATGGCGGCGCTGCCACCTTGATGGGCAGCGAAATGGTGGGTGCGATAAATGTGGGTAGCTCCAGCGGCCGTAAGAATGGTTTCGGCCATTTCTGCGCCTTTGTCTAACCGTGCCTTGTCCTCAATACAGAGCGACTTACTCGCCCAGTTTGCGGATATTTTTCCACTTAGGCTGTCTTTTACTTTCACCATGATGGCTAGGGTGTTATCTGCGGCTAACAGGCGATCGAAACGGCCCGCCTGGGCGGTAAACAAGTGGAAGAACGGTTTGGGGAGAGCGAGATCTGATAGGACGATTCCCTCCTCGGGCAGATGCAGGCCCGCAGCCATTGGCACTTCACCGGCGCTAAATTTCTCATCGACCGTACCCATAACCGCGATGACAGGATCGATAAAGAACTGCTGGCCAGCCCCGGCAATGCCACTTTGTTGCAAGATTTGCGGTGAGCCAATCCCACCAGCCGATAGGATCACTCGCTCGGAAAAAGCAAGGTGAACACCGCTATTTGTTTGGTACTCAACCCCTATAGCTAGGTGACTATCATCAGGCTGGTTTTCAGTTAGCACCCTGGTGACCTTTGCTTTGGTAATGAGCTGGGCGCCAGACGTTACAGCATCCTCCAAGAACCGGCGGGCAGTCCACTTGGCACCATGCGGGCAGCCGTAACCACACAAGTGGCAGCCTGCTTGGCAGCGCTCAACATCAATGAACTTGTCAAGCTTGTGCCATTCAAAACCTGCTTTTTCGGCCCCCTGCCAGATGCGTTTTGCGCGAGGTCCTACGAGGGGATCGGGGAGGGGCCTGTAGGGAACAGCCTGTTGCATTTCCTCGGCTTCAGCACGCAAATCAATGCCGTAGCGGTCAAACATGTCATACGGCGGTAGCATGGCGGTGGCATAGTTGATCGCCGAACTGCCGCCGGCGGTAATGCCGCGAATAAGCAAGGATAGATCTTTGCCGATAAATGCTCCCTTGCTTGGAATGGCGGCGATATCTGCCATTTGCCAGAAAGAGCCTCTCAGCGGGGAATCAGATCCCCACTCAAGAATAAGAACCTTTTTGCCTTGTTCACTGAGTGACTTGGCCAGTGTTGCCCCCGCAGGCCCACTGCCAACAATGATCGCATCGAAATACGCGTTTTCTTGTATTGCCATCTTTATGACCTGAACGTTTTACTGTGTTAACTATATGACAAATAAAAACTTAATCCTATGCTTGTAAGCGGCGTTTCAAAAACAGGTCGATTAATTTTCTCAATGGCTTTTTCGAACGTGACTTTTTGCTTTGTAGGAGTAAACTGGCGAGCTTTTTATTCCTAATATTGGAATGTAAACCATGGATGGTCTGTAGATGTATTGATAGAGGGCACTGCATTGATCCATGACCGAGCCAGTCAAATGGTGATTTTTCATACCTTGGTAGAAGCTGGTAGTTTTACTGCCGCGGCACGTACTCTCGGGGTGTCGACTTCCCATGTCAGCAAACAACTCGGTTCGCTGGAAAGCGAGTTGAACGTCAAGTTGATACAGCGAACAACCCGTAGTTTAACCCTGACAGAAGCCGGCCATCATTTTGCCCAATATGCGAAACAAGTTTTCGCCGCGGTCAATGAAGCCAATGACAGTATGGCGCTGGAGCGTGATGATGTCGCGGGGTTGATTCGTTTAGGACTGTCGCAATCATTTGGTACGATGCATATCATCCCGGCCATCGAGAAACTGCGTCAGCTGTATCCTGATCTGCAGGTTGAGCTTAGCTTATTTGATCACAAGGCGGATATGTTGGCCGATGGATTGGATCTGTGGATCACTAACTTTGAGCATATCCCGGAAGGGTACGTTGCCCAGCGTTTGGCTGAGACCCGTTTCCTTGTTACCGCGTCACCTAAATATTTAATCGATCATCCTGCGCCTACCCATCCGTCTGAGCTGGTTAACCATAACTGCGTGACCTATCAAAGCCGGCAGCGCGATTATAGCTGTTGGGATTTCTCCAAGCAGGGTGAGTCGTTGAGCGTAAAAGTCTCAGGAAACTACCGGGTTGATTTAGCCGAAGCGGTTAGGGATGCTGCGGTAGCCGGCTGGGGAGTTGCCTACCTTGCCAGTTACTTGTTAACCGACGAGTTCAGGGATGGGAAGTTAATCCAGCTGCTACCTGACTGGACGGCAAATCAAACGATGCCGTTCTATGCGGTCTATCCGAGTCGCAAGCACTTGCCTCGAAAGATCAGTGCGGTCATTGCCTTTTTTAAACAGTATATTGGTGATAATCCTTATTGGGATGAGGCGCTGAAGCCTTGGGTGAAACTATAATTTTCCTTTGGCTGTGTGGGCAGCAGTTCAATTTTTGCTGAGAATTTAGACAGCTAGCAGCAGAATATTGTGCGTGAAGGCATAAATACTTTTTCCATTTGGCAATAATCAAAACTGGATCCATATTAATTGCATTAAAATCAATTATTTATGTTTGTTTGGTTTCTTGGTCATTTCTTGCTGTAACAAACGAATAGCAAACTGACCTTGTACGCAATCCTTTGCTCTCTAGAATGCGCGGCTCAACATTTAGAGCAAAGGTGCTAATTTCATGTCCTCCTTACTGGGTATTTTCGCCATTTTGGTTATTGCGTATCTATTATCAACAGACCGTCGCAATATTCCTGTCAGAACGGTATCTCTCGCCTTTGGCTTGCAGATCATCTTTGCCTTGTTGGTACTCTATGTTCCGGCGGGTAAAGATGCGCTAAATGCCGTAACAGCCGGTGTGTCCAGCGTCATTGATTATGGCCAGCAGGGAATTAGCTTTTTGTTTGGCGGGTTGGCGACTGGCAGTGTCGGATTTGTCTTTGCCATTAATGTACTGGGCATCATTATTTTCTTTTCGGCGCTTATTTCTGCGCTCTATCATATTGGCCTGATGCCAAAAGTGATCAATATCATCGGTGGCGCTCTGCAGCGTCTGCTGGGCACAGGTCGAGCCGAATCGCTTTCAGCAACCGCTAATATTTTCGTTGGAATGGTTGAAGCGCCGCTGGTGGTGAAACCTTATCTGACGAAAATGAGTGATTCGCAGTTTTTTGCTGTGATGACCTGTGGTTTGGCTTCTGTTGCGGGCGGTACTCTGGTCGGTTACGCATCACTGGGCGTGGAATTGAATTTCTTGATTGCAGCGGCTTTCATGTCGGCACCGGCAGGCTTGTTGATGGCAAAAATGATGGTACCGCCAAGCGATCAGGCCAATGATGAAGACGAAATTACCTCAGTGGAATTGCCTCGAGCGACCAACGTAGTTGAAGCCTTGGCTGATGGTGCCATGTCTGGGGTCCGCATTGCCGTAGCGGTAGGTGCCACACTGCTGGCGTTTATCAGTGTTATTGCGCTACTCAACGGTTTGCTGGGTAATGTCGGTGACTTGTTTGGCATTCAGCTTAGCTTTGAAATTATCCTTGGCTATCTATTTGCCCCGATTGCCTTCTTGATTGGCGTGCCATGGAATGAAGCCTTGGTCGCGGGCTCTTTGATTGGTAGCAAGGTGGTGGTTAACGAATTTGTCGCCTTCATCCAAATGATGGAAGTCAAAGAGCAACTGAGTGCGCACTCGCTAGCCATTGTTACATTCGCCCTGTGTGGTTTTGCCAATGTGTCTACCATGGCAATCCTGATTGGTGGCCTAGGCAGTTTGGCCCCGGAGCGTCGTAACTTTATCTCGCGGATGGGCTTCCGTGCTATTGCTGCCGGTGTGTTGGCCAATTTGATGAGTGCGGCTATTGCTGGTGTTATCCTATCACTATAAGCAGGGCCTTTTAAGCTGGCGCTATCAATGATTGAGAAGGGGAGGCTGAGGCCTCCCCTTTTGATTTATATGGATAGGGGAGTGATACAAGGGATTAGATTTGCTTAACTGGTCGGAGTTGCTACTGTTATTTGGCAAGTGAAAAAATACATAATGAAAAGGAAGACAACATGAAAGTAATCGCCTTTGCGGCCAGCAATAGCAAGACATCTATCAATAAACAACTGGTTACTTACGCTGCCTCACAAATACAAGGCTACAATGTCGAAATATTGGATTTGAATGATTACGAGCTGCCGTTGTATAGCCATGATAAGGAACTGGAACTAGGGCAACCGGCGTTGGCCCATGCCTTTTTGAAGAAAATTCAATCTGCGGATGCGCTATTAATTTCATTTGCTGAGCATAACGGCTCTTATACCGCTGCCTACAAAAACCTGTTCGATTGGGTTTCGCGTATAGAGCCGAAAGTGTACCAGGACAAACCTATGGTATTGCTGTCAACCTCTCCGGGCCCCGGTGGGGCTAAGAATGTATTGGCTGCCGCTGAGGCTTCGATGCCATTTTTTGGTGCTGAAGTGAAAGCTTCTTTGTCAGTGCCAAGTTTTCATGAGAACTTCGACCCTGAAAATGGGGGAATTCTTCATCCGCACTTAAATGACAAGATCGTGACGACGGTTCAGTTACTGCAGCAGTAAGCTAAGCCTTATTCGAACATTGCCTTTGTGAGTTCAATAATCACGAGGGCAATGCAGCCTTCTTCGACCCTCATGTATTTCAAATTTGAAAGTTATGTTTGGTGTAATAATTTAATGGATTTTAAATGCAATTTATTATTGTCTTTAACTTGTTGTTTTTAGTGAGTTAAAGTTTTTCATGGCATTTTTTATTTAAACATAGCTTTTTATCCATACATATCTATTCATATTTATTCTTGAATCTTAACAGATGCTGAATTTATAATCCCAAGCCAAATAAAACGGTGTTCAATGGTTGTTTGCTACAGATGTAGTAAACCATGCTTTTTTACGGGCAGCATGCATGAAAATGAAATTAAAAATATCAGCGGTTATATTAAGCTTACTTTTATTTGGATGTGGTGGCGGAGGCGGTGGGTCCAGCGAATCCAATGAACTAACAAAGCCTGCAGAAAAACAAGACCGTGCAGCACTATCTGCTCAAGACCTTTCTTTAACCTTTTCTGAGCAAGGTATTGCCCATTCTCAAGTAGACCACCAAGTCGGAAGTGCAGTGTACAAAATTTCTGCAGGTGAACCGAGTGATGTGATCCGGATAGACCCGCTTTCCGGAGAGATTACAATACTTGCTGCAGGAGAAACTCAAGTCACAGTCGTTGATAGTAGCAAGGAATACAAGACGTCAAGCACGACGTTTAATGTTGTGGTTGAGCAAGCTGAAAATGAGGCGCTAGAGCTTGCGGACATTACCATCCCGACCATTGCTGGCGAGGATATTATATTGCCTGTCCTTGGCCAGAGGGGGGAGGTAACCGTCGAGTTCCAACCGGAAGGGTTAGTGGACTTTGATCCCGAAACGGGAATTATTGCTGCGAAAGGAGTACCTGGCGAGGTTGAGGTGATCTTGACTGATTGTGGTGATCGAAATTACCGCGAAGCTACCCAGTCAGCCAAAATTACTATTGCGGCCTTAGATCCCGATAAACTCGAATTTTCATCCCAAGAGCGTGCTTTTCAATCGGGTTTAACACTAAGCCCATTGAAAATCAGTGGCTCTGAAGGGGGGCGATTGAAGTATCAGTTGGTAGAGGAAGAGGCCGAACCAGTAATTACCCTCTCGGAAGACTCAGGCTTGATGACAGCTCTTAGAGTAGGAGAGGCCAAAGTCAAAGTGACTCAACACTTGGGCAGTGAGTTTGGTTATGCCAAACAAGAAGCCTTTTTTACTGTCTTGATCAAACTCGGTAAGCGCGCAGAGCTAGAGGTATCCGATGCCGTTGTTATGTTTGATGCTACCACGTTGTTTTCACCGGCCGTCAATAACCATGTCGCGCCAGTGCGCTACGAAGTGGTAAGCGGTAACGATGTGATTGAGGTAGACGCACAAACCGGGCTACTTCGTTTTTTGCGGGTGGGTCAAGCTGAGGTGAGCGCTATAGATGATCTCAATACCAATTTTGCCGCTGACGAGCATCCGTTCACCGTTACGGTTAATCCGGCGGTGCACCCGGGGATGGAAGCCGGTGAACTGACTTATACCTATACCGAAGGGATGAGTGAATCGCCGAGAATGGAAGGGCAATTAGGCCAGTTGACGCTAAGCGGGCAGTCGGATGTTGTATCGCTCGATGGTGGTCGTTTGACGGTACTGCGCGCTGGCTCAGCGAAGCTGACGGCGATTGATGATGGTGGCGACAATTACTTGCCATCGGCACCGGTACCGCTGACCGTGAATGTGCTCAAGGCGCCATACCCTGAGTTTACAGTCAGTAATGTGACTACGACCTATTTCCCCGACTATTGTGAGGCTGTCGTCTTTGAGGGCGATGTGGGTATACTGCGCGTGTTGCCAGTCTCCAGCAGTGATAGCAATATTGCTGAGTATGACGCTGCCAATGCGTGTTTCAGATTAAAACGCAGCGGTATTGCCAATTTCACGGTAGAGCGTGAGGAGAGTGATAACTTTTTGGCCTCAGAGCCTAAACGCATGAGTGTAGTGGTGAACGCTGCTGATTCTCGCTTAATTGTCGACGGCGATTTGGTGCGTACCTTCTCTGAAGGAAACCCTACCATCCGCCCACCCGCTATTGGCGGGGGAACTGGCAACTTGAGCTTTAAGTTGCTGGAGGATAAAAGCGAGCAAGGGGTGATTGCGGTTGATACCAAAACAGGAACAATCACTATCCACAATGCAGGCCATGCAGTGGTACAAGTCACTGACGCAGGTGATGATAAATACAGTCCGGCGACGGCCTCTTTCGCAGTGACCATCGAAAAAGCACCGAACCCTGTCACCGTTGACTACAGTGATGCAGTTTATACGTCTGATGGAGTTATTTCACCGCTAATCGAAAACCTCAAAGGAGATATTGCTTTCAAGGTGTACCAAGCTGATACCTCTCCGGTTACCGTAGCCTCTGATGGTACTGTGAAGATGCGCTCAACCGGGTCTTTTCACGTGCTTTTTGAAGCTGCCGAAACACGAAACTATTTATCTGCTTCTGACTATGCCGGCGCGTTTATCGATAAGGCGGCGCACCCAGGGTTCGTGGTTCGTCACGATAAGCTCGAATATGAGCCACTGAAGAAAGTGACACTTGATCTTCCAAAAGAATATGGAACAAGAAGCTATAGCCTGCAAAGCCTGTCGAGTGGTTGGGTTGGACAGTATTTGAGGGTCGATCCTAATTCGGGAGAGCTCGCGTTATTGGACTATACGCCGTCAAAATTTTTCGCTTTGCAAGTTAGCGAGCAGGAAAGTGAACTCTACAAAGCACTGGCACCTATGTCGGCCAGTTACCTTTCCGTTGTGCCTCCGGCAAAAGGGAGCGCTACCCGTGATCTGACTATTTCAGGGGTATTTACTGTTGTAGGGAGTACGATAGATGCCTACAGTTCGCCATACCAGGCTACAGAGCTTGATTTTGCGGGTGCGACGGTAATGCAGCCGACTATCGAGGAAGTACAGAAGCTGGGGTTGGGAGTCGCCTTGTCTGTGGATGTGCAATCGGCCGAGCCGATTGGAGAGACCGGTCATCAATATCAAGAGTCGGTAAGGTTATATGTGCAACGCTATGAAGGGTGTGCGACGACAGTGAATGTTATGAATTTGCCAAATTTGATGGCGCAAAAACAAGCTCAGCCTTTTTACAAAGGAAACTATTGTCAAACTGGCCCGACAAACCGTATTGTGACTTACACTGTTGTCGATAAATCACTGATTGATAGATATGACTTTTACGATGGTGACTGGAATGCGGTGCAGCCTTTCGTGATCTATCGAACCGCAGAAAAGCCATCAGGCGCGGGTTATGTAGAGAAGCAGTTAGTCGAGTGGGATCGTTTTGAAGTGAAATTATCACGCGATTAATTTATAACAAGCGCTAGATTGAAAACAGCGGCTCAGTGAGCCGCTGTTTTTTTATTTCGGTGGCCATTTACCTGTTAGTCACAGGTTGAGGCTCCGATGTTGTCCCACACAGCTGCAACTCCAGGCTCTTCGCCTTTGGTCCACCATTTGGCCTTCCAGCGGTTGCCATTATGGTTGACTTCATCGCCGCCGTTATAGGCTACTCCCGTGTTCCAGCCGAACTCGACATCGCTAATCAGTTTCCACTGATCGGCAGTCACGCTTGGCTCATTGTTTTGTGTCCAGTATTTAGCCTCCCATACCAGCTGATCATGACTAACTTGATCGCCAGTGTTGTATACCGCACCACCAGACCATGCTGGATAGTTGCCAGCATTCGGGTCGGTGAGGTCACACTCATTACCGCCGGTATCTTTAGGGGTCACTGTGACCTGGGTTTGTGCCTGGGCATCCAAAGCGCCATCTGATACCAGTACTGATACTGTTGCCTGCGTGCTCTCAGAAACAGTTGGAGCGGTAAGGGTCAGCGAGGCGGTGCCCTGGCCGGAGACTAGAGCAAAGCCTTGCGGGATGGCCCAACTGTAAGTTAATGGATCAGCGTCTGGATCATCTGCTTGGGCAGTCAGGGTAAAGTTATCCTGCGATTTTACCGAAAGCTGGGCTGGCAGCGACACGCTCGGTGGCTGGTTTTCCTGCTCTGCTTTGTTGGTGATGGTCACCGTGTCAGTGTCAGTCAGGCCTTCTTCATCAGTTACGGTAAGGGTGAAGGTATAGCTGATGTCAGTATCGGTAGACGGTACCGTGATGGTGGCCTTAGCTTCGTTTTCGCCTGCAATTGGCAGAGTATCGCCAGCTGTTTGCTTCCAAGAATAACTGATTGCTTGTTGCTCTGGGTCGTAGGAATTTGAGCCATCAATAATGACATCGATAGGCCCTGTCACCGTTTGGTCGACACCGGCATTAGCATGAGGTGGCTTGTTTACCGGTGGTGGTGTCACTCCGCCATGCCCCAAACCATCGTGCATGGCATTGAGGACATCGCCATTATCGGCATCGATTTCCCACGAGAACAGACCGGCTAACCCTCTTTGCTGAACATAGTTCCCTTTGGCTTGTACTGCCCTGGCATTATCGTAAGAGATAAGTTCCTTGGTGGTAGGGTTCCATTTGTAGGAGGCTTCGGCTTGTTCGTCATAGCGATCTTCCCAGCCAGCCCCCGAATGGTTGTTGGCAATATCACGGTAATCGAGCACGCCGGCTTCCCATGTGCCATCGATAGCGCCCGTAGCTTGCCCGGTCATTGGATTATCACCGGTATAGTTGTGGACACCTTTCCAACCACGGCCATATTTCGGCACGCCAATGACGAGTTTTTTAGGATCAAGCCCTTGAGCCAACAGGTCGTTTACCCCACGGTCTGTGGTGTGGGTGATTGCTGGATTATGGCTGGCATCATACAGTCCGGATTGATGGCCCAAGTTATTGAAATCCCATGCGCCGAACATGTCATAGTTCATCAGGAAAATATAATCCATGTACTGCTGGGCACGGCTGTAATCAACCACCTCGATCTTTTTGACATCGACGCCGATGGCAGAAGTCAGCTCATAAGTCCGGCCGGTTTCTGCCGATAGGTCATCCAGCATTTCACGCAGTTCTTTCATCAGTGTGACGTACAATTCGCCATCTTTTTCTTTGTCGCCCAGGGTAGGGTGGGCTCCGTTACCGCCGGGGTATTCCCAGTCAATATCGACACCGTCGAAGAATTTCCAAGTCTGCAGGAACTCTTTCACCGAGTTGACGAAGGTGCGGCGTTTCGCTTCATCATGCATGAAGTAAAAAGGGTCAGAAAGCGTCCAGCCGCCAATTGATGGCAAGATTTTTAAATCCGGATAGGCTTGCTTCAATGCCATCATTTGACCGAAGTTACCCCGGTAAGGATCAGCCCAATCGTTAACCCCCTGCTGGCCTTTTTGCAGTGCAGCCCATGGGTCGTGGATGGCGACTTTGAAGTCGTCGCGTCCGGCACAGGCTTTTTGCAGTGCTTCGAAGCTGCCAGGGATCTGTTTCAAGCTATCGTTGATGCCGTTGCCGCCACAGATTGGGGTGAAACCGTAAATAATGTGCGTCAGGTTCTGAGCGGGTACTTTATCGATAGGGAAGGCGCGGTCATACACACTCCACTCGACAAAGTAGGTACCAACCACCTTGCCGGACTTATTGGTGTAAGGCTTGTTGTTCTCTTGTAGCACGGGGACTAGTGGAGCGAGGTGGCTGCCATCCGTGTCGGCGATTGTAAGCTTGACGCTGCCACTTTCGCTACAGCCATCAGCGTTACATAGTTCGACAGTCATGTCGTAGACACCGCCTTTGCTGACATCAAAGGTGGCGCTTTTGACGCTGCCACTGCCGGTCCAAACCGTGTTGCCATCGAGTTTGACCTTGGCCGTGTCGGCAGGGTCGCCACTCCAGGACTGCCAAGACACCGTCACGGCAACAGTATCGTGGATGCCGACGACGATATCTTCGTAGCTGCTGGCATCACGGTTTAGCTCGACGAGGGCGTAAGTGTGCTCACCCCAGTCGATGGTAGGGGCACCGGGCGCGGCTGCGTAGCTTATTGAAGACGAGAGTAAACCGCCAATAAATATGGCTAGATTAGACTTTTTCACAGAATAAACTCCATTTACCTAAAACGAATAATGGTTCAGGGAGCGAGATAAATTGATTTTCTATTTATAAATTAAGAAAAATAGAATTAACCCATTACAATCACGCTTCATTTGTTTTAATAAATACGAGCACAACGTAAATGGAGAAACTCCACTTGAGGTAGCCCCGCTATCATTGAGAAACTCGTTAGACCGGAAGCTTTGCGTCCTAAACTTTCATTTAGTTTGCCGTTGTCACAAGTACCATTAAATTAGTAGCAAAGGCGCTTATTTTGGTCAAAGAAAAATCTTTTGCTAATGCCTGAATGGAGCGAAAAATTGTCACTATGTGATATTGCTTCATGAAGTTGATTGAAGTGGGGTTTTAATTAACTCTTTGAATTGAAATGAATAAGTGATCTTTATCTAGCAAATTGGTGCGACCAGTTTATGGCTGGTAATGCGTGCGGCTGGTATATGTTCAGCGCTTTTTTGTCTACTATTTTTATTATTTGTCAGGTTTATGGGCGGTGATTTTCTATTCGTCAGTTGAATTTCTATTGATTGTGAGTGGTAGGGCGAGTTAATGAGAAATATTTAGTGTTTCTGGATACTTATTTCATTAGCCTTTCATTACTCCCACACCAATAATGTGTGAATGGTTGGCTGATTTAACTTTAAGAGTATGTATATATTGGTTTTTTTGTTTGCTGTTATTGATGAGCCAAACTAGAGTGCTGGATAGAAAGAAAGTTAAAGTGGTAAATTAAGTTTACTGCTTGAGTGTATCAGCCGATCCAAGTCGGTGGCATTTATTGGCTTGCAATGCGGGCGGATCGACCAAATCTGAAGGATATTAAACAAAAAGGTCGGATTTTTTTTGTTTTGCTGAACTGCTTCAAAACCATTGCGTTAGGTTTGCCATTGGCCGGTGGTTTATTTACTTTCGCGCAGACAAATCACTCTCACCGAGAAAAAGTAGGAAAACAATGACGCCACGTAAATTTGCGGTTGATGACGGTTCAACCAACGTTAAAGTAAGTTGGATTGAACAAGGTGAACTACATACCGTTATCTCTCCTAACTCGTTCCGTAAAAACTGGAAAAGTGCCGCACTGAGAAAAGACAAGAAGATCTTTAATTATACGATTGGCTCAACCAAATATACCTACGACATGACTTCAGACAAAGCCCTGGAAACAACGCATGTTGATTACCAGTATGATGATCTGAATCTACTTTCCGTTCACCATGCGCTGCTGCAGACAGGTATTGAACCGGGTCCGGTTAAGTTGGTGGTGACACTACCTATTACCGAATATTACAACGCCGAAGATTGCCAAAAAAACGAAGCGAAAATTGCCCGCAAGCGCGATAATTTGATGCGTCAAATTGAACTCAACAAAGGTGAGTTGTTCGATATCATTGATGTCGAAGTAATGCCCGAGAGTTTACCTGCTGTGCTCTCGACTTTGACGATGCAGTCTGTTAGCCAATTCAATCGCTCACTGGTCATTGATATTGGCGGGACTACGCTGGATATGGGGGTGATTGTCGGCGAATTTGATGATGTCTCTGCCATTTACGGAAATAACGAAATTGGCGTATCCATGGTGACCGATGTTGCTCGTAAGTCCTTGGCAGTTGCTGATAGTGATTCAAGCTACCTGGTGGCGAATGAGCTTATCAAGCAGCGCGATAACCTGGATTTTGTGCGGGAAGTCGTGAATGATGAAACCCAGATCCCAGTTATCCTTGAAAAAATCGAAACCAAAATCGACGAGCTTGGCAAGCAGGTTGCGTACGAAGCGAAGAAGTTTGCCAAGAACCCGAACCGTGTCTACTTGGTCGGTGGCGGTGCGAGCTTAATTTTCCCGGCAGTGAAAAAAGCCTACGAAACACTGGGCGAGCGCGTAGTGCTGGTGGACGAGCCGCAAGAAGCCTTGGCGCGTGAATTGTGTCTGTATCATGCCGATGGCGAGGCGGTTAATATGCCAGAACAAGAGGTTGTAAATGGCTGATCGTCTAAAACGGATCAATTATTCCATTTATCTCGACCCGGTTAATAACCCGGCAGATCTTTATGCCAGTAAGGTACTGCACCAATGGGCTGACGATTTTGCCAGGCTGAAATCAGAATCCGGCAATGAGCACAGCCTGGCATTACTCAATGCGCGGAATGTCCAAAAGCAGGTCTATTTGAGTGGCCTGTTCATGCACTTGCTGAGTCCTGACTTATCTCAGCAACTGAGCATGCAGCTCACTGAAGCCCAGGTATCTGAATTTACGCTGGAAAAGACCCTCCAGGGACTTGGGTATCTAGCGACGAACACTGAGCAAGTGTGCAACCAGCAAACCCAGGAAGAGCTGTTTGAGGCTTTAAAGGCGTCGATTTTCGAGCAGGTCACCACTGAGGCTGAGCGTACGCGCGAGCACCTATCAGCGGTCATGTCATCAACGTTGGCAGCAGAGGGTGAAAAGGGAAGTGCGGCGAATACGGTTGAAGCGGTGACTGCTGCTGTTTCTGATGCGGTAGAAGGCCATCATGCACAAAACGCGAGATTGGTTAAGCTGGTCGAACGACAATCGCAAGAAATTGCTGAGCTTAAGCAGATGCTGGCGTCGCAGTCTGAACTCATCGGCAAGTTATCTAAGGGCGGCATAAGTTCGCAGGCGGGCTTATCAAACCAAGAACAAGGTGAAACCCCTGTTGTAGATTTGAACGAGCGTCTTGCCCATGTGCAGAAGATCAAGAAGAAAGGGATCTTTTAGGGTTGCCTGTTGTTGAATAGAAAAAGTACACGCAATGGCGTGTACTTTTTTATTGGCCATCGTAGCGACTGTGATTAGGCAGTGACAGCGCCTACTGTAATATCACTATGTTGCTTGTTCTGAATATCTTTCCAAACCAGCGGTATAACAATAGCGGCCAGCAGGATGTTAGACAGCGGCACCGACAGCCATACCCCATCTACACCTAGCCACTGGGGCAATAGGTACAAGAAAGGCAGTTGTACCAGCATGTTGCCCGCCGAAATCCCGAGGGCCTTTGCCCCTTGGTTAACTGACATAAAATACACAGAAGCCAGCGCGATCAAGCCATCGAGGAACATTGCGAACAGGTGCAGGCGTAGGCCATTGACTGTTTCGGTTGCGAGAGCCGGATCCCCGTTGCTAAATAAGCTTACTAGGGCGTTCGGAAATAGATTCAGGAATAGCACCGAAGTGATACCCGTTAGCATTACCACTTTGCTCGCAAGGAGCAGTGTCGCTCGGATCTTTCTGCCGTGTCCGGCACCGTAGTAATAACTCACTGGGGGCTGCATACCACTGGCGATCCCTTCGGCAAGTAGGTAGTACATCGTCATCAAGTAGCCGACAATGGCGAATGCCCCGACATGCACGGCACTGCCGTAGTGCATAAATAACTTATTATGCACGGCGATAATGAAACTAAAGTAGACGTACATGAATAAGCTTGATGTTCCAAGGCTAACTGCATTGGCAGCAATCCCTGCGTTAAACTTGAAGGTGCCGAGGCTGAGCCTCAATTTGGAATAGCCAGTGAAAAAGTAGCCTACTGCCACGATAGTAATTGATATTTGGGCAATGATAGTCGCAATAGCTGCTCCTCTTAGCCCCATGTCCAGCTGCGCAATGAAGATATAATCGAGGATAATATTCACAATGGCACCAGCCATCATCAGGGCGGTTGAAAAGTTAGGGCTGTCGTCGTTGCGAATGAGCATTGGCAAGGCACCTGCCGCAATGGTGAATACGGCTCCCCAGGTGAAGACATCAATATAAGCCCGGCCCATTGCCAGCGGTGCGCCAGTTGCACCTTGAGCGATTAAGAGCGACGGCGCAATCAGCGCCAGTGCAGCCATCACCAACAGGCCCGCAATGGCGATTAAGCCAAGGCCAGTAGCAAGCGCCTGTTGTGCTTTTGTGTGGTTGTCTTCACCTTTGTATATCGAAATCAGGCTGCCAGTCCCCATGCCGACAAGCAGGCCAAGGCCCGCAATAAGCCCGATGATAGGCCAGGCCATATTGATCCCGGCTAATCCTTCAAAGCCTATGAAGTGGCCAACGAAAATACCATCAATGACTTGATAGAGGCCGTTAACCAGCATGGCGGCAACGGAGGGGATCGCATATCGCCAAAAGGTTTTGCTGATACTTTTATTATCGATTGTGGTGTCTTGCTGGGGGAGACTTTGTGTAAATTTCTCTTGCATAGGAGATCTTTGGCTTTTGTGACTTTGAGAACATTATCCCCCTTTTTATGATTGATTGAAGTTAGGAACTATCCGCTTTTCGGATAGAATGAGGTTGTAATATGCTAATAGAGTGAGATGAACAAGGTGAATTGGACGATAGATCAGCTGGAAGCTTTTGTGTGTGCGGTGCAGCAGGGCTCTTTTTCAGCCGCAGCGAGGCATCTTGGTAAAGCTCAATCTCGAGTGAGTACCGCTATTAACAACCTAGAAGTGGACTTGGGTTTTGAATTGTTTGACCGAAGTGCCCGTTTACCGGTACTGACTGCTGCTGGTGAAGAAATGTATATTGAAGCCCGAGCGGTGCTGGCGCAATGCGAGCGGATGTCCGCGCGGGCGATGACAGTATCCTCCGGGCAGGAGGCGACATTTACGATCGCAATTGATGAGGCAGTGCCGATTACTGCCTTTGAAAGTTTGTTTACGTCGATATCCGTGACACACCCGTTTCTAAAGCTAACGGTTATCAATGGATCACAACAAGATATTGCTCAGTGGGTCGCGACGGAGAAAGCTGACCTCGGGGTGTTGTTTCATCAAGATACCCTGCCTGAGAGTTTGGAGTTCACTTCTATCGGTCAGTTCAAACATGCGTTGATTGTATCGCGAGATCACCCTTTGGCAGGTATTCCGGTACCGAAAGTGACTGATTTGATTCAATACCGGCAGCTGGTTATTCGGGACAGGATGGGAGTGGGGAAAGCGACGCCCATTTCATCTAATTATTGGCATATTGATAGCTACTACCTCATTTCTTCAATGGTTATACGTGGGATCGGCTGGGCCTTGGTGCCAGAGCATGTTGCACAAGAAGAGTGGTATGTAGACGAGCTTGTAGAACTATCAACGGAAGAGATCCCTGAGCCACTAATGGTAGAGATGGGGGTCGTGAAGCGCAGGGATAAGGGCGTAGGTCGAGTGATGGACTGGTTGTATAGCGAAATGGCCCAAATCTTCTAGCTATCGCGATCATTTTCTAGTTATCTTTATTAAACAAATTGTTGCTGTTAATGTCGTACTTATAACCAATTGAAATATGTTGAAGTAAAGAGTGCTGCCGAGCTATGACCGAAGAATCACCGCTAACCACTGCCCATGACACCTCCCAATCGTTGCCGCTTATTCTTGCTGGGCCAATATTGCGTAAGGTAACGCCCAAGGAGCTGACGTTGTGGTTTGCAGTCTCGAGTCCGCTGGAAGGAATTTTTACTTTATATCAGCAAGCAGATCAAAAAGAGCTATTTTCCGGCAGCCTCTCGCAGGGTAAACATGTCCGAATCGGTGAGCGAGCTTGGATATACCAGGTAACGTATTTGGGCGAGTTTCCTGCTGACACCCCATTGGAATACCAAGTTGAAACACAGGACGGCGTACTCACTGAGCTCATTCCAGATCTGCTCTATGACGGGGAATCACGCCCAGCCTTTATCATTAAAACACAAGCCGATTATGTGATGCATGGCTCTTGTCGCAATCCGCATTATCCAAGTAAAGACAGCCTAGTGGCCGCTGATGTTAAAGTTGCAGGGCAAGAAATTGACGATAGGCCGTCATTGCTCATGATGAGCGGTGATCAAATCTATGCCGATCATGTTGCCGGTTCAACACTTGACAGTATTCAGCAGGTTATTGATTTACTGGGGCTCTATGATGAAGATTTCGATAAGGCACCGGTAGCCAATACCAAGGAGCTGCGCTGCCATGCTGATAACTTCTATGGAAGGGAAAAACTGTTACCGCAATACCTGGAAGGAGGGGAAGATATCATTGAGAGATTTCCCCGAGTTGCCAGTTGGTTACGGCGCAAGTCTCCGGTTTTCAGCTCTCGTGAATCTGGCAATCACCTGATCACACTAAGTGAGTTCAACGCTATGTACTTGTTGGTATGGTCTCCAGAGCTGTGGCAGTTGGTCGATAGTGCGAGACTGGAGCACAACCTGTTCCAGTGGCAAGGCAATACACTTGAAGCTAAATGGCAAACGCTTTGGGCTGATGAAAAAATACAGATAGATCAGTTTGTCAAAGGCTTACCGCAAGTCCGCCGCTTGATGGCGCATATTCCAACCTACATGATTTTTGATGATCACGATATTACTGACGACTGGAACCTGACGGTAGGGTGGGAGCAAGCGGCTTACCATAACCACTTTTCTCGGCGGATCATCGGTAACGGCTTGATCAGTTATTGGCTATGTCAGGGGTGGGGCAATGCGCCTGAGAGCTTTGACGAGACGTTTTTTAGTCATGTTGAAAGTTATTTCGAGCAGCCAACCAGCGATAGCCAAGACAGTCTGATTGACTTTCTCTACCGGTTTGAGCAATGGCACTACACCATTAATACAGAACCGAAAATGCTGGTACTCGATACCCGTACCCGCCGCTGGCGTTCTGAGTCCAAGATGAACAAGCCTTCGGGTTTGATGGACTGGGAAGCGCTCAGCGAGCTGCAAATGTCTTTGATGAATGAACCCGCAGTGATTTTGGTTTCTGCTGCGCCGATGTTCGGGGTGAAGTTTATTGAATCCTTGCAGCGTGGCATGACTTGGCTAGGGCAGCCATTGCTTATCGATGCTGAAAACTGGATGGCCCATCCAGGCTCGGCCAATACTTTGATCAGCATTTTCACCCATACCAAAACCCCAACCAATTTTGTGATTTTATCTGGTGATGTGCATTACTCGTTCGCTTATGACGTTAAGCTGCGTTTTCGCAATAGTAGCCCGAATATTTACCAGATCACCTCAAGCGGGATCAAAAACGAATTTCCCAATGCGTTATTGCGTGTCTGTGATTTCATGGACCGTATATTATATAGCCCTCGCTCCCCGCTCAATTGGCTCACCAAGCGAAAGCGTCTTAAAATCTTCAAACGCGATCCGGACTTGCCGGGGAATCACCGCCTGATTAACCGTAGCGCTATCGGTGAAGTTAGGCTGGATGCTGACGGTAAGCCTGTCGATATTGCTATTTTGACTGCCGAAGGAGAGAGGGTGAGTTTTCCGCCAATTAACGCCAAGTAAAGAACTGGCCTATATTTTCTAAGTGATATTTCAAAGAAATAACAATAGAAGGGGAAGTCGATGGCGTTAACGTGGAAAAAAAGGTTGGTATTGAGTTCTGTCTCAGCGGTACTCGTATTTGGGGCTGTTAGTGCCTGGGCGGGGTGGAAATTGGATAGCACTCACTCCTCGATTGGGTTTTCCTCTGTAAAGAATGACAGTGTGATGGAGCAGCACGGCTTTCGTAATTTGAGTGGGTCTATTTCTGATGATGGTGAAGTATCGCTATCTATCGATTTGACCAGTGTAGATACCAAGATCCAGATCCGTGATGAGCGAATGAAGAAAGAGCTGTTTCATACTGATAAGTTTCCGCTAACCAATATCGAAGCCAAAGTGAATGGTGAGGCTATCAGCGGGTTAGCCGCAGGACAAACCTTGGTACAAGATGTCGAATTCAAGCTCGATCTACATGGTAAGGAAGAAACACTGAATGCCAAAGTTCAAGTCACTGGTCTGGATGACGGAGGCTTACTGGTTTCTACCATTCAGCCCGTCGAAGTGAAAGCGGGCGCCTTTGGTCTCGATGGCGGGATAGGCAAGCTCAAAGAGATCGCCGAGCTTAATTCGATACTGCTTACCGTACCCGTTAATGCGAATTTGGTGTTTGTGGCCGAATAGTATCAACAGATACATGGCATCTTCTTACATAATAGTACTTCTGAGATCCGATAGTTTTACCAAGCCGGCCATTGCCGGCTTTTTTTAATGGTGTTACTTTTCCTCTACAACGGAGCGTTTACAGGGATAGACATGAGAAAAGTTAACATTGAAGGACAAACAGTTACGCCGAGCAAAGTTGTATGCGTAGGTCGAAATTACGTTGCCCATATCCATGAACTGGGTAATGAAATACCCGATGAGATGGTACTGTTCATCAAGCCGAATTCGGCCATATCTAATACGCTGCGGTCTTCCCATGGCGGCGATGAGCTTCACTACGAGGCTGAGCTATCTTTTCTTTATCGCAATGGGCGTTTTGATGCCGTGGCTGTAGGGTTAGATCTCACCAAGCGTCGTGTACAAAGCAAACTCAAGGAAAAAGGGCTACCTTGGGAGCGCAGTAAAGCGTTTGATGGTTCAGCTTTGTTTGGCGAGTTTGTACCGCTGCCACCATCTGAGCGTGGGGAGTTGGGCTTGCGCCTGTTCATCAATGATAAATTGACTCAATCGGGCTCAACGTCATTGATGATTTATTCGCCAGATGTGGTTTTGCAAGAAGTCCAAACCTTCATGAGCTTGAACGATGGTGATATTGTGATGACAGGTACACCCTCTGGTGTGGGCAAAGTACAAGCCGGAAGTCAGTTCGAGGCTCAGGTAACAGCGGGTGAAGAGGTTATCGTTTCAACGCAGTGGCTAGCCAAGTAACCCGTTGAAATACTAACGCCATATCGAAAGAGAAAAACTAAGCGTGTTTGATAAAGAAAAAATTGTAAAGTTAGCCAATGTGAAGATGCCGTTTGGTAAGTATGCGGGCCGGGTGATTATTGATCTACCGGAAGAATACTTACTGTGGTTCCAGAAAAAAGGCTTTCCTGAAGGGGAGTTGGGTTTGCTGATGGCATTAGCCCTGGAGATGAAAATCGAAGGGCTGGAGAGTGTGATACGTCCGCTCAAGCGGGATTAGAGCGTTAAAAAAACAGACAATAAATCTCATGGCTAATTAAATAGATGGTCATGAGAAATAGTTAAAACAAAAAGAGCGAGTCATTGACCCGCTCTTTTTTCATGTAGATGGCAGCTAGAGCACAATAATGTCATTGGCAAGCTCGTCTTCATCATCGTTGAAATTCAAGCTATCAGGGCAGTTTGCCAGCAGCTCTTCATCTGTCGGTACGACAATGGTTGTATTGTTTAGTAAATCCATAGTTACACACCTTGTATAGTGCTATGGCAGAGGCCCATAGCTATTTTCTCCCCTAAGGGACATTTCCATTACCTAATGTTTTACTGGCAAGAATAGGAACATTAAATGACAGCGTGATGAAAGCGCGACATTGATCTCATCGAAATGGATGCCTGAGGCTAGTTCTGGTCGAAATATAAACAAATATGCGGGTTATCGAGATAACATGAAACGCAGGCGATTGGTGTTTGCCATGCGCTGGCCTGCGGCGTTTTGCAATGAGAAAATCTGTTTGTAGATAGTGAAATAGCGATTAATGTTGCCGACATAGGTAATCGGCTCCATGCCGACTTCTTCTTTGACAATAACCTCGACATTGTTGAACCAGATTGTCGGGTCATAGCCGCGTTCTTCGGCTACTTTTCTTAACCGCTTTATCCTGTTTGGGCCCGCATTATAACTGGCAAGGGCAAAGTAGAGCTGGTTGAGTTCATCCGTTTCATCATCATCGACATAGTTCTCACGGATAAAGTCCATATACTTAACTCCAGCATGGATATTGTTTTCGATATGCTGGATATTACGGATGTTGATATAGGGCTCACTGGCGGTTTGGGGGAGGACTTGCATGATACCTATGGCGCCCGCATGTGATCGCTTGGATTGGTCAAAGCCCGATTCTTGGTAAGCCTGGGCCGCGATGATCAGCCAGTTGATGTCATACATGTTGCCGTAGCGGATAAACTTTTTTTCAAGTTTCTTGAATGTCTCAATGTTGTCAGGACTCATCACTTTTTGAAACCATTGCTTACTGTTGAGGTAGCGGTTGAAAAGGATGTTTCCGTTTAGCGTGCCTCGTCGGTTGTTTTCAATAAACTCATCAACTAACGCTTTAAATTTGGGGCTGTTTTTGCGAAAACTCCAGCCGATGGCACCATTCTTCCTGATTGGGTATTCATAGTGGATTTGGAGGTCATCGTTGACCAAATCCCAGAATTCCGCTTTGTGCGAATCAAGGACAGTCATCGGAATAATGCCCTCCTGAACCATCTGCAGCATTTCAAAGTCTTGTAGGGTCTCTTCTATAAAGTGCACATACATGGGTTCTTTGCCGAGCTTCTGGAGCCGCTTGTTAATCCGCCGGACGCTTTGATAGTAGCTTGAGCTCGCGCGAAGCCAGACACTCTTCTTCGACAGCTGCTTTATGTCGGTAATAGGGCTGCGGGTTGAGTGGGTAATAAAAAGTTCTTGTATGTCACTGAGTATTGGGCGGCTGAAGTCCACCTGCCTCATTCGTTCAGGAGTGATGGTTAGGTTTGCGGTGACCAAATCACCGATGCCAGCATTTAATGCCGGAAGCAGTTGGTCGCGATGGACGGGGATGATTTGGATGCGGTACTTGCGTTGGGTCTTTTCCGTAACGAATTTTTCAAACAGCAACAGCATCTCGGAGATCAGCCCTTTGGGTTGGCCTCGGTCAAGATAATAAAACCCAAGATCAGCGGCCACCAGAACCCGGATAACACGCTTTTTTTCCATTACCGGTAGATCGCCCGTGTATCTATCATAAGCCTGCGGGGTAAGTTGGAATGCATTACTGAAAGCAGGCAGCACGAGAGCAATGATGAATAAGAAGGGCAGAGCAGAATGCATGGGCAATACTCTTCACGATGATGATTTTGAGTATAGAGGGCAAGGGCACAACCGACAAAAAGCCCCCTAACAAGGTGACTGAATGGTACTTTGATAAAAGCAGTTTTGAACTCAAACTATCAAAATTATTCAAGCTTTTTTTTAGAGAATTCAGTGCTGAAGCAAAAATAAATGGGTTGACATTTTTGCAATGAAACGAGTGAAAATGTCAGTTTTGAGAGGTCACCGAAAACATCGGTTGTAAGGTGAACGCTCTTGGTAAAATACTGACTTAGATCAATGTTTCTGTTCCTGAATTCTCGCTTAATACACCACATCTTGTATCGGTCAATTTTGTAAGCCCTATATTTAGTGGTTTTAGTGACACTGTCATTTTTAGGAGACTTGTGTGAACCCTGTTGTGATTAAGCGTGATGGATGCCTTGTACCGTTTAATACCAAGCGTATTAAAGAAGCGGTATTGAGTGCTGCCGAATCTGTAGAGGCGATGGATGCCACCTATGCTGAGTCTGTTGCTGAGCGAGTTTTGTCTCAGTTTGCTGACCAGGAGCAGGTTGAGATCCACGCTATTCAGGATGCGGTTGAGAATCACCTGATGATGGGGCCACATAAGGCTGTTGCTCGTGCTTATATTGAGTACCGTCATGACCGTGATATCGCGCGTGAAAAGAAAAGTCACCTGAACAGTGAAATTCGCGGCTTGATTGAGCAAAGCAATGCGTCTCTACTTAACGAGAACGCGAACAAAGACAGCAAGGTTATTCCTACCCAGCGTGACCTGCTGGCGGGTATTGTTGCTAAGCATTACGCAAAGCAGCACCTACTGCCGCGTGATATTGTCAAAGCACATGAAGACGGCGATCTCCACTTCCACGATCTGGATTACTCTCCATTCTTCCCGATGTTCAACTGTATGCTTATTGACCTCAACGGCATGCTGACCCATGGTTTCAAAATGGGCAATGCAGAAATCGACACTCCAAAATCGATTTCTACCGCTACAGCTGTAACGGCGCAGATTATCGCTCAGGTGGCTAGCCATATTTATGGCGGTACCACGATCAATCGTATCGATGAAGTGCTGGCTCCTTATGTCGCCGTGAGCTACGAGAAACACTTAAAAGTGGCGAAAGAGTGGGATATCCCTCAGCCAGAGGAATTCGCTAGAGCCCGCACCGAGAAAGAGTGTTACGATGCATTCCAGTCTTTGGAGTATGAAGTAAACACCCTGCACACTGCCAATGGTCAGACACCGTTCGTCACCTTTGGTTTCGGCCTGGGCACCTCATGGGAATCGCGCTTGATCCAATCGTCGATTCTAAAGAACCGTATTGCCGGCTTGGGCAAAAACCGTAAAACAGCGGTGTTCCCTAAACTGGTTTTCGCTATCCGCGATGGCTTGAATCATAAAAAAGGTGATGCCAACTACGATATCAAGCAACTGGCACTAGAGTGTGCATCGAAGCGTATGTACCCAGATATCCTGAACTACGACAAAGTAGTCGAAGTGACGGGGTCATTCAAGACGCCGATGGGATGCCGTAGCTTCTTGGGGCCATATGAAGAAAATGGTGAACTGATCCACGAAGGTCGTAACAACCTGGGTGTGGTGAGTTTGAACCTGCCGCGTATTGCTTTGCAAGCAAAAGGCGATGAAACGACGTTCTTTGCATTGCTTGATGAAAAGCTTGGCCTTGCGCGCCGTGCATTGGAATCCCGCATCAGCCGCCTTGAAGGTGTTAAAGCTCGCGTGGCACCAATTCTGTATATGGAAGGCGCATGTGGTGTGCGTTTGCAGCCAGATGACAATGTTTCTGAAATCTTTAAAAATGGCCGTGCTTCGATTTCACTAGGCTACATTGGTATCCACGAAACTATTAATGCGCTGTATGGTACTGA
Organism: Photobacterium sp. DA100; assembly: GCF_029223585.1. Classification (NCBI taxonomy): domain Bacteria; kingdom Pseudomonadati; phylum Pseudomonadota; class Gammaproteobacteria; order Vibrionales; family Vibrionaceae; genus Photobacterium; species Photobacterium sp. DA100. The sequence continues at coordinate 1,356,541 of NZ_CP119424.1, read as the reverse complement.
AACCCATGTTTACGATAGTGAAACACTACGTGAAAAAGCGATTGCTATCGTTGAGCGCCTGAAAGCGGCAACAGACAGCTGGAAAGAAGAGACCGGTTACGGTTTCAGCCTTTACAGCACGCCAAGTGAGAACCTGTGTAGTCGTTTCTGCGCGATCGACACCAAAGAGTATGGTGTGGTTGATGGTGTGACAGACAAAGGTTATTACACCAACAGTTTCCACCTGGATGTTGAGAAGAAGGTCAACCCTTACGATAAGATTGACTTTGAGATGCCATACCCAGAAATCGCTAACGGTGGATTTATCTGTTACGGCGAATATCCGAACATCCAGCATAATGTTGAAGCTTTGGAGAACGTGTGGGATTACAGCTACACCCGTGTGCCATACTATGGCACTAACACCCCTATCGATGAGTGTTACGAGTGTGGATTTACCGGTGAGTTTGACTGTACAAGTAAAGGCTTTACCTGTCCTAAGTGCGGCAACCATGAGCCATCCAAAGTGTCGGTTACCCGACGCGTGTGTGGATACCTAGGTAGCCCCGATGCTCGCCCGTTTAACTTCGGTAAACAAGAAGAAGTTAAACGCCGCGTAAAACATATGTAATCACAGACGTTTATCCGCAATATCGAAACAAGTGCCGAGTAATCGGCACTTTTTTATTTGGAGCTGCAATGAATTATCACAACTATTATCCTGTAGATGTAGTCAATGGCCCTGGCACACGGTGTACCTTGTTTGTCTCTGGCTGTGTGCACCAATGCCGTGGTTGCTACAACCAGAGTACTTGGCGGCTGGATGCAGGCCATGCCTATACCCGGGAGTTGGAAGACCAAATCATTGCTGATCTGAATGACAGCCGTATTAAGCGCCGTGGGCTTTCATTGTCAGGAGGAGACCCCCTGCACCCTGCGAATGTAGATGCTGTTTTAGGCTTGGTAAAGCGTGTGCAGGCAGAATGTCCTGGCAAGGATATTTGGTTATGGACAGGTTATTGCTTTGCAGAGCTTGATGAGCAGCAACGAGCGGTACTAGAGTTTGTCGATGTTGTCGTAGATGGCAAGTTTGAGAAAGAGCTGCATGATCCTGAATTAGTCTGGCGGGGCAGCAGTAATCAAGTTATCCATCATCTAAAAGGCTAAACAAAGACATTTAGCTACGTTACGCGGTAATTTTGCCAAAAAATTGGCACGAAGTGTCTATAACTTGCCCTCTTCTGTTAAATTTATGTTTAAATTAGAGGGTTATCCACTGTTTCTGTGTATAACTCTGGGAAAACAGCTTGAGTATTTGGTGGCATTTTTATGCTGATATAAACCAGGCTTGTATAGGCCCTGATTTAAACGCTACGTCGAATTATTCTATATTATCAATCATAATTCATCTCAATGTATAATTTTATTATATCTACATTATATATTTTGCTAGGGGTTAAATTTAAGATATAGCTTATAATTATTAGGAATAATAGTTTATTAAAACTCAATTATAGTGTGCTCATAAACCTAATTTGATATGATTGATAATATCGACTCGTTAAGTTGAAATTATGCATTTATAACGGGCTCTATGTGGCTTATGTTTTAGAAATTGGATAGTGTACATTGCCTCCTTTACTTTCAAAGTTATCTACAAATTCCTTATTGGTTGCTATAAGCAATGTTTTTATTATGGCTTTGCCTGTGTCTTTGATGGCGGCGCTTTTTAACTTGCTGTCTATATTTACAGGTAAGCTTGGTTATGACAGTCTCAGTGTTACACTCGGCTATGCCGGGGAGATGACAGGACATATGTTCCCGCTGTTATTGAACATTTTCCTGACAACATATTACTCATCAATACTACGCTTACCGAAAGCGGCACCAATATCTTGTGCTCTGGCCTCTTTTTTTATTATTTCCCAGCAGTGGGATCTCATTTCACCTGTCATAGCTCTACCCAATAATTTTTTGCTTTCCCTGCTGACGGCTTATGCTTCTTGTGTCATTATTTCAAGAATACATAAGGTTAGGCTGTTTGACTTTGACCGGTTTATAACAACAGTGGACTCATCAATTCAAATGATAGTCACTTGTGTTCTCACTTTAGCCATATTAATCATAACTTCTCATTTATCCGCATTTGTATTTAAAACATTTATTCATCCAGAAATAGTATTTCCTGACTTGGATCCCGCATCCTTTAAGGATGGTCTGTTTTATGAATTTATTCGAGGGATATTATGGAGTCTGGGTATTAACGGCCATAATATTCTGCATGTTTATAAAACTGAACTTTATGATATCAGTATTGCTAATATGGCGGACTGGAAGAACTTTGGGGCTGAGCTCAACATTATCAGCACTAATTTTTATGATTTTTTCACCGGAATGGGGGGAAGTGGCAATACGATAAGCTTGGTTATGTGTATGCTGTTATTTGCCAAAAGCAAAGGGTATCGCTTGTTGGCGAAAGCTGCGCTCATTTTGACGATATTCAACATCAATGAGCCAATATTGTTTGGCATTCCAGTTATATTTAATCCGATTATGATCTTGCCATTCTTGTCGGTGCCGCTTGTGAGCTTCTTGTTGGCATATGGTGCAACAGCTGCGGGAATCATTCCTCCCTTAAGCGAAGTACACAGCTGGTTGATCCCACCCGTGCTCAGTGGGTATGTTGCCTCCGGTGGCGAAGTCTCGGTGGCTCTCTTCCAGGTGTTTCTTATTTTGGTCGGAATTGCTATTTATTATCCATTTTTCAAAATCATGGATAAGCGTTCGCTTGGTGTAGATGTATCTTCAATCTTCCGCACTCATTTCTTTAAGGATGACGAAGTACCGGTCAAATCAAAGCTGAACAGTTTTATTCCTTCGATACAGGACAATATGAATGCTCAGCGAGAAGTCGAGGAACTCCAGAGTAACGGTGCATTTGTTCTTTATTACCAGCCGCAAGTTGATATACAGCGTTCTGAAGTGGTGGCGTTGGAAGCGTTGCTGCGCCATGAAGATGTAAATGGACGAGTAACGGGGCCAACTTTTTTGAAGTCATTTGGTCAACTTGGGCTGCTAGCCGATGTAGATTTGTGGGTGTTGGAAAAGGCGATTTCAGACGCGTCCGAAATGGTGCATTCGCCAAATTTTACTGTCTCGGTCAACGTGTCTGCCGATACTATGCTTAAAAAGGGATTTGTGAAATCACTGAAGCAGGTCATAGACTGTAGTCGCTTGGATTATGAGCAAGTCGAAATTGAAGTGACAGAAGAAGTGCTTATTCAGGACGAAGTCCGTACGGCGAAAGTGATTCAAGAGATCAAAGCCATGGGAGTATCCGTTGCGCTGGATGACTTCGGGACTGGGTACTCGTCGTTGGCATATTTGTCACGCTTTGAGTTTGATAAGATCAAAATTGATCGCTCTCTGGTGGAAAACTTACATTCTGAACGAGGCAGAAACTTGTTTGATGTTGTTGTTCAGCTTGGCCATATCGCACAGGCTAAGATTGTGGTGGAAGGCGTCGAGACGGCAGAAGAGTTGGACTTCATTCATGAAAAAGGGGTGCAGTATGTACAGGGCTTCTTTTTCTACCGCCCAATGACAAAAGCACAGATCATTGCCGAGCATATCGTGCCGACATGTTCGAGTCAGGCTAGAAAAAAGGTTTCTTCTGAAATTGAAGTAGGGTAAATTCCCCTGTCTGAGTTTTGCTGTTGGAGGCGTTATGTCACGCACTATTATTTATACCTATAAGAACGAAGAGAAAACGCTTACGTTTTCTTACTCTCAGTATCATACGATTCATGAGGCGGTAGCAGCAGCAGAAGGAATTGATTTACGCCAGTACTTGAAGATGGAGCAGCAGGTTGAAGCTGTTTCTTCTGGTAGCAAAGCGGTTAGGGATTTTCGCGATAGCCACTTTCGCAAACTAGGCTTTGGAAAAATCACCTTAGCGAAAAAAGAAAACCGCGGTATTGGCGAAAAATAGACCGCCGAGTTACTGTAGAAACAGAGCCCCATTAGCCATGGGGCTTTTTTGGTGCGCCGAGCATGGCGTTGTTCTAGGAGGTGAAAGTCCTCTACGGGCTCAGTCGAGCGAGAACCGTTAGCCTATGCAAGGGTGCCCACCGTGAGGTGGGATCTGAAGGAAGCAAACGGCAAAACTTGGTTGTGACGAACAGAAATCTGATAGTAGGCCAGTACAACTTGGGTAACCTAGCCATATATAGAATAGCCCAATGCCTCGACGGGAAGTGTGTACGGGTAAATCAGGCACAACCAAGGGAAAGAACAACGTCTTACCTCGGGAGATCTTATTAGCTGTCTCGGACGAGACTAGTGCAGCAGTGATGCTGCGTGACGGTTAATAAGAAGTCAGCAGAAGGCATAGTACCTTGGGGAAGTACAACCCAAGGGAAGGCCGGAACTGAATATATCAAGAAGCAGTCATTAGACACTCAATCATGTGGAGTCATAGCAAGATGAACAATATCTCTACGTACCAATGGGCAACACCGCAAGTGACGCTCATGGCCACGAAGAATGACAAGCATGTTTGGCGTAGACAGGAGGACGAGTCTTGGTGACCTCCACTCAGTTGATGGAGCAGATCTGTTCATCAACGAATCTGAACCAAGCCCTGAGAAGAGTAAAGAAGAACAAGGGATGTGCTGGGGTTGATAAACTCGACATAGCAGCCACTATCTCGGTGCTTCGGCAGTCTTCCAATGGGCAAGCGCTCCGCCAGAGCCTTCTGGACGGTAGCTATCAACCCCAACCCGTCTTGGGTGTAGAAATCCCTAAACCTAGTGGGGGAGTGAGGCAGCTAGGTATCCCAACGGTACTTGATAGGATCGTCCAGCAGGCCATCACATCAGTCCTGACAGATATCTACGAACCTAAGTTCTCCAACAGCAGTTACGGGTTCAGGCCCAACCGTAGTGCCCACCATGCTCTGGCGGCAGCAAGCCACTACATCAGGGAGGGGCGGGGTTATGTAGTCGATGTTGACCTAGCGAAATACTTCGATACTGTGAACCACGATAGGCTGATGCACAGGTTATCGAAAGATATCACAGATAAACGGGTACTGAAGCTGATCAGGTCATACCTACAGGCAGGCATAATGCGAAACGGGTTAGTCGAGCAGAGGCAACGAGGGACACCACAGGGTGGCCCATTATCTCCGCTGCTATCAAATATCGTATTAGATGAGTTGGATAAAGAGCTTGAACGAAGAGGGCATAAGTTCTGCCGATATGCAGACGACTGCCAAATCTACGTGCACAGTGAGGAAGCCGCAAATCGAGTAAAAGCCTCGATAACGGAGTTCTTGGAGCAGAAACTGAAACTCACGGTCAACCGGGAGAAGAGTGCAGCAACAAGAGTGACAGAGCGGACTTACTTAGGCCATCGCTTCCAACGAGATGGAAGTATCCATATCTCGAAGACAGCACAAACTCACATGAAGAAGCGAGTGCGTCAAATAACGAAGCGGAATCGAGGACGAGAGTTGAAGACAGTAATAGTCGAACTAACTCAATATCTAAGAGGTTGGCAACACTACTTCAAGCTCGCCATGCGGAAAAGCGCGATGCAGCGCTTGGATGAATGGATAAGACGGCGCTTACGGTGCTACCGACTCAAGCAGCGAAAACGCAGACACAGCATAGCGATATGGTTACGCCAAGAAGGCGTAAACGAGCGCAATGCTTGGAAGCTAGCGATGTCAGAGAAAGGATGGTGGCATCTGGCTTTATCGCCGCAGCTCAATCAGGCCATGCCAACGAAACGGTTCAAGGAGATGGGCATGTACTCATTGAGAGATGGGTATGAGTCACTGAAAATATATTCGGAACCGCCGTATGCGACCCACGCTTGTACGGTGGTGTGAGAGGACGGAGGCCGCGAGGCCTCCTCCTACTCGATTGCTTTTTTTCCAGCCTCGGTAAACGCAATATCCTGCCAAGGCCGCCAAAATATGCTTCAGGGTATGGCCGCTGACTTGTGACGTGAGTTGGTATAGCTCGTCGTCTTTTGATTCGGCTATTTTACAAAGAACGTATAAGCCGAGGGCATAGAGGTAATATTGGGTCGGATTGTTTCTGTTTGGGTACAGCCAGAGAATTAAGGGAATATGAATGATGGGAAGTAGTTGCACTAATACATAAGGTGCCATATCACCGCGCCCATCAACGACATCCGTCATATACCAGTAGATGACAGAGAGTACACCGTAGGCCAGGGTGGGTAGCAGCATTGCTTTGCCTAATTTTGGGGAAAGGTATTGTGCAATGATAATGCAATATAGGCTGATGAAGCCGATCGTAATTGGGATCCTATCAAGCATCAAGGTGAAAGGGCCTGGCAATAAATGGTATAGGCTAGATCCCAAAAAAGCCCCAATTAAGCTGACAAAAAACAGCGGGTAAGCGAAGGATAGGGCAGGCTCACTTGCAAGAGAGTGATGGTGATTTTTCTTGAGCCCTATCAGCCCGACGACAAGGAAACCCACGTTGCTGACAACATTCCAAAAGTGTGGGATGCCAAGCAGTAACCGTTGATCAGCATAGTCATAGAAGTTTCGACTCTGCCGGATCGGCGAGAAATAAATCGCCAGCAGTCCGAGGATTAGCGCGATGACTATCAGCAACACGTACCGCCAATCAAAAAGTGAGCGTTTACTTGCCGGGGCGGACTTTTGCTGAGAGCTATCAGGTTGCGTGCTTTTTGGTTGTGGGCTGGCTGGCATAGGGCTGCCTCATTGACATTCCTCTTTCATTATAGCGATCCCTTGCTTAAAGCACTGACGCCAGGCTAAAGCAATCTCATCATTGTATTTTGGGTCGCAAATACTGACTGCTTCGATAAGCGAGTCAAGCCAAGCTTCAAAATCATTGGGCTGAACGCCAATTCCTTCGCGGCCGTGGATTTTGCCAAAGCGTCGAATTCCCTCCCGGGCCTGATCAGACGATGATGCCAGCATTATCATCGAGATAGAGAGTTTGAGCATTCGAATTTGCTGCTCCATATCAACATTTTTAAAAAGGTCTTCGAAACGCTGATCTTTTTGCCAGAAATGGCGATAGAAAATGAGGAAAAATGACTTGTTTCGTTGGCAGCGGGCATAGCTGTCATTGAAGGTTTCATGGGTATCCATACCACTATCAGGAGCCTCATCAAAAAAAAGCCATACAAAAAGTATGGCAATTTAAATGAATTATGCAACAGTTGGAGTAATTTTCAGGGGCAACTAACTACGATGTCCTTAGTCGCCTCATAGCTAGGCCACTCAGGGCTTCGAGGCTGCAGAGTAATAGGCCTAGCCATATAAATCCAAAGCTTACCGCTTTCACCTGGTCGAAAACTTCACCAAACAAGAAAACTGCCAACAAGAACTGCAAAGTCGGTTCAATGTACTGCATTAGCCCAACCATCGTTAGGCTGGTTCGGCTGATGGCCAGTGCAAAGAAAATCAGTGGCGCTAGCGTAACGGGCGCAGAACCGATGTACAGCAGCAGGGTGCTGAAATCTGCCGATAATGCTGTGGAAGTCTGGTTGACATAGGTAATTGCCAAGTAAGCAAGTGCAAATGGGGCAAGTATCACAGCCTCTAGGGTGACGGATGTAAGGGCGTCGTAGCGAATATGTTTTTTACATAGGCCATAGATGGCGAAGAAACTCCCCATAATCAGCGAAATCCATGGTAGCTCTCCGTAATGCCATACTTGATAGCCAATACCAACGATGCCGAGTATTACGGCAGCAGATTGTGCTTTACTGAGCTTTTCCTTGAGGAAAAATACCCCTAGCGCGATTGCAAACAACGGGTTAATGAAAAACCCTAAGCTTGCTGCTAGCACTTGATCATGGGTGATCGCCCATGTAAAGGCATACCATGATACACACATGATTAATCCCGCCATACCGGCCATCATTAACGAGCGCTTGTCCTGCCAGATCTGTGAGGCTTTAGGAAAAGGCCGGCGCAATAGCAGCATTACCAGCAGCATAAACGGTATGGAAAAAACAATCCGCAACGCTAGCAAATCATTAATGTCTGCTCTTGGAAGAAACTGATAGTAAAGAGGGAGGATCCCCCATAGCACAAATGAAAATGCAGCAAGGGCATTTCCGGCACGTTGAGTGTGCATAGAAGCTAACCTACAAAAAAATACAAGACGAAACCCCAACAGTGTCAATCAAGGGTTTGATTGAGTTTGAGTCAATGCGGTGAATGCGCAGGGTGAGCCCGTGGGGGAAGGTCTATATTTTGGCATGGATTGGTCTAAACAAGAACAAAAAACAAGCACAAATTGCCAGTTTTTTTGCTTATTCAGGCTGGCAATAAATGGCCGTTTATTTCTTCATTGCAATGATAGTGTGAATTAGCCAGAGTCTTTTCTTTCCGGTGAGGTTAGCCGAGTACTCTTGCTTTTTTTTCCAGGAAATAATGTAGTAGTCAGCTAATAATTGCTCGAGCTCGAATTGGCTGTGGGTGAGGATAGGGAGCTTTTCATTTGGCTCTAGCGCTTCCTTTCCGAGGAAATGCCCGCAAAAAATCCCGTTTTTCTTGAGACTGTTTGAGATATTGCCCCACAGCGTGTTGAAATCCTGTGGCGTGCAGAAGAACAGGCAAGCGCTGGCATTGATTAAGTTAGCGCGGGGAAACTTATAGTCGGCAAAACTGCTGATTTGAATGTCGAGGTTAGGATGGGCTCCTAGCAGAGGATGTTCTGATAGAGCCTTGAGGCGAGGCCGATCATTATCAAAGGCGTAGACATGGTAGCCTTGCTCAAGTAGGTATAAGGTATCTCTGCCGTTTCCACAGGCACAGTCAACCGCAACCTTTCTTTCACCATGCTCGCCGATATACTCGTGGGCTTCGATGAGATGCGAGCGTGGATTCAAAATGGTCTGATTACTAAGGCTTGATAGCCAGTCAACGGTTGCCATGCGATACCCTCTAATGCTAGCCGTTACGTATTGTTGTTGTTGCTGTTTAAACAAGTATAGCCATCAATGCCCAATTCTCGATCCAAACCCTGAACAGGTAATAATCTAATGGAGTTAGCACCAGTTGGGGGACGAAATTATTCATGTTCTGACATGAAACTCTGGTATTATTACAGCACATCAAGTTACTGATGTTATATCCAAGCCTCTTGGGTATAGACATCCATAAGAGAGAATAGAATGACTAAGTTAACCGCAGATATTAAGGCAAATAGCGAGCTGTTTGTTGAAGAGACCAAAGATACTCAGCAGGTATGGGGACTTTGTAACGAAGAAGGTGACTGGCTTTCTGTTGACTCTAGCGAGTTCGAAGAATCTGAAGTAATGCCATTCTGGTCGAACGAAGCCGATGCAGCTGTTCACTGTGTTGATGAGTGGGCTGAGTTTTCTGCAGTGATGATCCCGCTAGATGTTTTTGTTGAAGACTGGATGATCACGTTGGCTGAAGACGGTGTATTGGTTGGTTTGAACTGGACCGCTCAGCTGGAAGGCTCTGAAGCTGAACCTTCTGATGTGGCGAAGATGTACCTGTAAGGTTATCGGCTCAGCAAGAACTCTTAAGGCTACCGCTCTGGTAGCCTTTTTTATACCCTTGCTATACTTGTATTGACTACTAGCTGAGCCCATATACCCAGCTAAGCCATATACGCTGTTCTCCTAGTGGGGGTATAAGGCTCTTTCTGTTAAGGAGGGGATTATGGTCCTGTCAGAGTGTCGCCAGTTGATGGCTGATAATGCAATTGTTGAAGCACGCTTGGTACATGATTTTCTCAGTGCTGGCTGGAGTGTTAATTTTATCGATGTCGATGGAAATGAGTACCCAGTTACAGATACCTATGGCATCCCATGTAGCTACGATTCACTCAAGCAAGCCGAAGATATGGTCCACCAGGTGGGTAGTTGCCCAATACGTATCGACAGTTTGTTCCGTTTCGCTGAACGTTGATGCTAGCTGCAAGATAGCAAGGATTGACGATGGGACGAAGTGAGTGCTGATGACGAGGATTTATCGCTTTCAATAATAGTACGATCGTGCTAAAAATAGCAAAAGCAGTAAGGCAGCACCATTTTTTGGTGTTGTGAATAAGGACAATAGTTAATGAGCAAGAAAGCAGCAACTCGCCAGCATATTTTGGATACCGCTTTTTCGCTGGCAAGTCGAGAAGGGCTGGACAGTTTGACTATTGGCCAACTGGCTAAAGCGTCAGGCATGTCAAAGAGCGGCTTGTTTGCGCATTTTAACTCTCGTGAAAACCTCCAAATTGCCGTGCTGGACTATGCTGGAGAGCTATTTGTTGAAAGGGTCATCCAGCCTGCCAGGCTGCAAGCACCAGACAAAATTGAGCAGAAACTGCGGCTGTTGCTGGCGAACTGGCTAGCTTGGAATCGATCTTTCCAAGGGTCTTGTATGTTTCTTGATGCTTGGACAGAGCACGGTGATAAAGAGCAGTCTGTTCAGCTCAGGCTCAAGAGCGTTACAAGACGCTGGCTTGATTATCTATACCGGCAGATTGAGCAAGGTAAGCAACAGGGGGAGTTTGTTGCAACCTTGGACAGTTGGCAGTGCGTATATCAGTTATACGGGGTATACCTCAGCAGCCATTTGTTCCTCAGCATGGAGCTGGAAACGGATGATCACCAGCGTTTTTGGCAAGGGGTTGAAGGGCTGATGACCCATTGGCGTGTGTAGTCAATAGCTTTTAAGCAGGAATAGATGCACTGCGCATAGTGAGCAATTAGCTCAAGCTTTAAAAAGCACGGTCGTACTATTTTAAGGGTGAAAAAATAATGAGCAGCAAAATCTATTTCAAGAAAAGCCGGGGCTTTGATTTACGCAGGCGGCTAATTAATCTGACGACCCGCTTACATCATCGGATTGCGCCTAACCATGCCAGAAGTGTTGCTCGGAAGGTGTTGCTGACGCCGGTGCGCAGCAAAAAAGCCGCTGCAGAGCCAGCTGGATTAACCCGTCAACCGATTGCCACTTCAGAAGGTATGATGATGACATACAGCCTGGGAGAAGGGCCAACTTGGGTACTTGGTCATGGTTGGTCTGGCTCTTCTCGCCAGTTCTATACTCTGATGGAGCATATTGCTGCCTCAGGCTTCAAAGCGTTGGCGTTTGATAATCCCGCGCATGGAGAAAGCGAGGGGCAGTTCGGGCATTTACCGGGCTTTGTGGCAGCATTTGATAGTATCTTGGAGCAGCAGAATTGTATTGCTGGGGTTGTCGCACACAGCATGGGTGGAGCGATGGTGTTGGAGAGCCGACATCCTTTGCTGCAAGACAAGCCCGTGTTGCTAGTGGCGCCGGTTTTGAACTATACCGAGAACCTTATCTCAACTGTTGAGCGGTCGGGGTATTCAATGAAGCTGTTTCATGATGTTGTCGAAGATATTGCCGAGCAGTATCACTCTCCGCTTGATAGTATCAATCCACTTAATCGCTTGAATGGCCGGCAGGCAAAAGCGGTAATTGTTCATGACAAATATGACCGCTTCGCTTCTTATGCTCACTCGGAGCTTGCAAGTACGAATCAGCACGTGACTTTAATTACAACCGAGGGGCTAGGGCATGGGCGGATCTTGCAAAGTGATCAACTAAAGAGCGGCTTTGATATGCTGATTACCGAACAGAAGGGGTAGCCGGCGTAAATAAAAACAGGCTTGCTTTGGCAAGCCTGTTTCATTTCTCGAGGTAGAGGCAACTAAGAGTTGATAGTCACTTTATCGCTTGAGCGAGCTTGTTCTAACTCGGCAACTTCGGCATCGAGTTCAGCAATCTTCCTTTCCATTAGCTGGTGGCAATGATCAGCCAGCTGTCGGGCATCTTTCAGCTCGTAACCGGAAACATCGATAGGATCTAGCATTTCTGCAATTACAATACCGTTGTCGCGGTCCGAGAGGGAGATTTTGTTGTGAATAGAGCTGACGCACATCGGTACGATAGGCACTCCAGCCTCGATAGCCATGCGGAAAGCACCAGTTTTAAACGGCAGCAGGCCACGGCCTTTGCTTCGGGTTCCTTCTGGATACATCCATACCGACAGGTTACGTTTGTGGATAGCGTCAGCAACTTGTTGGATAGTGTTTCGGGCGCTTGATTTGTTTTCACGATCAATCAAGATATTGCCGGTAATCCAATACAACTGGCCAAAGAAAGGGATCCACAGCAGGCTTTTCTTGCCAATGGATACAGCACGGGGTGGCAACATACCGGGAGAGGTTACAAAGTCGAATACATTCTGGTGGTTAGAGATGTAAACGGCTTTGGGAACGTCTGCGATTTTTTCTTTGCCGCGATGGATCAGCTCGACGCCAACAATACGTTGTAGTTGATTAAACCAGCGGCAGAAAAAATGCACGTGCTTAGGATCGCGAGGTTTGAACAGGGTACAGTACACCAGTGCGAACAGTGTTGTGAAAACGATGAAAATGGCCGCGAGGAAAATACGGAAGAATGCAAGCACGCTTACTCCTTAGCGATTTAATGAAAAACTGCCTGCATTATGAAATCTTTTCAGTTGTATGACCAGTGTATAGTTGCATGTTTTATCAGAAATATTGCTCAAGGGGGATGGGAGAAGGCTTCTTGCGCAGTTCTATTTGGTATATAGCCAACTACTTGAAGTTATTTGGGTATGGTAAGTGTTTCCCTAAAAAAGCAAATATTTGACAAATTACAGTTTTTTGAAGCGTGAATGCGTGAAGTTGCTCGCAGTTGTGTGCGAGCTGGCAAAAAAAAACTGGATAAGTGGCTGAATTAAAGAGATAAATGTTTTCCGATAGATGCAAGGAACCTTCCTTGATTAGGAGGGCTATGCAATCTATCTCTTCTGTTGTGTGGAGTTTTCTTGGCTGACAATTGTCAGCCTTTTTTTTCTTTCCAGCCCAATTTCCCAGCAGCTTTGCTGGCTTTCCCATCAGTTATGTCAATTCCTTCCGCTGTACGCAGAATTATGTTTTCGAAACCTCATCAATTAGCTAATCTAATAAATTACTACCACAAAATACTCATAGTCAGGACAATCTGGCGCATCAAAGGGGTCTATCGCAGTGAAGAGACTGTTACTATCACTGGCTGTGACAATTTGGCTTTCAGGATGCTCATCCTCACCTGATAAAGCGGCAAGTGATGACTCTTCAGACGATTTACACACCCATACTCCTCGCTATGAATTTGTCGAGATGAATGTACCGATTCATCAATCTCCCTCTCTTGATAATGTCTATCGACAATGGCGGGGGACCCCTTACCGCTTGGGAGGGACGACCAAGGCGGGCATTGATTGCTCGGCTTTTGTTCAGGTTGGGCTTGCTGAAGTTTTCCAGCAGAAGCTCCCACGAACGACTGGAGAGCAAGTCAGGCAAGGAAAGTGGGTGGCAATCACCGAACTGCAGGAGGGTGATCTTGTTTTCTTCAAAACAGGCCGTACCTTGCGCCATGTCGGGATCTATCTTGGTGAGTCTCGCTTTCTTCATGCATCCACTTCGCAAGGGGTTATGATTTCTAACTTGAAGAATCCTTATTGGCGGAGCACCTACTGGCAAGCGAGGCGTGTTATTTAACAGCAGCACGCTTAACTGTTTTGATGTGGGTTAATGTTTACGTTTGTTGTGCTGAAATTTGTTAGCGAAATCGGCTATCCCCTTCCATACTGAGGCTGTAGGCCCAGTTTCCATCAGGCCCGTTTTCTACCAGTGAAAGTGGCTTGGTGATTGTTCAGGAGGTGATCCTATGGCTATGGCACTGACAGTAGGGCAATTTCTTAACAGCCACAATGTCGATTTCAGTCTGACTCGACATAAACATACCGATACGTCATTTAGCTCGGCCATCTCGGCCCATGTACCGACATCGCAGGTTGCAAAGGCGGTAATGCTAAAAGATCAAAACGGTGAGTTTTTGATGGCTGTCGTACCTTCAAACCGCCGCGTAATGATAGACAAGATCAGCCGCATGATGGGTAAACAGTACTTCCTTGTCGGCGAGCATGAACTATCAGATATCTTCCAAGATTGTGAACCCGGTGCGGTTCCGTCTATCGGACAGGCCTACCAGGTTGATATGCTGGTAGATGACATGTTGTTCGAACAAGATGAGCTGTTTATAGAGTCGGGTGATCATGAAAATCTAATTCATGTTGACAGTAAACAGTTCCACAAAATCATGCACGATATCCCGCACAAAAATATCAGTGGTTACCGGATGATGTTTTCTGATGGCCATGAAGGTAGGCATTGGGAATGGGAGTAGAGTGCATGCCATTACCGGAGTGCTAGGTTAACAGCATAGAATTCAGCCCAGTATTAAACTGGGCTGATTATTATATGGTTTTCATCAAATTAGATAGCCATTCGCATTTTTAGCCATAATCCAGGAGGAGTGCTAAAGCCCGTCGTTACCGACGAGACCTTGCCACTTTGGATGATGAAAATGGTAGGCACAGCGGAAACTCCCCATTCTCGCATCAGAGCGCCTCGATCATCGTTGATGGTGGTAAAGCCATAACCATGATGGTCAAGGTAGCCATTGAGCCGTCGGTTGTCACCTGAATTAACCGCGATAGAGATAACGTCATAATCGCTATCTAACCAGTTAATGGTTGGGCTAACAAAGCGGCACACACTGCACCACGTCCCCCAGAAATAGACCATCACGGGTTTTTCATGGCTACGGGTAATCAGATCGATCTGCTCGCCGGTTGTCGATTCTGCGACAAGGTGTGGGATGTCTCCTTGTGGCATGCTTCGGCTTCGCCATATATCAAGCCCGGTTGTGACTGCGAGTAATACCAGCAGCATGAAAACAGCTTCTTTCACTAAGCGCTTCATTTTCGACGGCCTTGCTGTTTGGGTACGGGCTGTTTTGGCTCGGGAGAACAATCTGAGCCCATTACTCCACTCCTTTACCACTCGCTGCTTCAATCGCGCTGATGACATCGCTGCTGGTCAGAATAACCGGAAGAGGGATCCCCGTCGGTGCATTAGGTCCGTATACGATATTGAACGGTACACCAAAGCGGCCATTAGAGCGCAGGTAGCCTGTTACGTAATCAGACGGTCGGGTCCAATCACCTTTCATCAATACAATATGTTCATTATCTAATGCCGAATAAACAGGGTCTTGAAGCAGAACGCTCATTTTGTTGACCTTGCAGGTGATACACCAATCAGCGGTGACATCAACGAAGACGGTTTTTCCTTGGTTAACCTGCTGTTGGATTGCATTAATATCAAGCGGCTGCCAGGCATGATCTTTGGGAAGCGGTGTCGACCAGTGTTCGGCCGTCATGCTGCCTGCGATAAGCCCGCCGCCTGACCCGACGATGATAAATGCCATGGCCAGAATAACAGGCTTGCGACCTTTAACCTTGCCCAGACGCCACAGTAAGACAACGACGAGCAATACACCGACAAGAACGACGGACGCTGTTGATAGGAAGCTTGTCATCAAGCTCAATAGCCACAAACTGGTTGCAAGCATCATCAAGCCGAAGAGGCTTTTGACCTTATCCATCCACATGCCCGGCTTCGGCAACAGTTTCGCTAGGCGAGGGAATAGAGCGATTACTAGCCAAGGAGCTGCCATACCGACAGCAAGGGCTGTGAAGATGGCAATGAGAGTGATGATATCAGCACCCAATGCAAAGGCCACAGCTGTACCGAGGAAAGGTGCACTGCATGGTGTTGCCAGTAAGGTCGCGAACATACCCTGAACAAAGTGTCCGGCATAAGAGTCATCGCCTTTGGTGGCCATCCAGGTATTCGTTTTGCTCGATAGGCGGATTTCGAATAGGCCAAGCATATTGGCGGCAAACAGCGCGGTGATAATCACCATGGCAGCGATAAAGTATGGACTCTGGAATTGCACTCCCCAGCCTAGTGCCTGCCCCGATAGTTTCAGGGTGATGAGGAAACCAGCCAATAGCCAGAATGATGTGATGATGCCGGCTGCAGAAGATAGGAACTGCATACGGATTTGGCGCTGTTCAAGCCCTTCAGCGGCAATGACACTGCTCAGTTTCATCCCCAATACCGGCAGTACGCAAGGCATGATGTTGAGGATTAAACCACCGAGTAAGGCGATACCGATAATTTCGATGAGGTTGCTGTCACTTGTGGGCAGAATGACTGGGGTATCAGTGGCAATGCCCTGGGTTTCTACCGAGAAGTCTGTATCACTGATAGCGACATTGAGTGCTTCACCCAGCAATTTGGGTTCCCCGAACCAGCTGCTCACTTTCATTTGCGCAGTGAGGGTGTCACCGTTTACGTGAATGGTCGGTTTAAGGAACGAGGCATCCTGGACATTTTGCGATTCGCCGTCGATGAACACATCAGGCTGGGTCCATCCCAGTGTGTTAGTGGCAATCACTGACATCGTTTTGTTTTCTTTATTCCAAGAGAGAGCCTTGATTTCGACACTTGGCTGCTCGGTTGGTACACGGCTCATTCCCTGATTGTACAGGTGCATCGCCTGTTCTGATGCCGTCAGGTTGGCGGGATTGAAGTCGAGCGTGATTTCGTAATCGGTCAGTACACAAATGTTGGTACAGGAAGACATGGTCAAGATACCGGACAGGAAAACCGGCTTAGACATATCTTGGACGTGAATGGTCATCGGGAAGATGATGGTATCTTTGTAACCTAGAGTCTCGACACCCAAAAACTCATAGCGTTTAGGCATTGGCCAATGCCAGTCCACATTATCGAGGTTATTCGATAGTGACCAATCAATAGAGGGGGCGACGCCACCTTCACCAGGGCTGCGCCAGTAGGTTTTCCAATCAGTATCGAGTTTTACTTCCAACAGGGCTTCGACGGTTTTATTTTCCGGATTTTGTTGCCCTGTCAGCATGTAGCGCAACTCGACAGGTGGATGATTTGGGTTTTGTAGCCAGCCGGTTGAGTATTCAACAGCCGAAGCCGATAACGAAAAAAGGCTGCCCAGCAGCATCACGAAGGCAGTGAGAATGGAAAATCGTTTAATAATCATATTTTTCAATGTAATAACTCCAAGAATAGCGAAAGCGGTCTCAAGTATGGTTCGAGAGTGGTGTGCCTTGATTTATTCTCGGAACACACACAGCGTCAGGTGACGCCGCCGTGTGGGAGGGATCGGTTCGGTGAATACCAGTATTGCTTTGGTTATTGCGGCATAGCTCAGCACAGCCAGAACAAAAATGAATAAACTGACAATGGCATGCTCAATGGAATGCTTGTGCATTTGCAGCAAATGATCGGCCATTGAGCATTGGTCTGAGACCGTAGAAGCACCCGTTTTTGTTGTTACTGAGTCAGAAAAAGTCGCTTGGTCGATGACATCAGAGGAAGAGGCTCTCAATTCACACGTGGCGGCATAGCCGAAATTTTGCCCGGAACAGACAAAAATGACGACCAACACTAACAGCAAGGTAAATTTGGCTGTTTGGCTTTGGTTTACCGTTTTGCGCATTGAAACTCTCAGTAAGAAATTGATTTATGGTGATTCTTTGCCTAGTTACAAAGAAGCGGCTTACAATGTCATTCAGACCGTGAGAGGTGGGAAAAGTTTCACCGTAAGCTTGCTTGGCGGTATTCTCTATTTTTTCGCTCTGTACCGCAACTGATGTGCGAGATGACTGTGAGTGCGAATGAGTTGGGCACAAAAAAGCCCTCATATACCATTTAGCATATGAGGGCTTTGCCTATTATCGCAATTATCGCTTGTTTTTCAGGTAGCGTTTGCGGCGTTCTTCTTTCTTTTTCGCTTTCTGTTCAGCTTTTTGTTCAGCTTCGATTGCGACGTCGATCAGTTCCTGAGTGATCATTTCTGGGCGTTCCATGGTGATTTGCCCCAGCGTGCCGTTACGCAGCTCGTTGATCAGAATTTCAGAAGCTTTGTGAAGGTCAACACGGCCACCGGCCTTCAGGCAGCCACGTTTGCGGCCAATGGCTTCCATCAGCTCGATTTCGGTTTCTGGTACTTCATCTTCATCTAGGTCGTAACGGGCCTTGATGAGGTTAGGGTAGGCCTTGATCAGGTACTCGATGGTAAAGAAGGCTACATCGATGTAGTCCATGGCGGTGTCTTTAACAGCACCGGTAGCCGCTAGGCGGAAACCACTGTGTGGGTTTTCCACTTTCGGCCAAAGGATCCCCGGAGTATCAGAAAGGACAATACCATTTTGCAAGTTGATGCGCTGCTGTTGGCGGGTAACCGCTGGTTGGTTCCCGGTGATCGCAACAGTACGTCCGGCAAGGGTATTGATGATGGTAGATTTACCGACATTCGGGATACCCATGATCATGGTACGAATGTTCTTGCCCATTTCTTCACGGTTAGGCGCCAGTTTGCGGCAAAGATCCATGATCTTATTAACTTCGTTCACATTCTCAGTGGTGATCGCCAGTGCCTTCACACCTTGCTCTTTTTCAAGGTGCTCAATCCACATCTGGGTCATTTCTGGATCAGCAAGGTCGCGTTTGTTTAGAACCTTAACAACCGGCTTGTTGGTTTTCTCGCGAAAGGTTTTGATCAGTGGGTTCTCGCTACTGAACGGAATGCGGGCATCAAGTACCTCGATGATCACATCCACCTTCGGTAGGACTTCTTCGATCTCTTTGCGGGCCTTGTGCATGTGGCCCGGGAACCACTGGATTGTGTTGCTCATTGATTGTTAACTCTTAATTGTTCGGTACCACTTTTGATGCAGTCGCGCTGCACTTACATTGGCCCGAAATCAGTCTTCAAACGATCACCACTAGCCGTTCAAGGTAGCGAGCGGTTTGTGGATCTTTGCAAGACTCATGATTGTCAGTTGTGGTGAAGTTTAACGTAACTGGCAGGATACATAAATGTTTTCGGTGTTTGATTGCAGCTTAGTCCTTTCAGTTGCTTCTTTGCCTCATCAAAACATGCTAGAAAGAAGTAGACGGATTTTTAACCAAGGAGGGACGGTATGTTGAAATTAGTGGCTTTTACCGAGGACGATATAGACGTGCTGATTGACTGGGTTCCTTCGGCGGAGTTCAACCATTTATGGAGTGGAGACCGTTTTAATTATCCTCTCGATACCAAGCAGTTAGCTGCGCATCTTCAAACTGAAGAGGTAACTGCCCTGATGTTGTGCCATGGTAATCAACGAGTGGGTTACATTGAGCTGTTTCGTGAATCCGAGACGACATACCGACTGTGTCGGGTACTCATTGGCGAGGCTGCTATTCGTGGTATGGGGTATGGCCAGAAAATGGTGGAACTGGCGATAGAACATGCACGTAAACAATTTCATGCAGAGCGAGCTAAGCTGACAGTATTCGAGCACAATCACCATGCTCGACGCTGCTATGAGTCACTGGGTTTTGTGACCGACAAGCGGAGATCCGGCTTTCACGCCGCGAATGGGGAAATATGGACGGCGTTATATATGAGCAAGGTAATCTAAGTCACTAGAGGTTGACTGAAAGTTATTGCGACTCTGATTTGCTCTCTTTTTTTGCCGACTTGTGCCAATTTTCAATCTCACCGCTTTCCTGCATGTCATGCAGTGCTTCAATCAAAGCTTGATCTTGCTGGGCGAAATAAAGATCTTCTTCTGCTTTGCCTCTTAGTCTCATCTTTTGTGTGAAGTCCATATAGCTTCCCCCTCCAATGATGATTTCACTATAAGTGTAGTCATTGCATCGAAGTGCTCAGGGGTTAAGTTGCAGAAGTTTGATCTGGGTCGAGGCAAAAGGGCTGATTAGTCGGATCAGCCCTTATTGGGTGGAGATAGACTTCGGAGCGGTCGTCTTTTAGTTAATAATCTATGGCTTAATGTTTTGATTGTGGTGGAATAAGTTATCAGGATCATACTGGCGTTTAATTTCCACCAGACGTTGATAATTACTGTCATATGCGGCGGTTACCCGTCCGCCTTCTTCGGCAGTCATGAAGTTGACATAGGCACCCGCCGAGGCAAAGGGGGTCGTGGCTTTGAAGAAGTCCCTTGCCCAGTTAATTGCGTTTTCATCTTCAGCCGGGGTTTCCCAGCGGGCATGGACGTTGAGGACAAACTTCGCGTCACGGCTACTGTAAGCCATGGCATCAGAGGCGACAGTATTGGCCGAACCTGCTAACTGACCAATGAAGATTTCACAATGCGGGGAGGGGAGGTAACCGGCATAGTGGAGTAACAGATCAAGAGCATCGTCATGCAGCTCAGTGAAATTGTGGGATTTCCAATAGTTACGCATACCTTCGGTTAGTAATGGATCAAAGGCTTGCTGCCACGCAGTATAAGGTTGGGCGCCGATGTGTTCACCGTGTGGGGTACCGAACTGGCGCAATGGCTCGATCAAGGTTTCTCCCTGCTGCAAATCACCGGTGTAAAATATTGCAAGGACGATCACTTCTTTGCCATGCACCTCCTCCGGTAAGAACGGTAATGGGGGAGCCTGGCGCATAACAACCCATACATTGAGATCTTCTGGGGCGGTTTGAGTGAAGGTTCGATATTGCTCCAAAACCTGCTTAGCTTGATCGAATGGGTAGACAATCAAACCTGCGAGTATCTCAGGGCCCACAGAGTGAAGCTGGAATTCGAACTCGGTCACAATGCCAAAGTTACCGCCCCCACCACGGATAGCCCAAAACAACTCACTGTTTTCAGTTGAAGAGGCAGTGAGTTGGCGGCCATCGGCGGTAACAACTTGGGCAGAGACTAAGTTGTCGATTGTCATGCCAAATTTGCGGGTGAGCCAGCCAAAACCACCGCCCAGTGTTAGTCCAGATATACCCGTAGTCGAGTTAATGCCTACGGGCGTTGCCAATCCATGTTGCTGTGTAGCGGCATCGATGTCTGCTAACGTCGCCCCTGGCTGGACGAGGGCGCGCTTGGCTCCGGGATCAACCGTTACTTTTTTCATGTCTGAAAGGTCAATCATTAATCCGTCATCACAAATGGCGTTACCAGCGATGTTGTGGCCTGCGCCTCTGATGGTAATTTCTAGCTTTTGGGCTTTGGCATAATTTAATGCGGCGAGTACATCTGATGTATTGGTGCATTTAACAATAACCGCAGGACGTTTATCTATCATCGCATTCCATATTTGACGGGCTTCATCATATTCAGCGTCGCCGGGTACGATCACTCTTCCCTGAATTTGACTGGTGAGGTTGGCTTGGTGGGAACTCATAATGTCAGCTTATATGGCATTGCCATAAGTGGTGGTATTAGACATTACTGTAGACGGGCGAGGGTATTTTTCCAGTTCAAAAAGAATGAAACAGGCCATACGAAAGTATGGCCGAGGCATGTGTTGCAGGTTCTCAATGTGCAGCTATTTTGATGGAGAATCTTTTGCGTTGGCTTCCAGGAAGCTCATCACTGCTTCTCGCTCGGCTGGGCTTAGGCCTGCACTTGGAAACATGCTTTTGGTTATTCCGTGCCACTGGGCTTTGGTGTACTGACGCGGGTCTTTAGCTGAATGGCATAACGTACAACGCTGATAAAATAGGGTTTCGCCTGGGCTTTGTTCGACCTGCTTTATGGCTTGGTCTGCTGCCAGGGTTATGTTCGTTGATGATACAGGCGTCGCTCTCTCGTCAGCCAATATCTGTGGCGGTTCAAAGGCCAAGTTGTCGGATTCTGGATCACGGCAGCGCTGAATAAAGGCAAGGCAGGTATTGGCACTATTCGCTTGGCTCAGTCCGCTACAGGCCTGGCTAGATGTGATCACATTGATCGCACCGCTGTTGCAACGTCCTTGGCTATCAAATTGAAGCCAAGCACCTTCTTCCAAACTGATCACGCCAGGCATGATGCTATCAGAGACTTTAGCGCCTGCTATGATCCGGCCTCTCTCGTTAAATATCTCAACCAAGTGCCCGTTACGGATCCCGCGCCGCTCTGCATCCTGCTTGTTGATGAGAACATATTGTCTTCCTTGTACATCTTCATATTTCCTTGTGTCGGCATTGGCCATTTGCGAATGCACTCGCATGTAAGGGTGGGGGCTGACAACATGGACTTGGTTTGGCTTTGCATTCCCAAGGTACTCAAACGGTGCTAAGAAAGTTGGCATTGGGGGGCAGTCTTGAACGGCAAAGTTGGCGATATCCTGGCAGTACAGCTCAATTTTTCCTGAAGTCGTATGCAATGGGAACTGTTCTGGATCGCGGTAGAAGTCACCATGACGTACCCAGGTATTGGCACTTTCCGGTGTGATTACTCTGGTATGGCCCTGTTGCCAAAACTCATCGAACGGCAATGTAGCAGAAGAGGCATGATAAGCGCGTTGCAATATTTCAGGGTAGCTCAGGCCCTCGGTGAATTGTTCTTCGACACCGAATATTTCTGACAACCGACGGAAGATCTCAAAATCATCCAAGCTTTCGCCGTAAGGCTGAATAACCTGGCGCATGGCGAAATTTTGTCGTTGCTATAAGTACCGCCAGATGACAAATCGTCCCGCTCTAAGGTACTGGTGGCAGGCAGTACGATGTCGGCAAACCGCGATGAGGCACACCACCAAGGATCTTGGCAGATGAAGGTTTCCACCTGTTTATTGAGCGCAGCAATGAGCTCATTGGTGTTTTGCTGGTGGGAAAGAAGGTTATTCCCCGCATTATAAACCAGTTTTACGTCCGGATAGGTGTACTCGATCCCGTCGCGGGAAAACGTTGTCCCTGGATTATTCAGCATCTCTGAGATGCGTGATGCTGGGCAGTTAGCACTGATAGGGTTTTTGCCTTGCGACAAGCCGACAGGCATGGTTGCGCCGGATTGAGGCATCCCGCCATTGCCGTAGTGCCAACTGAACCCGACGCCTTCACCTGGTTTACCGATTTTACCCAGCATAGCTGCAAAGTTGATAATGGCCCAGTGGGTCATTTCACCATGATCGGCACGTTGCAGCGACCAGCCTGCAGCAAATTGGGTTTTCTTGCGGGTAAATAGCTCGGCCATCTCGATAATTTTCTCAGCGGGAATACCTGTAATATTTGCAGCCCATTGAGGGGATTTTACGGTGCCATCCTGTGTGCCAAGTAAGTGCTCAATAAACTTATCGGCACCGACAGTGTAGCGGTCGAGGTAGTCGGCATCATGCAGATTTTGGTTGTAGGCATGGTAAGCCATGGCAAGGAAAAGCGCGGTGTCAGTGTTTGGAATGATCTTCACCCACTCGGCATCTAATTCGTCATCGGTGCGAGTGCGCTGGGGGTTGATGGAGATGAATTGCATGCCGTTATCCGCGAAACGCTTCCAATGTGGATACATTTGGTGGTCAGCGACGCGAAACTCAATACGGTTGTTTTTCCACGGGTCACAACCGATCAGGACGAACACTTCGGTGTGCTTTTCGATCACCGGCCAGGCGGTCTGCGGAGAGTAGACTTCCATATCACCAATAACGTGCGGCAAGATGACTTGGGATGCGCCACCGGAATAGTCGCCGGTGGTAGTACTCTGTCCGCCTATCAAATTAAAGAAGCGGCCTTGTAGCACTTGTGGTCGCATCAATCCGGCATGCGACCAACCACCATAAGAGCTACTAAACAGTGCCTGATTGCCATGAGTTTGGGCTGTGGTCTGAATAGCATCGGCGACCAAGGCCAAAGCCGTTTCCCAGCTCACTCGTACGAAGGGCTCTTTACCGCGTAAGTGAGGCTTCGTATCACCCTTAGGGTCAGCTAAATAGGATTGCCGTACCATGGGGTATTTTACTCGGGTTTTGTCGTAGACTCGGCTGATAATGCCCTCGGTCAGCATTTCGGTAGGCATGGCGTCGAGATCTTTCAGAGGTTGAACGCCGATGAGAATACCGTCTTTTACAATGGCATTAAATGGCCCCCAATGACTGGCGTGGGGAATGATAATTGTACCAGCCTCGTCAAAGCGAGTAGATGCATGAAAAACGGTAAGTCCGCCTGTTGCAGCAACAGCGGTTGCAATGGAGGCTTTGAGGAATGCGCGACGTGAAATAGCCATGATATTACCCGGTACCTTACTGACACTGTAGTAAGGAGATCATTATTTGATAAGAAAGCTGATAGTATAAAACCAAATAATGCATTTCAAATAATTCTTATTGGAGGCATAAGATTGTTTTGATAGCTATTAAAACATACGAAGTGGCATAGGAGGCTCTTAGTGTGAAAGTAGTTGCTTGTTACATCCCACAAGCAGTTACTTATATTCCAAGGTTGCGGTTAATTTCATTGAACTCATCTAATGATATTTCTCCCCTGGCATATCTTTTTGGGGCTATGTCAAGAGGCGATTCTCTGTGTAATGGTTCACTCCTTCTGTAGGAAATAGCTGCCCATATGATTAAGCCAATGATGACTATCTACAAAAGTATCATGGATATAATGGCCCTAGTTTATCTATAACTCAATCGATCGCTCAATCCTACGGCGGCCAATTAATTCTTCAAAAACACACACCAATAGGGCTACGAGCTATTATTAAGCTTCCAATCTTTTGAGTGGCCGTTTCTCCGCTTCCTGTTTGTAAAGGGCGGGACTAAACTGAAATAAAGCTGCAGCGCTGGCAGCATAACCAAAGGAAAGAGCAATGCTATCAAGGCAACATGTTCAGAACTTATATCAAGCCGGAGCAAAGAGCTATGACTTTACAACGCTTCTTTTCCGGCTGATTGGACTAAGAATGAATACCTATCGTGCGATAGCTATTGAACGGTTGTCACTGAAGCGAGGTGATGTCGTTGTCGAGCTCGGCTG
The DNA here is from genome assembly GCF_029223585.1 of Photobacterium sp. DA100. Classification (NCBI taxonomy): domain Bacteria; kingdom Pseudomonadati; phylum Pseudomonadota; class Gammaproteobacteria; order Vibrionales; family Vibrionaceae; genus Photobacterium; species Photobacterium sp. DA100. The sequence continues at coordinate 1,331,835 of NZ_CP119424.1, read as the reverse complement.
CGGAACAGGTTTAAACTTTTCTTTGCTGCTTGAGAAAATTGGGATAGAAGGGCGTCTGATAGGTGTTGATCTAACCCCTGGCATGCTGGATATTGCAAGAAAAAGGGTCGATCAAAATGGCTGGCGGAATGTAGAACTGATTCAGTCAGATATTGCATCATATGAGTTGCCTCAACCATTAAATGCGGTGCTTGTTACTGGTGTACTGGGTTATGTTCCTGAATATGACCAGGTGATAAAAGCCGTGTCTGAGGCGCTTACGCCTGATGGGCATCTATCGATCCTTGACGGAAAACAGCCAGAAAATCTGCCTTTATGGCTATTCAAAATTGTATTGAAACTTGGTGGTCAGTATGGCTACACACCTGAGTATTTCAGTGTGCGCCCATGGGATTCTGTTGAACACTATTTTAAGGAAATAGCATTTGAAACCCATTATGGTGGAATGATTTATATACTAACGGGAACGACCGGTAAGTAATTATTAGCTATACATCAAAGCGGAAGATTTGTCTCTCTATGAATATAGTTTAACCTGTTTGATACAAATGTATCATGGTGCATTCATCGTAATACATGGAGAATAAAAAACTCAAGACTGCATTAGAACAGTCTTGAGGTAATTTTAATTATTTGTTACTTGAGTGGAATGCTATTCGGGTTTCAGTCGTATTTGTACCTGGTTTGATGACCTCATATTTTATTGAACGAGAATTTTCAAGTGTTAGAGGAATAAATACACGCCCGTTTTCATTGGTAGAAAAAGTAGACTTTTGCTGGGGAACATTTTTTACAGTTACTTCTGCCCCTTTAATTGGGGAGCCATCATGCGAGACTGATATCCATGCTCCGGAATGAGTGTCCGCAATTTTTATATCGGCTAGTGCAGTCCCTGATAAAAGCAGTAAACCTGAAGCAATAACAGTTTTGATAGTTGCCATATTCCGTATCCTTTTTTATTTGTTGTTTTGGCGTATATGCCCTTGTTCTTAGCTTACATTGCTAATTATGATTGCAGGGCACTGACATAACTCTGACGTAATAATGACAATTCTGTAATCATATTCTTTATGTAAGAGTATTAGGATGGAATTAATGATATTGCTGTCGATGAATAAAAATCTTTACACACAGGGTGAATGTTAATAACATTTACAGCAATGAGATTGATTATCATTCATGGTGATTTATGGGCTGTTGTGATACTAAGAAGAAGATAGGTTTTTCAAGATACATGTTTTGGTTTTTCTTAATAGCTGTTGCCATTGTAGCAGTAGTGTTATGGGAGTAGTTTGAAGTTACGTGGCTACAGTATTACTCAAGTCTGATTGAATAGTATATGCGTGATACACTAACTTTTTCTATGAAAAAGGCCACTTGATAGTGGCCTTTAGAACAGTTGCTGTTGAAACAATCATAAAGTGATAATCACAATTTTCATATAATCAGTTGGTTATATGAAATGCAACCATATACTGATATTGAGAAAAACAACCATTTAATGATAATTTTGTGAAAGTGGAGGTTTGGCGAACTGGCGGTCGATGGCAAGCTTGAACTGCTCAAAAAGTATTTGTCGCTCTTGCTACCATTGCTGTTCTTTGACTTGTTGTTCAGCCATAAGCTGCCTTACCATCACTTGGAGGGCAGCAACATCTTGGCTGTCAGGGTTAATTTCAGGCGTCATTTTCATAGCCACTATTATATCAAAATGGTTGCCCAACCTCCTGACATATCAGACTATTTGAACTTGGCTTTTTCCAGGCGCTTATACCACAGGGCGAAGCCTGTGGTATCTCAATAAAGCCCCTTTATTTTGTCACGCTGCTTGTTGGTGAACAGGAATAGAGCGCTAGAGCTCAGGGGTAAGTCAGTCTGGGCTCAACCAGTGCCGCCAGGCCGTTGATTGACTTCCTGAAGTCAACGAACTCCCGGTAGAGGTAAATAGCCGGAGGGTGCACTATAAGCCTTTCATGATGACAAGGCACCAATAAGCTCAGCGACATACGAAACCGGTGTTCCTTAGGGAGTACTCAGTTCAATATCATTGACGCTGAGTGTCATGTTGGATGCAATAGGCTTGGCGACTTGGTAATGGGTGGTCTGTTCAACCACTTCTGCGCGGATAAAGCCACCTTGCTGGTTGCCACCGTCGCATTCCAACAGGCGCCGTTTCGCAAAGAACGTTAGGTGATGATGTCATGCCGGCGGCAAAATTCCCTCTGGGTCAGAGAGCTGTTTTCAAATTGCCGAAAGATCGCCAACCATTCCTGGTCGCTACGTCGCTGGTGGGCCATGATTTTGTCTTCTATAAGTGAAAACCAAATCATAAGTCTCGAGATAGCTTAATAGAATGCGGGGTTTATGGGGCGCTCACGATTGTAGTGGGGTCTTACCTGACAATAAAAAAGCCCCCGAACTAATATACTTAGGGGCTTCGAACTAACTGGTCAATCGTCTAGGTGTTATCGAAGACTTACTTCACCATCTTTCACATGCTCTACATCGTCCATAATGAATGATGTGTAGTACTCTTTTTCAGGTGAGTAAACACGGAAGTAGAAGAAATAGCCTGCGCCCTCATTAGTTTGAATCCAGTTTTTCTCCATACCTTCTGGCTTATTTGGAGAAAGAATTATGTCTACTGAACCATCACTGTTTCTTTCAAAGTCACCATATGAGTCAATGGAAGCGACACCCGTTTTATTTTTAAGTATAGAGCGGGTTGCTGAATCATATAACGTTACACTCCAAAAGCGTCCTGCAGGTACTTTCGCTGGAACAGGTACACGATATGTATTCGCTCCGTCGTATCGCTTGCCGTCATTATCCACGGTACCAGCAAAATATTTAGAACCTTTGCCAACCCATTCTGCAACCATTGCATGAGAGGCGGTAATGGCTTGATAAGTATACTGTGCTCGGCGGTCGACCTCTATGTACTTATCATTTTCCCAAACGGTAGCATCTTTACCTAGGAAGACATTTTCGTACTTTCTACCCTCCCATTTAGTAATATCTTCATCTTTACTCGCATAGGCTATGGTATTAACCATTGAACGACCCATTACTTCAGCTTTGTCTAAGATTTTTTGTAGGCGAGCATCTGGTGCTACTCGTTTTTCTCCTACTGGGATACCTAAAGTGTATAGTTTACCTTGTAGCATCTTGTCTTGAACTCGACCAGGCTCTTTTTCCCAACCACGAGCTAACTGGTCAAAGTAACCGTTAGTTTCTGTGTAGCACCAATCGTCTGCACCCTCGCCTAAATCAACAATATTTGGCTTGTTATTTTTTCCTGCGTTGGCAAGTTCGTAACCATTAATCTTACGTAATAGATCACGAGCACCTTCTTCAGTCTGGTTTGGTGTAACAAATCCACGAGCCATCCATACAATCTTGTCGGTATCACTTTGAATAACCTGATAGCCTTCAGGGATATCACCTTCGTAACCCGGAGGCAATATCAGATACTTACCACCTTTACCTTGATTCGGACCAACTAAGCCGATAGGTGTTAATTCTTGTTGCCAAGCATTATTGATTAAACCAGCCATGATGCCAGCAGGAATTTCTAACACTACTGGCTTCCCGTTAAGGAAGAAGGCGTTAGCTCCATAAATAGTGGTTTCATTACCCGTGAAAATACAAGTCGAAGCGTCTAACATTTTAGTAAAGACGGGGGTGTCGGTTACCTTACCTGCACCAATCTTGACAAGACCTTCATACCAACCTTGATAAGCTACAAATGGAACAGTATCAATGTAGGCTTGTACTGCGCGTTGATAGTCTAACTCGTCATATAGCTTTTGCGCGGTTTCGTCTGTTGGGAAACCATTGTAGTACTCGAGCTTGCCAATCGATGTGTCAACCTGATGTGAACCTCTGGCCCAATCGTGGTTATTATTCGCGGCTGTAGCGCTGAATGCAACAGCACTAACTGCTACTGCACATGCTAATTTGTTAAAAAAACTCATATTAATGCCTTAAAATGTTTTGAGGGTTGGGAGATTAGTAATCTATTAATAGACGGATAATTTTAAATATTTCACGTAATAAATTGTTAGATAAATATAGCCGCAGCGGTTATGATTTATAAGGACAATCGAATGTGAAAATTTGTCATCATTGGCTAATGTTGCTTCAGTTGACTGTTAAAGAGAATCCATAATGAAAAGCGCTAAATCGGATGTAAATTTAAATTTACTAAAAGTATTTAACGAACTTTATAAGTCCAGAAACGCTAAATCGACGGCTAAGAAGCTGGGCATAACACGTACTGCAGTCAGTAAGTCTTTAAGTCGATTAAGGGACGAGTTAGACGACCCACTTTTTGTTCGTGTGAGCAATGAGTTTGTCCCAACAAGTAGAGCGATAGCCATTGGTGAAACGCTAGATGCTAAACTAAACGATTTATACTCATTGTGTCTTTTGCCAGAAGAGTTTGATCCTAAAAAAGCTAATGAGAAGATCAATATTGCAGTTACACCAACATTATTTGAGCAAATTGGTGGTGAGTTATTATTAGAGTTAAGCAAGGAACTGCCATTAGTTCGATTTAATCTAACTAATTGGGATGAGAATACAAGCGAAAAAATTGAAAAAGGGGACATTCAAATTGGTATTAATTTGGTACCAGATGGGGGAAGTGCCTCACACCAGTTTGGCGACCTTTTTACTACCAATAAAAGCCTTCGAGAAACCAGAATAGTGTCAATTCCGCTGGCTATAGTTGTTAGAAAAGATCATCGACTGGCGGATAGTGAGGTTAGAAACGAAGACCTTAACGGTGAGCAAGTCGCTGGACTAATTATCCCAGAACTAAATCGTTATCAAGCGCTGTTTCAACAAACGTATCAACGTTTAGGGATTGATATGAGATTACGAGCAGAGAGTAACCTGAGTTTATATCATTTAGTCAGCAAATCTAACCTTGTAATGATTACATTGTTGACAAATAAACGACAATTACCTCAAGAGTTGACTTTGAAATCAATGAGAAATATTAAACCTCTGCCAATAGACAAATTCTGCATAAGTTCTTTTCATCACACACAGAATCATCAGTCCCCACTTTACCAATGGTTAATTAGTAAAGTGGGAGAAATTATTTCTGGGGTGGTGCAGGGTCAAGATTAAGCGCCCGGCCCTGACAATTTCTTTCGCACTTGCGTTGCTGTGTCATGTAATGTGTCAAAGGACAAGACAGGTATCTTGTATTTTTTGGAAATAGTGGAAAGTGTATCCAATTGAGCAACTATGTCGTCAGCAAATTTTGATAGTACGACGGGTTCTTGCGTGGAGAGCTCCACTTGGAGTTGCCCATCACTCAAAATCATCTGGTCCAATGGGGGAGGGGTTCTTTCCAAATGGTCAACTATATGAAACAGTATCAACTCACTGTGTTGTCGCAGCTTTCTGATATATTCGGTTGTTTTATTATCCCAGCCGCGACCGTCTGATATAAGAATGACCAAAGTGTCATGATTTACTACACGAGACAGCCTTTCAAAGGCTCTGTTAATAGATTCAGAATGTGATACGGATGTGCTTCCTTGCTTAAGTTGCTGATTTTTTTTAACTAGTTCAGAAAGAACTTTTACCACCTGTTGACTACTTCGCTGAGGTTTAAAATAAACCGTTTCTTCATCGTTAAAAATGATGGCGCCAAGTCTATCAGTAGATTCGATTACTTTCCAAGATGCTAGTGATGCAGCCTCTGCAGCAATGACGGATTTCATTTTCTTTTCGCTACCAAAAAACATGGACAGCCTTTGGTCTACGAGCAAAATCACATTGCGCTCACGTTCCTCGGTGAACACTTTTACATGAGGTTTTTTTGTGCGAAGAGTCACTTTCCAGTCCATTGTGCGAATATCATCGCCTATATGGTATTGACGCATTTCTTCAAAGTTTAAGCCTCGACCTCTTAAACGAGAGGCATTTATTCCAGTCAACACGCTATCGACCGGTTGTTCAGGAAAAAATGAAAAGCCAGTCGCTTTATACTTTAAACGTTTTAGTAAATCGACGTTTGTGTATATATTTGGAAAGAGATCACTTGGGATATTTTTCATAAGCGTTTATGCAACGGCAACATGTTTAATGATTTCGTCAATCACCTGATCCGAGCTTACTCCATCAGATAATGCATCATAGCTCAGGGCGATTCTGTGTCTTAGAACAGCATGTACTACATGTTGTACATCAAGTGGGTCAACAAAGTCTTTGTTATTTAACCAGGCATAAGCTCGAGCACATTTGTCTAACGCAATACTAGCTCTTGGGCTCGCTCCAGTCGCGATCCATGTGGATAACATTGAGTCTTCGAATGCTTGCGGTTTTCTGGTCGCAACAATAATGCTCGCGATATACTTTATAATCGCATCACTGCAATGGATTTTTTTTACTTGCTCTCGTGCATCAAAAATCACATCCGTACTGATTGGCTCAGATACTTCTACAGAGTTGCTATCTTCTTTTTGCATTAATTTGATAATGTCAATTTCGGCATCTAATCCTGGATAATCTAGTGAGATTTTCATTAAGAATCTATCCATCTGTGCCTCTGGTAATGGATAAGTGCCTTCTTGTTCAATAGGATTTTGAGTTGCCAGTACCATAAATAATTCAGGTAAACGATGCGTTTGACCTGCCACGGTTACTTGCCTTTCTTCCATCGCTTCAAGTAATGCTGCTTGTACCTTTGCTGGAGAGCGGTTTATTTCATCCGCAAGTAGGAAGTTATTAAATACTGGGCCAGGTTGAAATGTTAGAGTTGCTTTACCGTTTACTTCTTGATAAACCTCTGTGCCAGTAATATCAGTGGGAAGCAGATCTGGTGTAAATTGTACACGACCTAATTGGACACTTAATGCCTTTGATAAGGCTTTTATTGAGCGTGTTTTTGCTGTGCCAGGTAAACCTTCTAACAATACGTTACCGTTTGTTAATAAAGCGATAATAAGTGTGTCGGCCATATGAATCTGGTTAATTACAGAGACCATCAAGCGTTTTTTTAAATCAAGCACTTGCTCTAAAGTTGTGTTCATTTACTAGTCCACAAAGAATGAAATAGAGAAATAGTTTTAGAACCTACTACGTAATAGGATTTAAATCATTATTCAACTCTATATCCGTGTTCAATGATGATGCTTGATTTCTTCAATAATGAGGATCATGCTACACACTATGAAAAGACTCTAACCCAATAGCAGAAGCAAGAACTTGAAAAACGGCATGATAAGACTCGTGACGGTCGAGTTCGCGACCGTATAAAAGCGGTATTTCTTGCATCTGAAGGTTGGAGTACCTCCATGATTTCACAGGCTCTGCCAATCCATGAAACGACAGTTCTTCGTCACTTCAAAGACTATGAATAATCTGAAAAACTGATACCTGAAAATGGTGGGTCATCGGGATACTTATCTGTAACTCAAACTATGGCTCTTATTGAGCTGTAGCATGATCCTCATTATTGAAGAAATCAAGCATCATCATCGATCGCGGGTATATGTATAGTAAGTTAGTGCCCATTCATGCTTCATCCTGTTGTCTGATTTTTCAACATTTTTTTACTCATTTTACTGAAGAGCGCTATTTTGGCTGAAGATAATCAATTTTTAGACTCAAAGGCATGGGGCAACCCTGAATTAAAAGGCCTCATTGAGGTATCACCACCCCAAGAAATTAGTTGGTGGCCACAAACATCCGGTTGGCTCGCCGTTTTGCTGATAGTTACGCTTTTAGTGTTTATGTTTCTACTAAAAGCCTTTAAAAACTATCAGCGAAATGCATATCGTAGAAAGGCCATCTTGGAGTTAGAGAACCTTAAAGAAAACCCAAACACATACGTGTTACTGCCTCAATTGCTGAAGCGAGTGGCGCTTTATGCATACTCAAGAGAGGACGTTGGCTCTTTGGTCGGTGAAAACTGGGAGGTTTGGTTAGATAATGAATGCAACATATGTGCCTTTTCGACGGAATACAAAGGTATGCTGAATCAATTGGCCCATGGTGATAGGCAAAGTCTAGAGAAGAGTAAATTTAACGAACTAGCCCGACAAGTGAAGCTTTGGATAAATACTCATGAGGGGGAAAAATGATAGAGTTAGCTTACCCTTGGGCACTTTTTGCTTTGTTCTTGCCTATTGCCGTATATTTTCTTTTTTCGACTTATAAAGAGCAAAAAGACGCGATACAAGTTCCTTTTTTCCAAAAGGTGATTTTTTCAACTGTCAAAACACCAAGTACCGGGGCAGTAAAATTACGACGAAGCAATTTACAACGGGTATTATTGTTCCTTGGCTGGTGCAGTTTGGTCGTAGCCGTTGCAAAACCTGAATTGATTGGGGAGCCGATTGAACAAAAAAATGCAGCCAAGGAAATAATGGTTGCACTTGATCTTTCAGGTTCAATGTCAGAACAAGATTTTTGTGACCTAAATAAACAACCTATAGATCGCTTGACAGCATCAAAGCAAGTACTTGCAGAGTTTGCTCAGCAACGTGAGAACGATAGATTAGGTTTAATATTGTTTGGTGATGCCGCCTACCTTCAAGCCCCATTTACTCAGGATATTGACACTTGGTTATCGTTGTTAAACCAGTCTGCTTTAGGTGTCGCTGGTTGGCAAACGGCTATCGGTGATGCGATAGGATTGTCTGTAAGTGCTTTTGAACAGAATAAAATAAAAGATCGTGTACTCATATTGTTAACTGATGGGCATGATACTGGCTCTAAAATGCCCCCAATTAAAGCTGCAGAAGTGGCCAAAAAATTTGACATTAAAATTTATACTATCGCGATGGGTGACCCGAATGGCAAAGGAGAATACAAATTAGACGTCGATACTCTCCTCAAAATATCTGAGATAACTGGTGGCGAAAGCTTCCAAGCATACAATAGAGAGGAGCTAAATAATGTATACAATCGAATTAATACGCTCGAAAAGCAGGAGTATGAAACGTTGAGTTTTCGACCTAAAACGAGTCTGCATTACGTGCCTCTTGCTTTATATATTGTTTTGAACTTTATTGCTCTTTTACCATCGTTTTATAGAAGAACGAAAGTAGTTATTTCAAGTGCCCGCAATCAGCGTCGTGTCTTACAGAGGGAAGAATAATATGTGGCCTGACTGGATTGTGAATTTTCATTTCTTAAGACCGCTTTGGTTACTATTTTTGGTTCCAAGCCTCTTTATTTATTGGTTAGTTGCTCGGGAAGCAACACATTTAACGCAGTGGAAAAAAGTCATGTCGCCTCAAATTATTGAGCAATTGACGATTAAAGGGAATCGATTACAGTATTTGTCGCCAAGACTTTTGTTGCTACCGTTCTTGATACTATCAACCATTGTCCTCGCTGGCCCTAGTTGGTATCAGCAGCCTTCGCCCTTTATCAAAGATGACGCTGTTTTGATAATCGCCTTAGACTTGTCGCAAACGATGAATAGCGAAGACATACAGCCAAGTCGGCTAACACGCGCAAAGCAGAAAATAATCCAATTATTGGAGCGACGTGGGGATACTAACACCGCTCTGATTGTGTATTCAGGCAGTGCGCACATAGCAATGCCAGTAACTGATGATAGAAGGATGATTGAACATTTTTTGGGTACGTTAACCCCTAGGATTATGCCAGAAAAAGGTAAAAACCCTGCCGCGGTTGTACCATTGGTTGATAGCTTAATCACTAGCAATGATATTCAATCTACGATTCTATTAATTACCGACAAATCGAACCCACAAGCGAGCCAAGCATTTAAGCAAAAGAATACTGAAAACCCTAGCAACCTAGTTATCTGGGGGTTTAACGCCATTGATGAGGGGGCTACAACAGCGATGGAGTCTATGGCTAGCGAAAATTCTGGTGAGTTCGTTGCTTTTGCCCCAAGAGGAGAAGATGTTGAGAAGGTTGATGATGCCATTCGCTCACAAATAAAAAACGCCGCAGATAACGCACTTCCTTGGTACGATTCTGGATATTTATTACTACTAATAATAATGATAATTCAACTGTTTTGGTTTAGAAAAGGTTGGACAATTAAATGGTAATTAAAATTCAACAGCGTTTTAAATACATAGTCGCTTCATTAACTATCGTTATTGTTGCGGTCTGGGGATACCTCAACCCCCAAGCATTTATAAACCTATGGTTGACGCCCGATCAGCAAGGTGCATTGCTGTTTAGTAATCAAGATTATGACTTAGCGGCTGACAAGTTTACCGATGCTCGCTGGAAAGCATATAGTTTATATGCCATTGAAGAGTTTGAGCTTGCCGGACAACTTTGGGAATATGCTGGCAGCAAAAAAGATATGTTTGCTCGGGCTAATGCTTTCGCGCACAATGGTGAATATTTTGGTGCTCAGAAGATTTATACCGAACTATTGGAGTTTGATCCTGAAAATCAAGACTTCATCACCAATTTGGAAATCGTCAGTGCATTAGCACAACAAACTAAAAGTGATAAAAGTAAACCTAACAAAAACGATTCTTTGGCTATGGATGATGAGCAGTCTAATCCAGAGCCAGAATCTGAAGAAGAAAAGCAACTAGGCATTCCTGTAACAATACCAACTGATGAAATGTGGTTGGAGCAAGTTAAAGTTAACCCTTCTTTTTTTTTACAGAAGAAGTTTGCTTTAGAGAAAAAGCTTAGGAATTCTGTTGCGGAAAAGGTGGAATAGTGAAAAAAATTAGCTTGTATACAGTCCTGTTATTCCTAGCTACTATACTAGCGCCAACTGTTATTGCGCAAACATTGGATGAGGCGATAGCAGCGAATGATATTAGTGTGTCGATAACTCGCGTAAACCAAGAAGGTTCTATAATTCCATTTGAGCCCGTTGTTTTCGAGCTCGAAATCGAGTCAGCTATTAAGCTGTCTAAAGATACTTCTATCGTTTATCAAACATTTGACAATGCCGTCACGATTGAACCACCCCCTATTAAACTCAAGCATAAAGATGCTCAAACGTTTACATACCAACAGACGTTAACAGTTTATCCTTTAAAGGCGGGAAAACTGGCGTTACCGAGTAGTACAGTCAAGTTGATAGCAAAGGAAACGGAAAATACTCAGGAAGATAAAACTACGATACAGACTAAATCATTCACTATTGACGTGGTTAAGCAACAAGAGTTAGCTGCTGACGATTTTTATGTTGTTACTGAGCATATGGAAGTGAAAGACAACTTTTCGAGCGAACTGGTCAAAGAGTTTCAAGTGGGTGATGCGATTGAGCGTTCTATATATATTATTGCGCAAGATGCACCAACTATGTTAATGCCGACAATAGAAATTAACGCAATCCCTGGTATTGAGATACTTCAAACATCTCCTAAAGTTGAAGAAATCTATCGCCCGAGGGAAAGGGTAAACCAAACTCATAAAGAAGTGGTGATAACTTATATGCTTGACAACGATGGTACCTATACATTACCTGAGTTGTCGTTTGTTTGGTGGGATACATCTACCAATAAGAGGCAAGTTATTGAGCTTAAAGAGCGTACAATTCAAGTAGGTGAAGTTGTCAATACACTAAATCAAGATGAAGTTGGTGGTAATGTATTCGTATCGATTAAAAATGACTGGGCAACCTTGCTAACAATATTCGCTGCATTATGTCTGGCTTTCATAGTTGTTGTTATCTATGTGAAAAATCATAAGCGGTGGGTCACACGATATCGAAACTCAATTCATGTAAAGGTGAGGTATAGAAAACAATCTTATCTAAAACAGATTAATGAAAAAAACTACAAATCTGCAATCAATGACTTATTGGCGTTATCACATCTATTAGGTGTTTATAATGTTAGACAAGCGATCAGCTCTAATAGAGAAGGCAAAGAACTGCTCGATGAATTGGTTGAAATTGCCTATTCAGAGAATAATGAAAAACAATTTACCACCAATCAAGCGGATACACTGTTTAGAATTGTAAGCTCGCTTAACATGGGTAATCATTCGAAGGTATCTAAAGATTTTACAATAGAACTCAACGATGTTATCGAGTAATAACACCTAGGCTTGTGCTGAAAATTCAAAGTGAAAACAGGCATCAAACTCTAAGTCGGATTCAACTGTATGTATGGAATCAGTTTTGAGGCTGACAAACCGTGATAAGTTTTTACTGATGAGTTTCTTAGAATTTGTTTTATCATACAAAAACAACCATACCTAGAGTAAACTTACTCAAGCATTGTACACTTTATAAGCCATTTCAAGATATGGTTGTTTTTTATTTCAAGGTAAGATTTCGTAAAATCAATTTACGGTTGTTTTTGCAAGTTGTTGAATAACTTTGGAGTTATTCTTTACCGAAGACGTTGTTTTCCTGCTCTTGCACGCGGATGAAGGTTGTGCGCTTGGTCAGCTCTTTCAGCTTAGCGGCACCGACGTAAGTACAGGTCGAGCGTACGCCACCCATGATGTCCTGGATAGTGTTCTCAACCGGGCCACGGAATGGCAGAAGAACTGTTTTGCCTTCTGCAGCACGGTATTTGGCCACGCCGCCAGAGTGCTTGTCCATCGCGCTCTGCGAAGACATGCCGTAGAACTTCATGAAAGTCTTGCCGTCTTGCTCGATGATTTCACCGTTGCTCTCTTCGTGGCCAGCCAGCATACCGCCAAGCATCACGAAGTCGGCACCGCCACCGAAGGCTTTGGCAACGTCACCAGCACAGGCACAGCCACCGTCACCGATGATACGGCCGCCTAGGCCGTGGGCAGCATCGGCACACTCGATGATGGCAGAAAGCTGAGGGTAGCCTACACCGGTCTTAACACGGGTAGTACATACAGAGCCAGGGCCGATACCGACTTTAACGATGTCAGCACCCGCAAGGATAAGTTCTTCAACCATGTCACCAGTAACGACGTTACCAGCACTGATAACCTTGTTAGGGAACTCAGCACGGACTTTTTGCACGTACTCAACCAGGTGCTCGGAGTAGCCGTTGGCGATATCGATACAGATGAAGATAAGGTCTTCAGACAGTTCCATGATGTCTTTGGTTTTCTGGAAGTCTGCTTCAGACGTACCGGTAGAAACCATAGCATTGTTCAGTACGCTAGCGTCGTTGTTGTTAACGAACTCAGCCCAGTCAGCCACGGTGTAGTGCTTGTGAACCGCAGTCATAACGCCGTGCTTGGCAAGGGCAGCGGTCATTTCGAAGCTACCGACGGAGTCCATGTTAGCAGCAATAATTGGTACCCCAGACCATTGACGACCGCTATGCTTGAATGTAAAATCGCGGGTTAATTCAACTTGAGAACGGCTTTTTAGGGTTGAACGTTTTGGACGAAACAGTACATCTTTAAAGCCCAGTTTCAAGTCTTGTTCGATACGCATTGGTCATTCCTTATCTTATCGAATGTAGCATCATGGCTTTGAGGCTATTGGCAGATAGCATTGAGATTCACCATGTTGCAGGCACAAAAAAACCGGAGCGTTGGCAGACGCTCCGGTTTTCAGCATTATAGGCAGAGAAAGTTTTTTAACAAGTCTAATAATGTAAATTTTTTTGTGTTACCTTTACGAAGATAGCACCTCGACTGCTGCTTACTATCTTCGCAATTCCTTCCTTTTTGCCTCTAGTGCTCTGATTTTAAATTAGAAACCTTCAAGTACGATTTTGCCGAGCGCTCTCTGTGACTCTAAGAGCTCATGCGCTTTCTTCAAATTATCCGCACAAATCTTACCGCCTTGATGGGCAATTGTTGATTTTATGCCCCCCTTATCGACCATTTTTGCAACATTGTTGAGTAGGTGATGCTGCTCAATCATGTCTTCAGTGCCAAATAGTGAGCGGGTGTACATGAATTCCCAATGCAGTGAAATGCTTTTACGCTTGAGCTGCAAGATGTCAAACGACGCCGGATCATCAATCAGGCCGAATTTGCCTTGCGGTTTGATTGATTCGACAATTTCGCTAAGGTGATCATCAGAGTTGGTCAGGCTTACGATATAGTCCACTTCGCCCAGCTCCAGCTCGGCCAATTGCTTGCTCAGTGATTCTCGGTGATTGATAACATGATCAGCTCCTAGCTCTTTAAGCCATGATTGGGTCTCAGGACGTGAAGCGGTACCGATAACCGTCAGGTTAGTCAATTTCTTCGCCAATTGAACCATAATCGATCCTACACCGCCGGCTGCACCGATGATCAGTAATTTTTTATTGCTGTCCTTTTCAACCTGTAAGCGGTCAAATAGCATTTCCCACGCAGTGATGGTTGTCAGAGGTAAGGCAGCTGCTTGGGCAAAGTCAAGGCTTGCTGGCATGTGACCGACGATTTTCTCATCCACCAGTTGGTACTCAGCGTTGGAGCCTGAGCGGGTCAAATCGCCAGCGTACCAGACTTTATCGCCAGGTTTGAATAGGGTAACCTCCGGGCCGACAGATTTGACGATGCCGGCGGCATCCCAGCCAAGTATTTTGTACTGACCTGGTTCCGGGGCTGCACGCATGCGTACCTTGGTATCAACCGGGTTAACCGAGATGGCTTTGACTTCGACCAGAATATCGCTACCTGTAGCAACGGGCTCTGGCAAGGTGATATCCACCAGAGACTGTGGTTCAGAAACGGGTAGTGATTGTTGATAGCCGACTGCTTTCATGATCTTCTCCTTCGACTGCCCTTACAAAAGGGTAGGTGTTTTCTTAACTCTATGGTCGAAGTTTATTTGACAATTAAATTTTGAAAAACCAGTATTGACTTAATTTACTTTCAAATAGATTTTGAAAATGAAAGCGCTCAACGACCTCAAAATTTTTATCGAGACAGCCAAACAGCACAGCCTCTCTGCTGCGGCGAGGAACATGGATATCACCCCTGCGGCAGCCAGTGCGGCATTGAAGCGGCTGGAAAGTGAAGTTGGTGCACTGCTGTTTATCCGCTCGACCCGTAACCTCCGTCTTACCCAGCAGGGTGAGCAGTTCCTCAATTACTGCGAGCAGGCTGTCGGTCTGATGACAGAAGCTTGCAGTACGATCACTGAGGGCCAGGCAGAATTTCGGGGAGTGATTAAACTCTCTATGCCCTCGGATTGTGGTCGAAATATCTTTCTAGGTTGGATCGATGAGTTCATGGCGCAACACCCAAAGTTGGAAGTCAGGGTGCAGCTTAGCGATGGGTTAGCAGATATGTATACCCAACCTGTCGATATTGCACTTCGATATGGTGAACCGAGTGACTCTTCGTTGGTGGCCTTACCGATTGCTGGGGGAAATACCCGCATCTTGTGTGCGTCTCCTGGCTACTTGGCGGAATATGGTACACCTTTGACCTCGGAAGAGTTGGCTACTCACAACTGTTTGTGTTTTGCCTTGGGAGATAGCTTGTATAACCGCTGGCGGTTCTTTCAGCGCGGTCATGAGGTGACGCTGGTTGTGAAGGGAAATCGCTATGCTAGTGACGGCGAGGCGGTCAGGCGCTGGGCGCTTGCGGGGAAGGGGATTGCCTATAAGTCGCTGTTGGATGTGAAAGAAGATCTGGTCGCAGGGCGCCTAATGGGCGTTGATATTGGTCTAGAGCCAGAGCCGGCTCCCTTATATCTGGTTTGTGCTAGCAGAAGAGTCATTAACCCGCAGATTCAGGCGCTGAAAGAGTTTTTGGCAGATAAAGCAAAACACTATCTTGCTTCATGATTTTTGCGAAGCACTGTAAAACAATAATTGCCACAATCCCAACAGCCATTGCAGACAAACCAATCGCTGTTTAATTCGTAGCTTTATTCTATATCTAACCAATCTCACATTACATGTTGATGTTACTTAGTATTCTGGTCTGAAATTAAGTTACTGATTAAATTGACTATATTGGTTTTCTTTGTATTGCTCTCAATTAATTCTTCAATAAGAAGAAAGTGATTAAATGGTTATTTCCTTTCGGAAGTGAAAGGAATATTTTACTTCTTAGGTAACAAGTAAACCATTGAAGTTATGAGGTAGTGCTAAGTGATTTGCCCTGCCTGAGTGCTATTGTAAGTAGTATGGATAAATGTCATTGATTCAATGAACCAGCCATAAGAGATAAAGCAATGAAAGGAAGCTTTTGCGTACGTATCATTTTCCTCCTATTTGTCCCCTTGCTGCTGACAGGATGTTTGAAAGACTCACCCAAGCAAGCTTTAGGTACCCTTGAGCGTGACCGGGTCACTTTCAGTGCGACTGCCAATGAAATCATTAGGGAGCTCCCCGTCAAAGAGGGCAGTACGGTACAACAAGGGGATGTGCTGGTAAGGCTTGATAGTAAGAACCAGCAAGCAATATTGGCACACGCTATTGCCGAGCAATCTAAAGCAGAGGCCTACTTGCTCAGGCTTACAAACGGTGAAAGGCCGGAAGATATCGCTGCGGCACAGGCCAAAGTTGCCAGAGCGCAGGCACAACTTACAGAGGCTGATAAGAATTATCACCGTAAGGCCGAATTGGTCAGTCGAAGACTGATCAGCCAATCAGAACAAGACAGTGCACTCGCAGCAAGGGATTCAGCCAAAGCTGAATTGGACTCTGCCAACGAAGAGTTCAGCAAACTGACCGCAGGATCGAGGCCAGAGGACATTGATCAAGCTAAGGCCGAACTGGCCGCTGCCAAAGCGGATGTGGTGTTGGAGCAGCAAAAGCTGGATGAGCTGACGATTGTCGCTACCCGTGATGGCATATTGGATAACCTGCCATATAACCTTGGCGAGCGGGTGCCTGTTAATGGGGTCGTCGCTGTCGTTCAGGCCAACCGCATTCCCTATGCAAGGGTTTATGTACCAGCCAGCCATCGGGTGGATTTCGTACCTGGACGAAAAGTCCCTGTTCATGTGGATGGTGTAGAGCTCCCCTTTGAAGGCACAGTCCGTTGGGTATCGTCAGAGCCTGCATTTACCCCTTATTATGCATTAACGGAAGATGAGCGCTCCCGTTTGATGTATCTCGCTGAAGTTGACTTGCCTGATAGTGCGGAACAACTCCCCTCTGGTGTACCTGCCCAAGTGGAACTGGCTGGGGAATGATCATGAAGGAATACGCGATCCAAGCCCATAACGTAAAGAAAGCGTTTGGTGATTTCATTGCTATCGACAACATTAACCTCAATGTGCCGAAAGGCAGTATCTACGGCTTTTTAGGCCCCAACGGCTGCGGCAAATCGACCAC
This sequence comes from Photobacterium sp. DA100, assembly GCF_029223585.1. Lineage (NCBI taxonomy): Bacteria > Pseudomonadati > Pseudomonadota > Gammaproteobacteria > Vibrionales > Vibrionaceae > Photobacterium > Photobacterium sp. DA100. Next base: position 1,314,682 of record NZ_CP119424.1, on the reverse strand, counting down.
TATCCGTGTACTGACAGGCTTACTGAGCCCGACTGAAGGTGATGTTTCTGTACTGGGTTTAACTATCCCTCTGGAGTCAGAAAAGCTGAGGCTTAAAATAGGTTATATGACCCAGAAGTTCTCGCTTTACGATGACTTAAGCGTGGAAGAGAACTTAGAGTTTATTGGCCAGATCTTCGGAATGGGAAAAAAGGAATTAGCGCAAAGGATTGACGAGCAGCTAGCTACCTATGGCTTAGATCAGCGGCGAAAGCAGCGTGTTTCCGGTATGAGTGGCGGTCAAAAACAGCGTTTGTCATTGGCTGCAGCAACCATGCATAAACCAGAATTACTGTTTCTCGATGAGCCGACATCAGCGGTTGATCCTGAAAATCGCCGTGAGTTCTGGGAGCAGCTTTTTGATCTTTCGGATCAGGGCACCACGATTTTGGTGACAACCCACTATATGGATGAAGCAGAGCGTTGCCACCGGCTAGCAATTATGGAAGCCGGTAAGATCCGCGCTGATGGCGAGCCAGAAACGCTGATGGAAGAGATGGGGGTACATGTTGTCGAGATTAAGGCAGAGCGTTTGCGGGAGCTGAAAGAGCAATTATTGGAAAAAAATGAGGTCCGCTCGGCAGCTCAGCTTGGCATCCGTTTACGGGTACTGATACGTCAACATATCGATGATCCTATTGAGTGGTTGAAGGGTTCGTTCCCCAAATTGGCCAATAGCGAGATGAACATTGCTCGACCTAGCTTGGAAGATGTTTTTGTGACAGTGACTGGGGAGGGTAGGCAATGAATGCTCTCAACCGTATGAAAGCAGTGATGGTGAAAGAGATTCGCCAGTTATCACGCGACCGTATTACCTTTGGCATGGTAGTGATGATCCCGCTGATCCAGTTGTTGCTGTTTGGCTTTGCGATAAATACCGATGTTCGCAATATCCCTGTCGCCATCGTGGATCAGAGCAATAGCGTCGCAGGGCGAATGATAATCGAGTCAGTGAAGGTGACCCAGGTTATTGATGTTAAAAGGCAATTTTCATCACCCCAAGAAGCAGAGGTGGCTATTCAACAAGGAGAAGTGAGGGCTGCGTTGATTTTACCCGGTGATCTTACCCAACGTGCGATGCAGGGCCGAGAGCTTGGCCAGTGGATTGTCGATGGTTCGGATACCATGATCAGTGCTGCAATCCTTGGTCTACAGACCATGCCGCTCACGGATTTGGATATTGAAATTCGCCCGCCAATTGAAAAAACTTTTGAGGTGGTACTGTATTTCAACCCTACGCAACGCTCGGCAGTGAATATTATTCCCGGGCTCTTGGGGGTGATTCTAACCATGACGATGATCCTGTTTACCAGTGCCGCGATAGTGAGGGAGCGTGAGCGCGGCAACCTCGAATTGCTGATCACCACACCTATCCACTCGTTTGAATTGATGGTGGCCAAGATAGTTCCCTATATCTTTGTTGGTTTGATTCAGGTGTTCATTATATTGGGACTGGGGCATTTTATCTTTGATGTGCCGATCAATGGGGCGATCAGCCAGATCTTGTTTGGTACCTTGCTGTTTATCTCTGCCAGTTTAACCTTGGGGTTGGTGATCTCGACGATCGCATCGACCCAGCTTCAAGCGATGCAAATGACCGTGTTCATTCTACTGCCATCGATCTTGCTCTCTGGCTTTATGTTTCCCTATGAAGCCATGCCTGTTGCTGCGCAGTGGATATCAGAAGCGCTACCAGCGACACACTTTATGCGTTTGATCAGAGGGATTGTGCTGCGTGGTGCTGATTTGATCGGGCTGTGGAAAGACACGCTATGGCTGGCAGGCTTTACCGTTATCGGCTTGCTGGTGGCATCTAAACGGTTTAAGAAATCGTTAGATTGATATATAACCGGCTTGGTATACGGCAAACATGAAAAAGGCCACTTTAAAGATAAAGTGGCCTTTTAAGTATTTTGAGATGTGCTTACTTAGCAAACTGCATCAATGCTTGCTTGACGTCGTCTGAAGCGAAGGAGTGCTTAACACTCATCTTGTAGATTTGGTAGTAATCTTCTTCACTTAGCTCAAATTGCTCCATCACCTTGCGAACTTCATCGGTCATTGTGGTGTTGGATACTGTGCGGTTGTCGGTGTTGATCGTTACTGGCACGCCATCTTTGTAAAACGCTTTGATTGGGTGCTGTGCTAGTTCTGGGATCGCTTTAGTTTGCACATTGCTGCTTGGGCAAGTCTCAAGCGCGACGTCTTCTTTTTTCACTAGGTTGTATGCTTTTTCGTGATCTTTTATCGCAACACCATGGCCGATGCGCTCTGCGCCTAGGATAGAAATAGCCTCGTAGACATTTTGTCCGCAGCCCTGTTCACCAGCGTGAATAGTCACTCTATACCCTTTATCTTTTGCATCCTGTGCGAAAGTGGCATAGTCATGGCTAAAGCCATCAAGTTCACTACCAGCAAGATCAAAGGCAACAACCCCTTGGTTCAGCAGGCCAACACCGGCATCAATCACTTGCGGGATGGTATCAGAAGGCAGGAACTTCACCATCGAAAGGATGTAGTTACCTTTGATGTCGTATAGAGCTTCAGCTTTTTTCATGCCTTTGACCGCACTGGCGATGATTTGCTCATAAGTCAGGGCGTTTTGAATGTGAAGCTGAGGGGCAAAGCGAACTTCCAGGTACTTCACATTTTCTTTGGCGGCGTCTTCAAACAACTCAAACGAAATACGCTCCAAGCTTTCAGCCGTTTGCATAACCGATACCGGCAGGTCAAAGCGGCTTAGGTATTCTGGTAGGTTAGGGCAAGTTTCTGGGGCAACCATCAAGGCGTTGATTTCATCAACATCATAACTAGGCAGCGTGATGTTTTGCTGTTTGGCCAGATCGATAACAGTTTGTGGTCTGACGCTGCCATCTAGGTGGCAATGAAGATCAATTTTTGGTAGGTCGAAGTAATTCATTCGTGTTGTCCCAACTATGAATAATCTGGGAAAATGCAGTGTTTCCCAAATTGTGGTTGATTATTATCAGTATACCCAAGTAGCTTGGGTATATATGTAGCATTTTGCTTCCTAAGCTTATGAACTGTAGCTTATAGAATCGCTTGGGGACATTAGCACGACAATTGTCCGGGTGTGGCAAGATTATTTTTATATTTTGATAGGTTGGACACAGTTTACACAAATGGTTATGTCTGAAATTTTAAGCAAAGGGCCAGAAAGGTTTCGCCAGTTAATTGCCAATGAGAGCTTCCGGCGCATTACCCGGCATAAGGGCGACTATATCGTGAGGCAAGAGCATGATATCACCGAGGTATATTGGTCCGCTGCCGCCCAGTTTATGCTGCTCCACACAGCCCTTAATGGTAAAACGCTTAGCCTGGGTGACTACTACCTCGAAGATAACTTCTTTGGAGAGATCGAGTTTTTCTCAGGAAAACCTTGTTCTTTCGATGTGGTGGCAACAGCGACGACAGAGCTTGTTGTGATTCCAAAAGAGCGTTTTGCCGAGATCCTGCTTGAAGACGCGTCAATTTCTTTTTGGATGAACCACCGCATGGCGAATATGTACCAATCATCAATGAATATCGCCATAGAACGATCTCTGTATCCGCTGAAGTTCAACATTGTCAAAGATATCGTGAGCCGCTGTACCTCTGAAACCCGATCATTAAATCATGATTATATGTATCAGGAGGCACAGCGTTTTGGTTGTACGGATCGGGCCTATACCCGAATTATTCATGAGCTCATCAAAGAAGGGCTAGTGAAGAAAGGGAAGGATAAATCTACGATCGTTCCGGTCAATTTAGATGGGTTGATAGATTATTTGAATCAATCACAGCAATGATGCGCTTCTGCGTTTAGCTGATCGGTAATGACAAAAAAAGCCACTGAAAACAGTGGCTTTTGCAAAATCATATCTTAGCTAAAGGGCACATTTTACTCTTTACCGAAGACGTTGTTTTCCTGCTCTTGCACGCGGATGAAGGTTGTGCGCTTGGTCAGCTCTTTCAGCTTGGCGGCACCGACGTAAGTACAGGTCGAGCGTACGCCACCCATGATGTCCTGGATAGTGTTCTCAACCGGGCCACGGAATGGCAGAAGAACTGTTTTGCCTTCTGCAGCACGGTATTTGGCCACGCCGCCCGAGTGCTTGTCCATCGCGCTTTGCGAAGACATGCCGTAGAACTTCATGAAGGTCTTGCCGTCTTGCTCGATGATTTCGCCGTTGCTTTCCTCGTGGCCAGCCAGCATACCGCCAAGCATCACGAAGTCGGCACCGCCACCGAAGGCTTTGGCAACGTCACCAGCACAGGCACAGCCACCGTCACCGATGATACGGCCGCCTAGGCCGTGGGCAGCGTCAGCACACTCGATGATGGCAGAAAGCTGAGGGTAGCCTACACCGGTCTTAACACGGGTAGTACAGACAGAGCCAGGGCCGATACCGACTTTAACGATGTCAGCACCCGCAAGGATAAGCTCTTCAACCATGTCGCCAGTAACGACGTTACCTGCACTGATAACCTTGTTAGGGAACTCAGCACGGACTTTTTGCACGTACTCAACCAGGTGCTCGGAGTAGCCGTTGGCGATATCGATACAGATGAAGATAAGGTCTTCAGACAGTTCCATGATGTCTTTGGTTTTCTGGAAGTCTGCTTCAGACGTACCGGTAGAAACCATAGCATTGTTCAGTACGCTAGCGTCGTTGTTGTTAACGAACTCAGCCCAGTCAGCCACGGTGTAGTGCTTGTGAACCGCAGTCATAACGCCGTGCTTGGCAAGGGCAGCGGTCATTTCGAAGCTACCGACGGAGTCCATGTTAGCAGCAATAATTGGTACCCCAGACCATTGACGACCGCTATGCTTGAATGTAAAATCGCGGGTTAATTCAACTTGAGAACGGCTTTTTAGGGTTGAACGTTTTGGACGAAACAGTACATCTTTAAAGCCCAGTTTCAAGTCTTGTTCGATACGCATTGGTCATTCCTTATCTTATCGAATGTAGCATCATGGCTTTGAGGCTATTGGCAGATAGCATTGAGATTCACCATGTTGCAGGCACAAAAAAACCGGAGCGTTGGCAGACGCTCCGGTTTTCAGCATTATAGGCAGAGAAAGTTTTTTAACAAGTCTAATAATGTAAATTTTTTTGTGTTACCTTTAGCAAGATAGCATCCGGACTATCCTTCAAGTCCCCTTCTCCTGTTGCACAAAAAAACGCCAAATTCATTTATTGAGAGTAATCGTTGCTCAATCTGAGTGCGCTTGCATTTAGAAATCAAAAAGGCCCCGTGCAGGAGCCTCCTCATTATCTGTTCGGCAAAGTGACGAATTAATTCATCATGCCTCTGCAAGTGCGGCATCTTGTTCCTGGCCGTCTTCTGCTTTTTTAAGCATGACGCGGATCATTCTTGAGGCCAGCAGGGCAATTGCCACCATCACCACTGCCAGTATAGTCAGCAGGCTGAAGTAGTCACCGTATACGGTCTGTACCAACTCTTGGGTGATCGCTTGGCCTTTTTCCATCGCGATTGAGGTCGAGAAGACCGCACCGACGATACCACTCAGTGCAATCGCCACAGAGAACAAGCTGACCGAGAAGTTCTCGATATGCTTAGGTGCAACGGAAAGGATGAAGGCGACAACCAAGCTACCCACGATCACTTCGGCCAATGCCTGGAAGAAGTGGATAGCCAAGAAGACTTCAGGACGAATGATGACGTTTTCGCCGATGTTGTAGATCGCCATGGTCAGGATGCCAAAGGCAATGGCAGTCAGAACGAAGGAAAAGCTGACTTTGGTTGCCGTCGAAAAGTTGATATTACGCTTTTCTAATGATGAGAAAGTCCATGATACCAGTGGGCCGCCAAGGATACACCACAGCGGGTTCATTGCCATCGAGGCTTCGGGTGCGATAGGGATAATACCGAACAGATCACCACGCATGGTATTGATCGTCACCATAGTCATGGAAGTCATCATCTGGCCGTAGTAGACAAAGAATGCAGTGGTCAGAGCCGTCATGATCAGGATAGTGCCCATTCTCAAGGCATCTGAGCGGTTTGCCTGCATCATCAGCCAGATAAAGTAACCGATAGCGGCCGCGCCAATGGCATAGACAATGTTTTTGCCGATGTCCATGTGGGAGAACATAAAGAACACCAGGCCGATCATTGATGCCGAGATAACACCGAAGGCAAGCCAGTTTTTGACGCCCGCAGGTCTGTTATCCATCTCTGTTGCCACGGAGAGTAGCGGCTTGCGTGAAGTGATTAGAATAATCAAAGCCAGCGTTGCCATCGCTGCTGACAGCGCAAAGCTGCCATTGAAACCAAGGATCAAAACGATCATCGGGAAGAGATACTGTCCTAGAAAAGCGCCAATGTTGTTTACTGAGTAGTTAACCGGATAGGCGTTTTCAAAGTCCTCTTCTGACTTGAAGGTACGCTTGTAAAGACTTGGGTATGAAGGTGACATTAAGCCGCGCGAATAACTCGCCAGAGCAATACCAATCAGGCTCATCGGAATATTCAAGCTGGATGCGCCCATGACTAAAAGTGCATAACCCATAGCAAAGCCAAAGTAGCTGATTGTCAGCGAGCGGTAGGCACCTAAGAATTTATCAGCAATAAATCCGCCAGCAATAGCAAAAAGTGGTCCAATAGACGAGAAAGCGCCAACGATCATCATGGTGTCGGCTTCACTGTAATTTAGGTTCTCAAGGAAAAAGCGGGTGAGGATCACCATCACACCGTAGAAGGAGAGGCCAAACATCATTTGGCAAACCATCATCGACTTATTGAGTCTGTTCCACATAATACATCTCTAAGGTTATGGAGTTAGATTCGGCTTTTTGAAAGCGCAATTGTAACTAAATGTAAATTGCCGGGGATATTATCATTTCTTACCGTCATCTACTTGATAAAGTGTATGTTTCGCAAGCAGTTAATCATTAGTTTTATTTATCTATTGGTTGAATAATTTTCATGTGGATAAATTACAGATGCATCAATACTACTGATATTTAAGTATTTTTAATTGTGATTAACTGTTTTTTGGTTGATCTTTATGCTAATTACTATCTTGCTACATTATTATTAATAATTATTATTTTTGTTTTCAGCCCTAAACCACCTACTTCAGTAGGTGGTTATCATCCAGCGAGGCTTTGCCTGAAGTACTACTCATGCTAAATGCTCTCTTGATTTTTCGCGAAGTCAAAGAGGACAAATAACATGAGTAGATATAACCAAGCTTCCCACGTATTTTGGCGATGTCAATATCACATCGTATGGACGCCCAAGTACCGCTTCAGGATTTTGAAGAACAATGTGGGTAAAGAGGTTTATCGGTGTATCCAGGTCTATTGTAATCAACTTGGATGTGAGGTCATTGAGTTGAATGTACAAGTTGACCATGTACACCTTGTCGTAAAGGTTCCGCCAAAGTTATCAATATCCAAGTTGATGGGGGTATTGAAAGGCAAAATAGCCTTGAAGTTATTCAGTAAGTTTCCGTATTTGAGAAAGAATAAGCTTTGGGGAAATCACTTTTGGCAAAGAGGCTATTTTGTCGATAGCGTTGGAATTAATGAAGAAATAATCCGGCGATATGTAAGGCATCAAGAGAAGAAAGAGCGTCAAGAACAGGGAGAGTTAGCGCTGAACTAAACAAAGGCCCCCTTCGAGGGGGCTCATGCAAAGCCACCTTCTTTAGAAGGTGGATCTTTTACTTGTATAGCGAGGTCGAAGTTTAAAAGCGCATGTTGAAAAAGTGCGTGTTGCGGCATTGAGGGTAAGGTTGTGATATGGGTTGCCGTTATGAGTAATGGGTTAACAGCAAGAAGGATAAGTGAATACAGTTAAATAAAAGGCGCTGAAATTTGTACAGTTATGTCAAAATTGACGGTTTTAATCTGTAATCTCTTCCATTCTTCCTCAATCCTTGGATAATCCACTTGATTGGCTGGTTAAGTGGATAAATTGACTTTGTTTAGCAAAAGAAAAACAAAAAATACTTTTCCTTTGGACTTCTACGGTGAGGACGGAAGCTGGCGGTTTATAATTCGTGCAGACCGCCCGTCAGAAGTCGTGGATGCGATGTACTGGCGTGCTTATATCTCTTGCCACCGTAAAGAATTCGATCTGTTACATATCGCGACGGGAAAGTTCAACTACAAGTATAACTATTCCTCTTACGACTCATCTGAGCTGCATTATGCCTCAGGTAGTGATGCACTTCGGGTAAATATGATGGGTCCGATTGTTCCGATCTCTGCCATCCTTGAAAAGGTGAAGGAAAGAGCGGACAAGGCGACGGCCTAATATCGACCAGAGATTAACGTTAAAAAGGGCCTCTTTATACCCGAGCTACTTCAAGATGCAGGTTCAGCGAGAATTTATAAGCTTATAGACAAGGCATTGTTTTGAAGTTCTAGTGGTTCTAAATCAAGAAACAATAACGCTGTATATGAGCTTAGAAAACTCGCCCTCTGGGAGGGTGTCAGGCCATTCACTCCTTCGTTGAAGCTTTTTGAAAGGGAATGCCATTCCGGCAAACCTTCGCCTTGTACTGAATAACCTGACAACCCTCTGAATCCTGCACCTTGAGGTAACTTGGGTATAGACTCTTTTTTACAATTGCTCGGCGGTTTTCGCTGGTTTTAGGTAGTAGCGATAGTAGCCGATGAGGTTACTTGAGAGGAATAACGCCTCCAGCAGCACGGCAGTGGGTGAGCCAATAACGATATTATGAGTCAGCCACAAGCTGGTACCGACAATCATCAGTTGGCGAAGCCGTTTATCGTTGTTGCTGAAAGCGGCAACATTCTGAATCAGTGCCGCGGAACAACTGAGAATGCTAGCAATACCGGCATACGTGAAGAAGGTGACGACCAGTGTGCTGATGCAGAACAACAACGCCATTTTATTGGATGTGGTGTAGAGGCTGATTAGGTAGCGGAATGCTCCCAGCGCCATTAGCCCAGCGCCTGTCCATTGCTCTAAGAGCGCAAAGTGGATACCTATCAGGATGACGGCACAGATAAAACATTTGATGATGTTTTTTTTATCCTTGAATTGAAATGAAACAAGGTCAAAGCAAACGGCGATACCAATTATTATTTGTGAGAGTAAAAAAGCCGACATAGGTTATTCCGAAAGTTCAGGGTTCGTAGCTGCCTTATTTTTTTCAATTCGAGCCAGCCAAATTAGCGGTAAAATGATCATGGCCGTGCCAAGTACCATTGCAAAGTCCGGGGTTTCTCCAAACCATATTAAGCCAACCCCGACAGCACCGAGTAGGCCACTGTATTCGGCACTGGCAATTTTATTGCTTTCCGCCGAGCGGTAGGCAATCACACAGATAGCGGCATAAATTAAGATGAAACTACTTGAACCTGCCGCAGTAATTAGTGGTGTCCAATCCCATTCCCGCCCTTCCCATAGTGCCAACCCTAGGGAGGCTGGGATACCCGCCAGATTGGTCAATAACAAGGTTTGCGCTACTGTTTGATGTTTGGGCAATTTGCGGATAAGTAAGTTATTGCTGGCGATACTCAGTGCGACGATCAGTGCAGCAATCGCCGCCCAGTCAATTTCTGTCGGCCGGATAATTACCAACACACCCATGAAGCCAAGTACCCCTGCTGAAATGGAGTAGCGGGTGAGCTGCTCTTTGAAAAACACCAATGCAAGCGGCAGCATCATCAGAGGGGCGGCATAGAAGATGGCATTGGCGGTTGCCAGTGGCATCGCATTGATGGCAAAGACCATAAAAATTGCACCAAGCAACCAGATATGGGCACGCAAGGCATGCCATTTCAGTCCGTCGGTGAAGCTTTTTTTACTCACGCCATAACAAAAAGGCAGCAATATCAGTACAGCAGTTAACTGCCTGAAAAAGACAAATTGAAATACCGCCGTATCTTCACCCAGCGTTTTAATTAAGGCATCAGAAAAAACCGCAATAAGGTTTCCGGCAATGAGTAAACCCATTGCCATTCCAACAGTTATTGAAGGCATGACCAAGCTCCTGTCATTGACTGACGCGTGTTCAGTGTTAGTGCAATAAGAAAGTGATGATTTGTGATTGCGTAAGCTTAAGTCATAAATCACCTTCATATATAATGATAAATATTCACTTAGTATGAGTTCAGCTAATAATGAAGTTACCGCCATTACGTGCCGTTCAGTGTTTTGAATCTGTTGCTCGTTTAAATAGCTTCTCGCATGCGGCAACGTCATTGAACGTGACACAGAGTGCCATTAGTCATCAGGTACGTTTGTTGGAGGAATACCTGGGTGAAACCTTGTTTGTCCGGCAGGGGAGACGTTTGTCTTTAACGCCGATGGGTGAAAAGTATTACGAAGAAATCTCCCATTCATTGCAGAATATTGCCCAGGCCAGCCAGCAAATACGAGAAGGTGAAAGTGGGAAAATCCGGCTCGCGATGTACAGTTCACTAGCTGTGAAATGGTTGGTCCCCAGACTGGAAAGTTTGCGTCAGCAACACCCTGAAATTGATTTATCGCTTGCCATGTTCGCCGACGAGCCAGAATTTTCGGATCAGGTAGCAGACTGTTTCATTACAGCTCATCCCCCCAAGAAAAACTATGTCAGTGACTTTCTGTATAAGGAGTTGCTGTACCCGTTCTGTAGCCAGAAACTTTGGCTGCAGATCGAAGGCAAATCCTTACCAGAGGCACTCTGGGAGCATCCACTCTTATCGGTACATTCGATTTTCAAAGATGGGAATCAGGCGTTAGATTGGCAAACTTGGTGTCAGCGTGGCGGGTTTAGTTTGCCTGCCGATGTGAAGGTTAGTCACTTTAGCCATATGGTTCTTGCTGCAGAGGCCGTGAAGTATCATCAGGGAATTGCCTTTTTGAATGACTACTTCCTAAACGATCACGACCACCAGCAGAACCTAGTGCGTATTCCTATGCATGAGCTGCCAACGGGTGACAACCTCTATTTTGTGTATAAGCAATCACGTGCCAAACAATTTGAGATAACAACCCTAGGGCGATGGCTTAAGCAACAGTGTTTTGAGCATGACAGCGATCCTAATGGCCAGAACTTGGCCGCGACATAGGGTTATTCTCCACATGAGTGATTAACCACAGTGCTATTAATGGCATTTCGAGTCCGTACCACGTAGAATACCGCCCTTTTGCATTGGGTATTGGCAAAAGGGTAATGTCGAAATGAGTGACCAATTTGAGCTGTTAGCACCGGGCGGCGATTTAGAATCAATAAAAGCAGCCATTGTTGCCGGCGCTGATGCGGTGTATTGCGGGCTGGACAACTTTAATGCGCGCAACCGGGCGACCAACCTCACGTTTGAAAACCTCAGCGGTGTTGTCCGGCTGGCTCACCAGCACCAATGCAAGATCTTCCTGACACTTAATGTCATTATTCTGGAGAGCGAAGTACCAGCACTGGTTCGTCTGTTGAACAAGCTGGTCAATACCGATATTGACGGGGTGATTGTTCAGGATATCGGTCTTTTCTCGATACTAAAGACGCATTTTCCTTCCTTGGATGTGCATGCCTCGACGCAGCTCAACACCCACAATGAAGGCCAGATATTATTCCTCAAACAGCTCACTGCCTCTCGGGTTAACCTCTCGCGTGAGCTGAATATTGATGAGATCAAACATTTGGCGCAATTTGGCCATCAGCACGATGTGTTGATGGAAGTCTTCGTCCACGGTTCCTACTGTATTGGCTTTTCGGGGCTGTGCTATATCAGCTCGGTCAGAAATGGCAGCTCTGGTAACCGTGGCCGTTGCAGTCAGCCATGCCGAGAGCAGTACCAGACCACAGAGACCGGCAAAGACTATCCGTTGAATCTGAAAGATAACTCGGCCTTTTCTGATATGGCGGCTTTGGCTGATGCAGGGGTGTATTCGCTGAAAGTCGAGGGGCGGATCAAAAAGTCCCATTATGTCTATACGGTCGTAGATACGTGGCGCCAGCAAATTGATAGCTACTGTAGCAAAGGAGAGATGCTGACAGATACCAGCCGGCTATATACGGTATTTAACCGTGACTTTTCCAATGCGTTCTTGAAAGGCGATATCAATAAGAGCATGTTTATTGATAATCCGAGGGATCATGCTGCTACCCATTTTTCGAATATCTACAGTTGCACCAGCATGGATGAGGTCAAAGCGGTTAAGAAGAAGCTCTACGACACGAAAACCGATATTATCCAGCAGGTGGAGCGTGTCACTAAGGACTTGTGTATCGAGAAGCTGGCGCTGGATATTAAAGTCATTGCTACTGAAGGTCTGCCATTGAAGGTTGAGCTCATCACACCGCAGGGTTTGATTGAGCTGCAATCAGAATCAAATTTGGTATCCTCTGAGAAATTTACCCTTGATAAGGAAGGGGTAAGCAAGTGGGTCAACAGTTTTGCCAATGCCGATTACCGGGTCAATCAGATCGACTTGAGCACGCTGGCAAGCGGCCTTTACATCCCATACAAAGAACAAACGGTAATCAAAGAAAAAGTCGCGGTAGCGCTTAACGGCAACAAGCCACTTATTGCGCCGGTCGAGTTGAGCAAACCTGGAATGGAAGCGGCTTCTGAGTATGCTCAACCCCCTCAATTACACACCTTGATTTCTTCAGTAGAGGATCTGGTGCTGCAGTCAGAGCCAAATACCTGCGTGTACTATCAATTGCCCGAAGCGCTGGCCTGTGATTTGGACCGATTGGTTGACTTATTTGAGCATAATGATCAGTTAGTGCCTTGGTTCCCTGCCATTCTCATTGGTGAAAACTATGATGCAGCAGTTGCCTTCCTCGAGCAGGTTCAACCAAGCCGTATTGTGACCAATAACAGCGGGGTAGGGTATGCGGCCTATCAGCGCGGTATTGACTGGGTGGCTGGCCCTCAAATGAACATTATTAACTCGTACAGCCTTGCTTGCCTGAAGGAAGAGTTCAATTGTGTCGGTGCATTTATCTCCAACGAAATTAACAAAAAGCAGATAAAACCATTGGTTAAGCCGGATAATTTCGAGCTTTTCTACAGTATTTATCACCCGATCACACTACTGACCAGCCGCCAGTGCTTGTTCCACCAAACGGTTGGCTGTAAGAAGAAGCGATTCGATGACAAGTGCCTGCGAAAGTGTGATAAGTCGGCGTCGATCCTGAGTCTTAAGCATGCCTCGTATGTGGTAGATAAACAGCGTGGAGCCCATAATTCGCTGTATAGCCAAGAGAATTATCTTAACTTGGATGTGATCAAGGATCACCCCGGTTTATTTGATGGCTATATGGTGGATATGCGCGATATTAAGACCCATACCCAGATGGCGTTGGAAAAACCAGTATTGCTTAAAGCTTTCCGTGAGCAGCTAACAGGTGATGCAGCGCCGTCAGCTCTTCATGCCAAGATTGCGCCGACGACGATGGCTCAATACAAAAAAGGCTTGTAAGGCAATCAATTCCTCAAGCTTCCAGTATGAAAAAGCCCGACTTTATGAAGATAAAGTCGGGCTTTTTATTGCGGGGTCGCTAAATAGGGCGCGATCTATGCCTCGGCAGTAGCGGAAACACCATGCCATTGGTAATGGTTGTTCGGCTTTTTACTGACAATGCCTTCTTCCATAAAGCGGCTGAAGATGTCGTCGACCTCATCACTGCTGGTCTTGAGGTATTTGGTAACCGCACGTTTGGTGCAGTTGACCTGATTGGTGCTCAATGCCTCGATCGCTTGTTCGTAGAGTGATTTCGGCTTTTCTGGTTCGGCCGGGGTTTCAGGCTGTTGCTCAGCCTGCCCATCGTCGTCGCCTACCGTTTCCTGCTGCTGATTGGTCAACAGCTCTGGCTGCTTGATCTCGTTATCCGTATAGGTATCGATAGTGATAGGGCCGACACGGCGGAACTGGTTCCTGAAACGAAGCTCCTCGCCGATGAGGCCAACGAAAAATGCCGCAAAGAAATCAAGCAAGACAGAAAGGAAAATCACCAAGCTGAGCTGGGCAGTTTCTGTTTCTATCTTCAAAGACTGGGCTAGGCTGTCGATAAGGCCAATCACGCTGCCTTGATTGACCACCGGCAAGCTGTCCCGCTCGGCAGCAAGTTTTAGCTGCTGCTCGCGAAGTTCATCGTTTTCACGCTGGATGCGGGCAACCCCGGTGGCAATACGCTCCATCTCGATATATTTCTCTGCAGCGCTATTGTTAAGCTCGATTTGCCGTTCAATTGCAGCGATCTGCATATTGTAGTTGTTGACCCGACTCTGTTGCACATTGACATGGCTCTGGGCTTGGTTGGTCGCGCTATTGATACCACCAACCGAACCACCAATAGAGATAGCTGCGAGTACCGCATAAAAGGCAAAGGCGGAAACGGCTCCAGCGTAATTACGCCTTGCTCGGCGTTCACCAAATTCATACCACGCAAAGAACTTGCCCAGCTCGAAGATAACCGCAAGACCGCCAAACAGAATTTGCATGACGGGATCTTCATCTATCGAGAGAAAGAGCAGCAGTGAGAAAATGATCGAGGCAAGAATCGATGCGCCGGTAAAGCTGTACACCGTCCCCATTGCAAAAGCCCCTTTGGGGTAACGGACTGGAATGTTGTTATCGTAAAGCATAATTGTTGATAGTTGTAACTGGCGCTAGCGCCGACAGTAACCTGCCGAAAAACGCTTGTTCATCGTCAGGTAGAAAAAGGTGGCTTAGGATACCGTAAAATAGCCCTCTATCCCTTATAAATTAAGGCCTTTGCCGTTTTAACGCTGAATTTTTACACGCTGCTTTCATTACTGTAGAAAAGATACTCATCATAAATGCAGAAACAACACCGGAGCATCAATAATTTGCCTTGCATGTTGCAAACTTGTTATCGCAAGTGTAGGTTAATAGTCGAACGCATGTTTAAATCAGGTGTTTATAGTAAGAGGTTTTTCGTTAGATAGCGTTATCACAAAATTTATTGCAAGGACCCGCGTATGCCCAATTTACTTGAAGGTTACCCAATCGTTACTGAAATTCCAGTGGCCTGGGGGGAAATGGATGCATTAAACCACGTAAACAATGTGGTGTATTTCCGCTATTTTGAAACGGCCAGGCTAGATTACTTTGCGGGTATTGGTTTGATGGAAGAAATGCAGGCAACCCAAACCGGCCCTGTATTGAGTGAGACTTCGAGCCGGTACCGTAGGCCTGTGACATACCCCGATAAGCTATTGGTCGGAAGCCGGATATCCGAACTTACCGGAGATAGTTTTGTAATGGAATACAAAATTGTCAGTCAACAGCAAGGGGCTGTAACAACTTCAGGTACGGCAAAGGTGGTAATGTTCAACTTTAAGCAACAAAAACGCGCGAGCCTGAGCCCATCATTAGTTGAAAAGATAGTGTCCATGCAGCCTGAGCTCGCTGAGTTTGCCGTCACAACTGATTGATTATCATCACAGTTGATACATCGCTTCGGCTGTATTCCACCTATAATTGGATTATGGCCATTGCTAAAACAAAAGGAGTAGGGGATGTATATTGTTATCCAGCATGAGATTACCGATCCTGAATTGTTTTGGCAAAGAGCTAGCGGTGTTCTTACTCATCCACCATCAGGGATGCGTCTTCACGCTACGATGATTGTGGAAAGACACAAATTGTGTCAGTGCATGTGGGAAGCGGAATCAATTGATATGGTCAGGGATTACCTTGAGCCCGAACTTGGTGAGGCCAGTATCAATACCTATGGCTTGGTTGATCCGGATAGAGCGATAGGATAAGCCCCTGGGTAGATCTTTTAGAAGGTGGCGCAATATCTTGCGCCACCTTTTATATTACTTCTTGTAAGAGTCAGCAATGTTGTCGATGCGCTGGTTAGCACGCATTGCTTCTTGGTATGCCGCGTCAGATGTCGCGCGGGTGTCGTTGATAGCACCTGCCATTTGATCTTGCTGGCTCTGTAGGCCGGCAACTTGATCAGATAGTGCATCAACTTTATTTGTTAGTTGACTTAGCTGCTCTGCTTCTTCGCTGCTAGAACAGCCCATAAGAGTAGCACTTAGAATTAGGCCAGCGACTAGAGTCATAGAACGTTTCATTGTTATTCTCCACAATTGGTTGATATTAACTACTGCTACAAACACTGAATCAGCATTACATAAAGCCATTATGTTTAACAAGAAAATAGATGAAAAATGTGTTAAAAGCACCACTTTTAGATTTTCTGTTAATTTTTAATACCTTTTTGTACGGTGTATTTATGACGTAAGCAGTCTTATTTATGCTTTTCAGTATGAGCGGTATTAAAACAAAAAATGTGAATGCAATTGTTATGGAAATTTCAGCAACTGATTGTTTTTTAGTAGCTAAAGTCAGGGGAAAGTAAAGATAAGGCTAAGTGTGATATAAGTCACATAGCTAGGGGGAAGGGCGTTGATATTTAAGATTCAATTAAAGAAGGGCATATCAATAATAGGTTGGGTAAAGGCTTTAATTACAAACCTGTCATTAAGCCCACCGGCGGGGATATCTCCTGCCGGTGGGTGAAGACTATTTTTAGAGCGCCTTATTTGCCAGCAATGCTGAGTTTGCTAAAGCGAATAAGAGGTGCAAAGAAATGTTTTCCGTGATCATGGGCCAGTGTATCGCCGACTGCATCAATTTCTTTGATCATTTTATAGAAGTTACCTGCGACCGTAATACCACGAACAGGCTGAATGCGCTTGCCGTCTCGGCATAGGAAGCCGCTGGCGCCGAATGAGAAGTCACCGCTTACCGCATCGGCTCCCGAGTGGACACCCTGTAGCTCGATGAGCTCTAGGTATTCTCCCCCAGTTAGTTCGGTGTCACTACTTTGACCCGTGGCGATAACCGTATGTCGCGCAGAAACGCCAAGTCCACCTTTGGCAGAGCGGGAGCCATTAGCGGTATTCTCAATACCGAAGAAGTTTGCCGTATGGCTGTTGTGGAGCAAGCTCTGCAATTGTCCTTCACCGACCAAGATGGTGTCGCGAGTTGCAAAACCTTCGCTATCGAAGGCTTTGATGGCTGAGCCTCCTTCGATATAGGCAGTATCGGAAATCGTGAGCAATGGGCTCGCTACCATGGAATTTAAAGAATCACGCCATGGGTTGATGCCTTTCATGGCCGATTGGCCCGAGAAGCACATCCCAAATGCGCCAAACAGGCTGCTTAGGCAATTGAGATCAAACACCACACTGTAGTTTCCGGTTGTCACCGGCTCACCATCTAGCAAGGCTTTTGCCATGTCGTAACCGTGGTTGATACAGTACTGTGGGTCTAACTCTTCAAAACGACGGCCGGTCGACATGCCGCCGTGCATCGCTTGCTTGCCGTCTTTTTCAAACAGTGTGTAGGCATAACAATAGGTTGAACGCTCTTTGTGATAACAACGGGTGCCAAGGGTATTGGCTAGAATGACCTGGCTATCGGATTCGCCGAAACCGTTGTAAGGCGCAGAGGTTGCGTTTGGTTTTTCAACTACGCCTTTCTCCAACGCTAGTGCCAGAGCGATTTTGTCATCCACCGTTGCTGTGTCTGTTTGATAGATCTCTGGGTACTCGGTGACAAGCTGACTATTGGCACACGCAATGGTTTGATGCTGATCCTGCTTAGTGTAGGTCGCATTGGCAAGGGCATGCTCCACCATCATATCTAGGCTGGCAGGTTCTAGTGACTCAGAGTAGCTAGTCGCAATATGCTGATCTTTGACGATACGCACGCCAATCACCTGGCCGGATGTCACTTTGTACTCGTCGAGCTCGCCCGCATTGGCTTTCAGCGAGAAGTTGTTGCTGCTGCTGGCAATGACATCGGCTTCGGCACCGGCGGCTTTGGCACGCTCGAGTACTTGATCAATCGCGTGTTGCAGTTGTTGTTCGGCCATTAGTTACCCCCTACAAGAATGTTGTCCACTTTAAGCGCTGGCTGGCCAACGGTGGTTGGCACCGAACCGCTCACTGAGCCACACATTCCTGCGGCCAAGGCAAAATCACGTCCGATCATGGAGATTTCTTTAAGCACTTTAGGTCCCGTGCTGATCAACGTGGCTGATTTTAGTGGTTTGGTGATCTGGCCGTTTTCAACCAAGTAAGCCTCCTGAACGGCAAAGTTGAATTCACCCGTACCCGGCTGCACCGAGCCGCCGCCCATCTTCTTGGCATAAATGCCTTTTTCGACGTTAGCAATCATCTCGTCCAGCGAGCTATCACCCGGCTCGATGAAGGTGTTACGCATTCTTGAAGTCGGGGCAAATTTGTAAGACTCGCGACGGCCTGAGCCGGTAGGCGCAAAGCCAGTTTTGAGTGAGCCCATGTGATCAACCATGAAGCTGGTCAACTGACCGTCTTTGATTAATTGGGTGCGCTGGGTTTCCATCCCTTCGTCATCGATATTGATTGAGCCCCACTCGTTGGTCATCGTACCGTCATCAACCGCACTGACTACAGGATTGGCAATCATTTCGCCCATTTTATCGTGGAAGACTGAGGCTTTTTTGGCAACCGAAGTTGTCTCTAGCAAGTGACCACACGCTTCGTGGAAAATGACCCCACCAAACCCATTGCCGATAATGACAGGCATTTCACCTGACGGGCAATTGTCGGCAAAGAGTTTGACCATAGCTTGTTTCGCAACGGTTTGGCCAAGCTCTCTGGCATCAAGCTGGGTATTGAATTCCCAACCCGTCAGCGCCCCCGGTGCTTCGAAGCCCGTAGACTGCTCGCTGCCGTTCTGGGCAATGGCGGTAGCCGCGACACGGGTATAATGGCGGGTATCACCAATGTGCAGTCCCGTTGAGTTGAAAATCTCGATTTGCTGCTCGCGCTGCAAGATACGGCCGATGAACTGGTTGATCTTGTCATCTTCATCCCGCGCAGCATTATCACACTGGCGCAGGAAAGCAATCTTGGCCTCAAGGTTCGGGTTTTGGCTCAAGGGCTGGTGGCAAATGTGCTTGCTCTGGTAGCGGTTGAGGTTGAGTGCGCCCGCATTGGCGATTTGGTCGCGTTTGTCTTTGGCGGCGAGTAGGCTGGTGACGCGTTTAAGTTCTTCCTCGTCGGTGCTGTTGGTGTAGCCATAAAGCACTTTGTGGCCGAAGAATAAGCGAATACCAATACCAAAATCGATACCGGAATTTACTTTGTCGATATCACCAGATAGAAGCTCGACAGAGCTGGACTGGTGGTGTTCAACGAACAGTTCGGCAAAATCGGCGCCAAGGAATAGGGCATGGTCGATCACTGCTTGCGCTGTTGCAGGGTTTAGCATAGATGCTCCTTGCGTGTTAGCAATCTCACGGAAAACGATATGTAATCAAACTGTGAGCACAATTGCCAATGATGGCTTGGTATAAAAAGGTAAAATGTGTGTTATGTGCCCAATCGGGGCGACTTTTTAATCAAAATTGGGTTTGTATTATAGGCTTAGTCAAAATCACAAAATAAATCAAAAACCTGATTTGTGGCACAGGCGCATTTCATGGTAATTTGCCGTCAATATTTTCGGAAAAAACACTCACTATGCGTATACCAACGAATGTTATCACCGGTTTCCTTGGGGTTGGCAAAACCACAACGATTCTCAACCTGCTTAAGAACAAGCCAGCCGATGAAAAGTGGGCGGTTCTGGTCAACGAATTTGGTGAAATCGGGATTGATGGTGCCATTCTTACCGATTCTGGCGCAATGATCAAAGAGGTACCGGGCGGCTGTATGTGCTGTACAGCCGGAGTACCGACATCCGTCGGGATCACGGCCTTGCTTCGTCAGAACCCCGACCGGCTGCTGATAGAGCCGACAGGGCTTGGCCATCCGCATAAGATCATCTCGGTTCTGACTTCAAGCCAGTTCAAGGACTACATCGACTTGAAGGCGACGGTGGCTTTGGTTGACCCGCGTAACCTTTCCAATAAAAAGTATACGGAAAACCAGAACTTCAACGATCAGCTCGATGTGGCAGAAATTGTTATTGGCAACAAACTTGACGAGTGTGATGAGGTTGATGTCGGTATCTTCGAGCACTGGGTGGCGACTCAACAGCCAAAGAAACTGGCGAGTATGCTGGTCAAGCAGGGCGAGTTTCCAGCCAACCTGCTTGATACGGACAGGGCTGCGCAAAACGAGGCACCGGCAATGGAGGCCCATCACCATGAGCATGCAGAAATGGAGCCCCAGTTCCAGTTGCCGCCGAACCAGAAGTTTATCCGCAAGGAAAACAAAGGTCAGGGCTACTTCAGCTGTGGCTGGATTTTTGGTGCCGAAATCACTTTTGATTTTGACCAACTCTTTGCCATGTTCTGTAACTTGACGGCTGAGCGGGTCAAAGGCGTGGTTAATACTAACAAGGGCTGCCACGCGTTCAACGTCAACAATGGTGTAGTGTCTGTTAACCAAGTGACTCTGGAAGGGTTTGAAAGCCGCCTCGAAGTGATCGACAGTCAGCTCATGCCCTGGGATGAATTAGAGCAGGTACTGTTGGGTATCTCAGATTTATAACCCCTTATTTGAAGGTGGTTAGTCTAAAGTTGTCAGGAAAGAAACGTAACCAAATTGCTTGAGCTGGAGGTAAATCCCACCAACCAGTATCGGCATTGTGTACCAGCGAGAGCAGGAGAATCAGTAATGAATCAAGAAACAAAAACCATGGAAGTGCCTGTAGCTATCGCCGACAGAGTTCAGGCGTTGATTGACGGCCATTTAGCCAAAGAGAAGTTCAATGCTGAACGTAGGGAAGTGGTAAACAATTTTCTTTCGATGGATGGACTGAGCTGTGAAATGGCGGTTTACAGTTTGCCTCAGGGTGAGCTGCTCGATACCCTCCGCTTTGTCTATGAGCTATCCGGAACTAACAGCAAGTTCATCAAGAATATCCTAACCCTCGCCAGGGAAAACCCAAAGAAGGTGCTATCCGATTCCCAGCGAGCATCAGCTAAAAGCATGCTCTTTAACTTGCTGAATGACCCATCGGTTATCTCTGCGATGAAAGAGAGCTCATAATATCGCCCTTGTTTCGGGACTGTATATTATAAAACCGCCCATACCGGCTTACTGGTATGGGCGGTTTTTACGTTGGCTCTGGTGTTAGCACATTAAGCCTAAGGCTAAATCTTCAACTCATCCCTGTCCTTAAACTCTTCCAAAGATTCAGGGTTGGCCAGTGCACCGATATTTTTCACCGGTTGGTTGTGGACGATATTGCGCACGGCCAACTCGACCAGCTTGCCCGACTTGGTGCGGGGGACATCTTTTACCGCCAGGATTACTTCCGGCACATGGCGCGGCGAGCAGTGCTCGCGGATCGTCTTCTGGATACGGGCTTTCAGCTCGTCTGTGAGCTGTTCCCCTTCGGTTAATTGGACAAACAAGACAACACGAACATCGGTGCCTTTGTTCTGGCCGATAACCAGCGAGTCTTTGACTTCCTCCAACCGGTTTACCTGGCGGTATATTTCAGCGGTACCTATTCTTATCCCGCTAGGGTTAAGAACCGCATCGGAGCGGCCGTAGAACACCATCCCCCCGGTACTGGATAGGCTGACGAAGTCGCCATGATGCCAAACACCGGGGAAGCTATTCCAATAGGCGTTGTGGTACTTGCTGCCGTCTGGATCGTTCCAGAATCCAACCGGTTGATTGGGAAAGCTGTTGCGGCAGACGAGCTCACCTTGCTGTTGGTAAATCGCTTGGCCATTGTCATTGAAGACCTGTACGTCCATCCCCAGTGCCAACCCTTGGCATTCACCACGGTAAACCGGGCCGAGAGGGTTACCAATGGCAAAGCAGCCGCAGATGTCGGTGCCGCCTGAAATGCTGGCGAGTTGAATATCATCATGGATAGCGTCATAGACATAATCAAATTGCTCAGGGGCAAGCACTGAGCCGGTAGAGCACAGGGTACGCAGCGAGGACAGGTCTGTGTTGTCTTTGGGGCGATAGCCTTGCTTTTCCAAGGTCTCGAGGTACTTGGCCGAGGTACCAAACAACGTTATCTGCTCTTGCTCGGCTAGCTGCCACAAAACGTTGCCGTCGGGATAGAAGGGCGAGCCGTCATACAACACCAAGGTCGCGCCGCAGGCAAGGCCAGATACGAGCCAGTTCCACATCATCCAGCCGCAAGTGGTGAAGAAAAATACCCGGTCGCCGGAGCGGATATCAGTTTGCAGCTGATGCTCCTTGAGGTGGTTGAGGAGGGTGCCGCCAACGCTGTGCACAATACATTTGGGTTTTCCCGTTGTACCTGACGAATAGAGGATATAGAGCGGGTGGTCGAACGGGACCGGCGTGAAGCCGAGCTCGCAGGGTACCGTGCTGTCGAGTATGTCGTGCCAAAAATGCTGGCTGACGGTATCTGGTATGGCTGTTTTGGTGGATTGGCCCGGGCTAGGTGCTACTGCGGATATTTCGACTACATGCTCCAGCCCGGGAATACTGGCGCTTACCTCAGCGACTTTGTCGCGGTAGGAGACGGGTTTGCCGTTGTACTGGTAACCCTGGGCGAAAAACAGCACCTTGGGTTGGGTTTGTCCGAAGCGCTCAATGACGCTTTCGGTACCGAAATCCGGTGACGTCGACGTCCAAATAGCCCCCAGAGAAGCTGTGGCCAGCATCGCGACGACAGTTTGGGGGATATTGGGCAGGTAGCCGGCGACGACATCGCCTTTTTTGACCCCATGGTTATGGAGAAAACTGGCGACCTGCGAGGTTTGCCGGTAGAGCTGTTGCCAACTGAGGTGCTGGCGCTGCTCGGGATCGCCTTCGCACTGGAATATGATGGCATCCGCCGCGGCGCGGGTACGCCAGTCGCGAAGCAGGTTTTCGGCATAGTTGAGCTTGGCATAGGGGAACCATTGGGTATCCTTGGCCGGGGTTGTGCTCTCTGGCGGGCAAAATGCCACTGGGGGCTTCTTGGCCCCCTCGACTTTGCAGAAGTCCCACACCATGCTCCAGAATTCTTCACTGTGGCTGACACTCCAATGGTGGAGCTGATTATAGTCATGATAGAGGATGTTTTTTTTCTCGCTCAACTCAACCATGAATTGATACAGCCTGCTATTGTGGATGCGATCTTTTTCCGGCATCCATAGCAGTTTTGGCTGAGTGTCCGAGTGATAACCATTGCCGTTAGGATCTTGGTTCGTCATCGTTCTCTCCTTTACTGGTTATCCGGGTGGGCCTGTTGAAATGGAGGCAGTTGCAAACAACGTTGCTCGATCTCTAGCAGCCTTGGGTAATGCTTGGTGTCAAATCCGAATCGCTTGGCATTGTAGAGCTGAGGGATCAGGCAGATATCAGCTAGGGAAGGCGTTTCAGTGCAGGTAAACTGGGTGTGATAACGTCTAGAGAGAGTTTCCAGGCTTTGGAAACCTTGTCTCAACCAGTGGTGATACCAAATCATTTTTTCATTTTGGCTGACCCCCAGCTCACTGTTTAAATAGTTAAGGACTCGCAAATTGTTCAGGGGGTGAATGTCACAGGCAACAACCAAGGCGATCTCTCGACATTGAGCTTTGTGCCAAGGATCGCTGGGGAGTAACGCCGGCTCGGGGTAATACTCGTCCAAATATTCAATGATGGCCAGCGACTGGCCCAATATCCCGGTATCACCGCCAGAGCCCCCCTCTAGCGTCAAAGCATCTGCTGGCTCTGTTGCGGCGGGTGAAAAGCCCGGCACCAGTTGGCTGGGGTTAAGTGCAGCGTAGGCGGTGCTGCGCTGCTCGTTGTCGAGTAGCGAAACCGCTACCTGTTGGTAGTTGAGTCCCTTTATGTTTAGCGCAATTCGCACCCGGTACGATGCCGATGAGCGATAGTAATCATACAATTTCACGTTGTTTTATCCTTAGCCCCAATATTCTAACGGCAACTCCGAGTGCCTACTCCAAGGACTCATTCCAAGTTAATCGGTCCCGTTTTCTAATTATTGCTGATGATGTGGGTTATGGTGGTTCAAATCTTCATCGTGATAATGATGTTCGTATCGAGCGACGGTTTGTTCTATGGCCCCGAAAATGGAGTGGCCGCTGTCGTCAAACATTTCGATCTTGACCGTATCGCCAAATTTCATGAAAGGCGTTTCAGCATGGCCATACTCCAAGGTCTCCAACATACGGCGCTCGGCAAGGCAGCACGAACCGTTGCTGCGGTCCTTATTCGAGACTGTTCCCGAGCCGATTATGCTACCGGCGAAAATGGCCCGGCTTTTGGCTACATGTTGGATAAGCTCGGCGAAATTAAACGTCATGTCAGTGCCGGCATGGGGCTGGCCGAATAACTCCCCGTTGAGGTGAACAGTGAGCCGGTGATGGAGTTTGTAATCATGCCAGCTGTTACCCAGTTCATCCGGCGTCACGGCAACAGGCGAGAAGGCCGACGACGGTTTGGACTGGAAAAACCCAAATCCTTTGGCAAGTTCAGCCGGGATCAGGTTGCGCAGCGAGACATCGTTGACCAGCATCAGCAGCTTGATATGGCCATGGACTTCTTCGGTGCGGGTGCCCATCGCAATATCGTCGGTGATAATGGCTATTTCCCCTTCAAAATCGATCCCCCATTGCTCGTCGGCAACCTTGATATCTTCGGTAGGAGCCAAGAAACCATCTGACATGCCTTGGTAAATCAAGGGATCGGTCCAGAAACTCTCCGGCATGTCCGCCCCCCTGGCCTTACGGACTAGCTCGACATGGTTAACGTAAGCGCTACCATCGGCCCACTGATAGGCCCGCGGAAGGGGGGAGCTGCATAAAGCCGGATTGAAAGGGAAGGTATGTTGCGCGATACCGTCATTGAGGTTGCGGTATAAATGCTGCAAGTCCGCTTCGACTTCGTGCCAGTTATCGAGGGCGAATTGCAATGTTGGCGCGATGTCATGGGCATGTACAGCCATTTTCAGGTCACGGGAAACCACAATGAGTTGGCCGTCGCGGCCGTGGTTGAGCGATGCAAGTTTCACGTTCGTCTCCTTAATATTTTCGATTTAGCTTGGCTTGGCTACTCCGCGTTGTTGCCCTGCCATGAAAAGACATAATTTGTGTTTTCAGCCCCGTCGGGCAAAGGGGCGACTTCCAGCGGCCAGCGGGCGTCGATCATGACCGCCACTTCATCGGTCTCTTTTTTCGGCGCGGTCATGCTGGCTGCCAGTGCTTTGGGGTGGGGGCCGTGGGAGAAGCCGCAGGGGTGATGGGTGATCATGCCGGCTTCGATATTGTCTCTGCTGAAGAAGTTACCCCGGTGATAGAACAGGACTTCATCGAAATCATCGTTGTTATGGTAGAAGGGTACTTTCAAGGCATTCGGATCGCTTTCGATTGGCCGAGGCACAAAGGTACAAATCACAAAACCATCGGCAACAAAAGTGGTATGGGCCGAAGGGGGGAGGTGATAGCGGTGGCTCATCAGCGGTCTGATATCGCGCCAGTTAAGCTTGAAGGCCGTCAGGTTACCTTTCCAACCTTGTGCATCGAGTGGGTTATAGGGATAAGTAATAGTGTTAAGTTGGTTACGGGCCTTGAGTTGGACTTTCCAGTACCGGTTGTCATTCTGCTGGTGGAGGAAGGCATCATTGATCCTGGCATATTCCAATACGGCCGGATCATAGACGGCATGCTGGCCGACTATGCCGCGTTCTGCCATCTGATAGGCACTGTTCGTTGCCTCGATGAGCAGCATGGTGACAGGGGCCTTGGGTTCTATCCGCCAACTCGTTGCCCTAGGTAGTACAATATAATCGCCGTCTCGGAAGGTCATATGGCCATAATCGCAGAACAAATCGCCACACCCATGATGGATGAATAGCACTTCGTCGCCATCGCCATTTCGCGCGAGATCTTCCATGGCTCTGTCGCAGTGCCAAACCCGAAACTTGAGGTTATTGTTGAACAGGATAAGCGAGGCATCCCAAGGCGAGGCCCCTTCAGAGGGGATTTGATTAGTGTCTATTGCCCTGGGGCGTAGGGGACCATCCCAGTCTATCCACCCTGTTGGAGGGTGGCGGTGATACATATGGCTTGCTGGGCCAAAAAAACCTTCTCGGCCGCACTCACGTTCGAACGTACCTTCAGGCAAGTCACAATGTGCTTGGCGAGAAGCCTCTCCCTCGGTGATTGGAAATTGAAACCATTGCCGCATTGCATATCCCTCGTGATCACAGTCATTCCACATTGACCGTGTTAATTAAATGTTAGCTCAATGGCTTAACTCTGGCGCAGTCATTCGGGCAAGGCAACTTGAAGCCTTAACTGAATTCACCAACCAGTGTCCGTATTGATTTACAAGCCATGATTGTTCGCTTGCATGTTGCTGAGCTGTTTTTAAGTCATTGAATGATGTGTACTCGTACCGGCTGCCAGTATAGGGTGGATAATGTTCTGTAAAATAATTGTTACGTTTTGCCGGAGTTTCATTGCTAAGAACGACTGTCGGTGGGTTGGCTAAGCGACCTAATCTAAAGGAAACGAACATGATATTAGCGGAATGTTGATTTGCCAGGGCGAGGCAGCAGAACAAAGAAGGTCAATTATGGGTAGCGGAACAAAATATGTCTCAAAAAAGCCAGATGAACAGGGTGTGATCCATTGGGACCGATCTGAAAACCAAGTGTGGCACGATCTGGTTGAGCGCCAATTGGCATGTATCGAAGGAAGAGCCTGCCAGGCGTATATCGACGGTCTGGAATTACTCGATTTACCCCAGCAGCGAGCACCGCAATTGGTGGAAATAAACCGGGTATTGCAGTCCACCACGGGGTGGGAGTGTGTTGCTGTCCCAGCCTTGATAAACTTTGATCGTTTCTTCAGGTTGTTAGCCAACAAGCAATTTCCTGTCGCCACGTTTTTGCGGCGAAGGGAAGAGTTTGACTATCTGCAGGAGCCAGACTTTTTCCACGAAATCTTTGGCCACTGTGCCATGCTGACCAACCCGGCCTTTGCCGCCTTTACCCATACGTACGGAAAATTGGGAGCCAAGGCGAATTCTGCGCAAAGAGTCTACTTGGCAAGGCTATACTGGTTTACAGTTGAATTTGGACTGCTGCAGCAGCAAGAAGGGTTGCGCATATATGGTGGAGGCATTCTGTCGTCCCCCGGCGAAACGCGCTATGCGTTAACCGGGCAAATGGCCTCGGACAAGCTTGATAAGCTGGACAGTAAAGCGCACCAGCCTAGGCCTCTTTATAAACCGTTTGAGCCTATTGATATCATGCGTACGCCTTACCGGATCGACATCATGCAGCCGCTCTATTTTATTCTTGAGGATATTAACCAGCTCTACGAGTTGGCCCACCAAGATATCATGCAGTTGGTCACTGAGGCACAGAAGCTGGGATTACATGAGCCACTGTTTGAAAGCAAAATCAAGGAAGTGAGTTAAGGGGAATCAATGATTGAACTACATGAACTCAAGTGCGAAGCCTGCCATGCTGGAGCACCTAAGGTGACAGAAAATGAAAAAATAGCACTGCTCGCCACTTTGCCAGAATGGCAGGCGGTTGAAGTTGATGGTGTTGAACAGCTTGAACGGCAATTTACTTTCAAGAATTTTAAAATGGCCTGGGCATTCACTGACAGGGTTGCAGCGCTGGCTGAAGCAGAGTTTCACCATCCTGAAATTACCCTTGAGTGGGGTAAGGTAAGGGTTCGCTGGTGGAGCCATTCGGCCAAAGGGCTACACAAGAATGATTTTATCTGCGCGGCCAAAACTGACCAGCTTTTCACTGCGGGTTAACGTTAAAACAAACCGCTTACTTCTATAAAGCACTCGAAGCAATCGGGTGCTTTTTCAGTTATGTGTTGCAGTTAAGCAACTTAATGCCACTTGGGTATACTAACTTAAATAAAGTAAAATAACGCTAATTGATAATGTTGCCTTGCCCGATGCAAGGTGAATTGAGGTACAAATGGGTAAACCACAACAACGACAAGCGCTAGTCGGCTGTGAGGAGTGTGGATTAGTGGTGGCGTTGCCTGAGCTCGGCGATGATGAGAAGTCGGTTTGTCCAAGGTGCCATCACACTCTGGTTAAACGCATAGCCCAGCCATTTCAGCGGCCACTGTCTTATGGTTTGGCGAGCTTGGTAATGCTTGTTGCCAGCATCAGTTTCCCTTTTATGTCGTTCAGCGTGAAGGGGATCAGCCAGGAAATCACCCTGATGCATTCGGCAGAAATGCTCA
This sequence comes from Photobacterium sp. DA100, assembly GCF_029223585.1. NCBI lineage: Bacteria > Pseudomonadati > Pseudomonadota > Gammaproteobacteria > Vibrionales > Vibrionaceae > Photobacterium > Photobacterium sp. DA100. The sequence goes on along the minus strand of NZ_CP119424.1, from coordinate 1,286,511 downwards.
GTGTTTTTCAAAATAGTTTGCTGGCACTTTTGCTCCTGTTAACGGTATTAGTGTTGCCGGCTTTGTATTTGGTCTCGCTGCTATATTTGTATTTCCGTGCAGGCCAGCGGCTAAAGTATCCGGGAGAAAAGCCTATTGCCTTGTGGGAGAAAAAGTTATGTCGGCTAATGATCCGGATTGAACCTTGGTTGATGGTTGATGTGTTTTTAATTGGGGTATTGGTCAGCTTGATAAAAATTGCGTCGTTGGCGGATATCGGACTGGGGATGTCGTTTTGGGCGTTTTGCCTCTATACCATGCTGGTGGTGAAATGCGTCTCGATGGCTGATCGTACCTGGCTATGGTTGCAGTTTCTTCCTCTCGAGCCGCAGGATGGCGTAAAGGCCGGTGATTGCCACAACAGTTATAACCATGTCAGCTGCCATGTGTGCTCGCAACTCAATCCGCTGACGGAAGAGAAGCATGCTCGCTGTATCCGCTGCCATGGCCGGCTCCACCCCTACGAGCCTCAGCAGATGTTGCAGCGGTCCTGGGCGTTGCTTATCGCCGCCGCTGTCTTTTTTATTCCCGCCAATCTTTATCCCATGATGTATACCGTCAGTTTGGGCAAAGCAGAAGGCTCAACCATACTGGGCGGGGTTGTGTTGTTATGGCAATTAAAGTCATATCCCATAGCGGCAGTTATTTTTCTGGCAAGTGTGGTCATTCCGCTGGCAAAAATTATTGCGCTGTCTTGGCTGTATATCATGGCTGGGAAAGGTGGCAGCCTCGATGAAAAGAAAGCGGTGCGAAAGTTAAAGGTGTATCGAATGACAGAGTTTATTGGTCGTTGGTCGATGATTGATATTTTTGTGGTGGCGATTTTGGTGGCCTTGGTTCAACTTCAGAACTTAATGGCAATTTACCCAGGCCCTGCTGCATTATCGTTTGCCTGTGTTGTTCTACTGACTATGATCTCAGCAATGTCTTTTGATCCCCGTGTGTTTTGGCCCAAGGATTCGGCGTTTGTCTCCCCCGCAGGCTATGTGAACAATAATAAAGAGAAAAACAGTTATGAGTGAAACCTCATCTCCCCAGGCTAAGAAAGAAGCCATTAAACAAATATCGTCGATATGGTTGGTACCTGTTATTGCCGTCGGGATTGGTATATGGATGCTGATTCAGTTTATCACTAGCCAAGGGCCTGAAATTGTATTGAATATCGATACTGCTGAGGGTATTGAGGTTGGTAAAACTGAAATTAAAGCGTTGAACGTTAAAGTCGGTGTGGTCACGGCGGTAACCTTAAATGAGGACTACAGTGCTATTCAAGTGACAGCGCAAATGGATAAAGACGCAGCCCGGATGCTCAAGGAAGACTCTTTATTTTGGGTGGTAAAGCCGCGCATCGGAAAGTCAGGGGTGTCCGGGTTGGATACCTTGTTATCGGGGGCATACATCCAACTGCAACCAGGTAAAAGTGAGAAAGAACAATTTACCTTCGATGTGCTGGACGTCCCACCGGTTGCGCCGCCAGATGCCAAGGGGCTGCGTTTGATCCTGAGCCATAATGAAGCGGGTAAGCTGGGAGTGGGTGACCCGGTGCTTTATGAGGGCTTTACGGTGGGGCGGGTTGAAAATGTGAGCTTTGATACGGAAAGTAAAAAAGCCCACTACCAGCTATTTATTTTCGAGCCATATAACAGCCTGATAAGGAAAAGTACCCGTTTTTGGTTGACCTCCGGGGTTGAGCTGCAAATGTCGGCGGAAGGGTTCAATTTGAAAATTGGCTCGATCGAATCACTGATCACTGGCGGGGTGAGCTTTCGTGTGCCTCAGGGGCGAGAGCCCGGTGAGCTTATTACCAAAGATAAATCTAAGTTCCGTTTATATGACAACATCAAGCAAGTGCGTGAGCGATTTTTCGAAGATTACCTTGAATACGTTATGCTATTTGATGAGTCCGTACGGGGCTTGAAACCTGGTGCGCCTGTTGAGTATCGCGGTATTCAAATCGGTACGGTGCGTAAAGTGCCTCTGGATATTATGAGTGAGGAGAAAAGTTTTTCTAATCGGCAAATTCCGGTACTGGTACGTATCGAATTGGACAGGGTGATTGCCCATGTGAAATACGATAATTTAGAGAAGCTTAGGGCTAGCCTCGAAGAAGAGTTTAGTTATGGCCTGCGCGGGTCATTGAAAACTGCGAATATCCTAACCGGTGCCTTATTAGTGGATGTTGAGGTCTATCCTGAAGAGAAAAAATATAAACACCGTAATTATGGTGAGTATGATGTTTTTCCGACCAAGGCTGGCGGTTTTGCACAGATTCAAAAAGAGATCACTTCAATATTGAAAAAGATCAACAATTTACCCGTTGAAGATACCTTGCAGACCCTGAACAAAACGCTGGAAACATCGCAGAAGACATTACTAGCGGCTGAAAAAGTTGCAACAGAGCTCAACAGCTTACTGGCACAGAAAGACACCAAGGCAATACCGGGTGAAATTCGTGAAAGCTTGCAGCAGATCCAAGATACTCTTAACGGCTACAGTCCCGATGGTGCACCTTATCAGAATTTGGAGCAGGCATTGATACAGTTTGAACAAGTGATGGCAGAGCTACAGCCTGTATTGCGGCAGATAAATGAAAAACCCAACTCACTGATTTTCAGCGGGGAAAAAGCAGCTGATCCCATTCCTGTCGGAGGACGTCAATAATGAACAAGGGAATAATTCTAGCGCTTGCCCTGTTGGCGGTAGCGGGCTGCAGCTCTACAGAGCCAGTGACGAAAACGTATTTGCTGCCTGATCACAGCAGTGATTTAACCATGGCGTTTGCCAACAAGCATCAACCGGTGGTTATTGTTCGCCCCGTTGAAGTAGCCGAGCATCTGGCGGGAACTGGGCTTGTTTACCAAAGCAGTGAAACCGAAGTGGTCCAGGCTCAGCAAAACTTATGGGCAGAAAGCTTATCGCGTCAGCTGACACGGATCATTACTCAGGATTTACGCCAGAAGCAATCAAGATACTGGTTCGATGAGCTGACTCCTGTTGTAAATAGCGGCAATTTGCCGAAACTTCAGGTGAAGTTTACCCAGTTCAACGGTCACTACAGCGGTGGCGCAAGATTGAGCGGACAATGGCTACTGGTTGATAAGCAAGGTGAAGCCTTGGCAAGGCAGCCGTTTTTCATTCAAGTCCCACTCGAGCAAGATGGCTATGATGCACAGGTGAAAGCATTGGCTGAAGGCGTGGCGCGTTTAACCAACCAGATCAGCCAGAGCATTAATAGTCTGGCGATGTAAATCGGGTCCGATTTGATTTGCTGAAAAAAGAGCCCTCATCAGAGGGCTCTTTTGTTTGGTTATCGTTGACTATGCCTGTAATAGCCGTTTATCCAGCACTCTGGTAATTCCTCACCAGAAGGAAAAGCCAAACTTTGTTTGTCGACAGTAACCGGATCGGCAAGATCTTCGCCGGATTGATACTGCACTTTGACATGTGAGGAGAAGGGGTTGACCAAAGAAGACATGTCGATGACGTCAACTAAATCACCAGTGCGTGACTCTCTTAGAAACATCACAAATCTCCAAAATATGTTGTATTGTCGATTAATCAGCGTGTTAATTGCTTAAAATGACGATGATTAGACATCAGTAACCATTATGTTTTGGTATAAGTATGGCTGATTTTGCGCGCTTTGCAGTGCAGAGGTGAAAGCGCGACACATACTCCATTGCAGCAGCATGGACTGTATCTACTGAAATCTGTAGCCATATAGAGCGGCAAGCCACAAAGCGGGAGAGTTATGAGCAAATATTATTGGGGTATTGATCTGGGCGGGACAAAAATCGAGTGTGCTGTCATGCAATATACTGATGACCACTGTATGTTGCGTAAGCGCCTGCCCACCGAGGGCGAAGGTGGCTATCAGCATGTGCTCGGACAGATTAAGAAGTTGATCGACTCATGCGCCGAGGAGGTGGGTGAGTACCCTAAAATTGTTGGTTTTGGCACGCCTGGAACCTTGGATCCGGCAACCGGCACCATGAAAAACTGTAACTCGACCCATCTCAATGGCCAGCCGTTGGATCAAGACTTGGCGTCACTACTGGGGATCCCCGTGCGTTTGGCCAACGACGCTAATTGCTTTGCCCTGGCAGAAGCAACACTGGGGGTGGTCCAGGACATAAAGCCTGATGCTGAAGTGGTATTCGGTATCATTATGGGGACAGGCGTCGGTAGTGGTATTGTTGTTAACGGCAAGGTGCTCAATGGCTGTCATGGTATCGCAGGCGAGTGGGGGCATAATGTGCTCGAAGCTGATGGCGCACCTTGTTATTGCGGTAAAAATGGCTGTGTTGAAACTGTGTTGTCGGGAAAAGGACTAGAGCGTTACTACCGAGAGAACAGTGGTTATCCAGCTGTTTCTCGAAATCTTCCGGAGATAGTGGCATTGGCAAGTCAGGGCGATGAGTTGGCGCGGCAGACGATTGACCGCATGCACCAGCAGTTTGGTCGGGCGGTTGCGACAATTATCAATGTGCTGGATCCAGATGTGATCGTCGTAGGCGGTGGGGTAGGAAACATTGAATCCCTGTATACCGAGGGGCGCGAGGCGATTTTACCGCATTTGTTCAATCCTGTTCTCAATACGGTACTGGCCAAGCCCGCGTTGGGCGACAGCGCCGGGGTTTTCGGTGCTGCCATGTTAGTGAAGTAGCTGAGCTGCCAGTGCTTCAGGCGATTGGCCTGAAGCGCTCTGGTCTGTTTGGGGCAATTAGAAAATAAAGTTAATCATAACCGTATACACTTGAACATCTTTGTCTTCATTGTAATGAATTGGCGCCGTGACAAATTGCCCCTCGTTACCGGCGTTGTAATCTTCCCTGTCCATATAGATGCCTTGCCATTCGGCATTGAGTGAAATCTTGTGGGTTAGGTCATAACGTATTCCAGCGGTTACACTGTTTGACTTACGGCGGTGGTGGCTTTCTCCATAGACCAGATAAGGTGTGAATTTATCGACGCTGTAAGCGGCACTGACATACCAATTGGTCTGTAGATCGTCTGTTTGTACTTCTGACATAAATAGCCAGTCATCCATCGAGTATTCGCCACCAAGGGTGTAGATATTCAATGTTTCTTTTTCGGAAGACGAGCTAGGGGACATTAAGTACTTTGAATTTAAGTAGCCAAAATGCACGCGGTAGTTGAACCCGCTGAGCTCTGCAGATAGCCCTGCCAGATAGTCAGTTTTGAAGTTGAACCGGGCGCCGCTGAATTTGACTTTGTTGTCATTACCAAAGCCATAGTAAGGCGTTATTCTCACAACAGCTTCATCATTGACGTCCCACAACCAGGAGGCACTGATCCCTTCGTATGAGGTAAAGCCGAGAATACTGTCATATACCTCTTGGGGCGGACGGGCCCAAGGGTAGGCTTGGCCGATATAGTAATATTCCGAAATAAGAAATAGCGGTATGCGCAACCTGCCTCCGCGAAAGGAAAACTGGTTTACCTCGTAGTTTAGGTATGCCCATTCTAATTCGACATCAGACCAATGATCTTGTGGCCGCTTGACCACCTGAACCGAGGCATTGACATCTTCGATGATTGAAAGGTCAGCTTGAAGGCCGAAGGTGGTGTCGCAGTCGTAGCATGTCTCATCGGTGATTTCACGGTGTACAAACAAAGGAGTGCTGTTATCTGACTTGGTGATAGAGGTAGAACCAAAGCCACTGATGGAAAAATTATCGGTGATTTGTATAGCTGCCACACTGGTTAAAGGCGATACAAGTACAGCGAGTGCAAGCAATGATTTTTGAGTCATATCTTACTCTCCTTGTAAGACTGTAATGAGAATATTGGCATTTTCTGGCACGGCACTGACAGGAGCATAGGCAATCCCGTTGGGGTTCTTATTAAGCCATTCGATGATTTCTTTTATATCATCACTGCTTAGTTCCTCTGGCGGGGCTCCTTTGCCAGAAAATGACAGGCTGGCCCAATATCCGTTCATTTGCGAAACGGATTTGCCTAACAGCATGTTGTAGAATTCTTCGCGATGAATAGACTTTTCGGGCAAGTCAACTAAAACAATTTTAATACTGCCGTTAAGTTTCTTGGTTTTTCCTTTGTAGAGCATTCTGGCTTTACTTTTTGTTAAAGCTGGGATCTCTTCATTTAATGAAAAAACGGCAAACTCAATATCTTTTGCATTATCGTTGGCAAAAGACGGAGGGCTAATTATTGATGCTAGTGTCAATAATGTCGTGAAAGGCAATAAACTTTTTAAAGTCAATCCTTTGATCATTGAATTAGTTCCATCATCATGTTCATTCCTGCTATAAATGTTAGTAGACATTGATGTTAGTACAAATAGGCAAGATTGAATTTTTTGATCAAGGTGAGGTTATGGGGTTGCTGAATCGGTTTTCGATAAAATTAAGGCTGATTTCTCTTGTTGTTCTGCCACTTACGTTTTCCGGTGTCTTTGCAGCCATTGAAATTTCTAGTCTGTTCGACAAAGTTACTTCATTGAATAAATTAACGGCTCGGTTGGATTTGTTAAAGGCAAATTCGAAGTTTTCAAATTCTGTTCATGAACTGAAAATTAATAGACTATCCGGTAATGAAATAGATGAAACAGTTTCAAATATACTTGAACAAGCATCACAGTATTCAGCTATTATTCCCCGTGCTTTTTCTAGTACTCAATCTGCTGAGGCGTTATCCACCAGTGAGGAGATGAAAGATCTTATCTCCGAGTATGAATATGTTGAAATAATGGAATTGAATGATTGGTCTGATTGGGGGTTTGATCTTGTTATCCAAAACCTAGTATCGCTTGAAAAAGCTCCCATCGACGTTGCCGACGCCAATATTGAACAAAAGCTATCTATTTTGTACCAACTTCAATGGCTGCAGTTATGGGCGCAGCAAGAAAATTGGTATATCCGTATGATTGCCACCCAGTCAGAGCAAGCGTCGGATTACAAGGAGCAATTGGACACACTTATAGAACGGCAGCAATTAATCATTGAGCGTTATTTATCTATTAACGCGAACCCGGCACAGATTGAGTTATTGCGCAGAACGTTTGCTAATCCGGTATTCGCAGCCAGTTATAAGTTACGTGAAAGTATATTTTTGGGGACTTTTACTGGTTTTGGTGAGAATAATTCGCTTTCCGCCTTGGATGAACGGTATACCTTGATACAGTTTGTTGTGACAGAGGTCAGCCGCCAGCTGGCACAGGATATTCAGGCGAGTATTAGCCAGTCGAAGGGGCTTATTTGGCTGTATGCCGGAGTGATCTTAGTCTCTGTTATTATGATTATTTGGCTAGGGGTTAATCTTATTAGGCGGATTGGCTCGTACTTAAACCGGATACTAAAAGCAATGGCGCTGCTTGAAACCAGTAATAAAGATCACTCGGTCGCGAAAATAAAAGTGGACGGCAAAGACGAGTTTACCGTTTTTAGCCACCAACTAAACGGCATGATTGAGGAGCGGATTGCCAACCATAATAAGCTTCTCCAAGCAAAAGAAGAAGCGGAAAAGGCTAATTTGGCCAAGAGCTCATTTTTGGCCAATATGTCCCATGAGATCCGCACGCCGCTCAATGGCATTATAGGGATGTCAGGCATCTTGGTTGATACCGACTTGAGTCCCTCCCAAGCGGAATATGTTCAAACCATTGAGACTTCCTCCCAAACGCTATTGTTGTTAATTAACGATATTCTGGATTTGTCGAAAATTGAATCGGGTAACTTAGTGTTGTCGCCAAGTGAGTGCCGGTTGGCTGAGGTTGCCTACGATACGATGACTGTTGTATTGGCTAAGGCAACAGCGAGCAAACTAAACCTTGAAGTAAAAGTCGATCCGGAGCTACCGGCAGTGGTTATTCTGGATGAGTATCGCTTAAGGCAAGTGCTGATGAATTTGGCTTCCAATGCGGTGAAATTTACCCAGAAGGGGGGGGTGACTCTTGAGATCGATTGTATCAGCCAACAAGAAGGCCGTGTTCAGCTTCGTTTCTCCATGATAGATACCGGCATAGGTATTGATAAGGACAAACAGGATCAGGTATTTGCCCCATTTACCCAGGAGGACGGCTCGATTACACGTCAATTTGGCGGAACCGGATTGGGGTTGGCTATTTGCCGCCAGCTTGTTGAATTACTGGGTGGCCATTTGGAGCTTGAATCGGAAAAGGGGCTGGGTAGCCGATTTTTCTTCAGTTTAGAGGTAGATGTCTGCGAGGAGAACGAACCTGGCGAGGCTGATTTGCAAGCCTGCCGAGCACTGGTTTTGGGGCCGAACAAAGCCGCAGCACAGCGTATTGAACCTGAGTGTAAAGGGCTGGGAATGGTAGCCTATGTAACCGATGTACCAGAGCTTTCGACAAGGTATGAAAATGATGTTGATGTGATTTTCTACTGTCAGCAAAGTACCAAGCAAACGAGATATGATCTTGGTCTGATTAAGACGATAATGCCGAATTTGCCTATCATTTTGTGTATTGACCATCGCGATGAGCAATGCGATTTTGGTAGCGTGATCTCAGGTATTGTAACCCTGCCATTTTTTGGCAAGCGCTTGGTAAAGAGTGTTAAAAAAGCGTTGAAGCAAAAGGCCGTGGCTTTGTCGGCAGGGCAGGAGCCAACTATAGCCAAGGATCCCGATAATGATTATGCAGTCAGCATCCCACCCTCTGAGTCTGCCGTAAAGCAAGTTTTGCTTGAGCAAGAGATAGACGCCATAAACGGCCTACGACAAGAAGAGTCGGTGTTATCGGTAAAGCCCAAGGTGCTAATTGTTGAAGATAATGCGGTAAACCAAAAAGTTGCCAGTTTATTCTTGAAGAAATCAGGGTACCAATTTGATATTGCCAACAACGGGCAGCAGGCCCTTGATATGGTCAAAAAAGGCAATAGCTACTATGCCGTGCTAATGGATTGCATGATGCCTGTAATGGATGGATTCACGGCGACAACAGCCATTCGAGAGTGGGAAAAGAAAACGGGACAGGCGAGTTTGCATATCATCGCCCTGACGGCCAGTGTTCTTGATGAGGACATATCGAAATGTTACGAGGTTGGCATGAATGACTATGTGGCAAAACCGTTTAAGAAAGAAGTTTTACTCGAGAAGCTTGAAGGGCTTGAGCCTACTGAGGATGATCAGGAACGGGCTATTTAGTGCCAATTGACCCCTTTATCCTGCTTCAATGTGAGATATCTCTTACAGCGAGGTGGGATTTTTAAGTTTGTGGTCGTCAGATAAATTTAGCGCTACTATTTGATTTCTTTAAAATCATGCAGTTATAGGTAATTTGTTGAATAGCGACGAAGTGGGTATAAAAAATGTGATCGCTGTCGGTTGTTTAGAATTTTAGTTCACGTAATCTTATCTGCGTCGGAAGGAACTGACGGAACGGAACAGGAAAGCGGCCAGGGATGTTGGCACCCTCAGGAAGAGGGCGGTGGATCAGGAAGATTTATCGGACAAGGACTGTGAAGGGAAAATCAAAAGGAAGTGATACAGTAGGTAGGATACCTACTAGTCATGACGACATAGATGGACCACTTCAGGATGAAGTTAGGGACACCTCCAGGAAGGAGAAGAGAGTCGAGACAGGAAGTATCGACGGGTCAAGGCGAGACCGATAGGACATGTCCAGGAAGGAAACAAAGGGAAAGCGCTGAAGGAAACAGCTTAATCATGGAATGATGCAGGGAGCACCATAGTAGCTGGATCGCTGCAAGTAAGACCAAGGGCGCGACGAAAGTCGCGCCCGCTCTTTTTGTACCGCCGAGATATTACTGTGCCAAAGCGGTTGGTTTCGTGCGCAGGCTGACCATTAGCATGTAAATAGCAGTAGTTAGCAATACGGCAAAGAAAAAGCCCATTAGCCCCGTATCTGTGTGCATCAAGTAATTGGCTGCAACCGGACCGAAAGCGGATCCTACACTGTAGCTGAACAGCATAATTTGTGTCGCTGACACAATGGATTCCGATGCTAGTCCATCACAAGCCAGTGTGATCGCGATTGGATAGAGTGCAAATGCCGACATCCCCAATAGGGCTAAAGCGACTATCTGAACGCCATAACTGCTATCTAAGTGAAATAACCCCATAGCGAATACGCCCAAAAGGCTCATTAATGCCAGTAGCAGCGATTTTGGCATTCGACAGGACAATTTACTGAGGATAGGCTGAATGCTCATCCCCCCTAATACTGTTGCCGCCATCAAGCTTCCTACCTGCTCCAGATTACTAGTGGTTGCTTTCAACGCCAGAGGCAGTAATCCATAAATAGACCCCATTACAATGCCTGAGACAAGGCAGCCAATCAGTGCTGGTTTGCTCAGTGCCAGTATTTGCGGCAGGCTTAGGCTAACATGCTGCTCTTGAGCCGGATTTGCTTGTTTGGTCGCTAATGCTGGGATAATGGCAACTATCAGCAGGCCGACGGTTGCCACAAACGGTATTATCCCGCTGGCACCGAGCAGGCCAATACCAAATTGACCGACAGTGGTACCGCCATAGAGTGAGGTCATGTAAAGGCCTAGGTTCTTGGCCCTTTCTTCTTTATTGTCTCCGATCAGCAGCCAAGATTCGATGACTACAAAGATACCGGCGACGGCGAAACCCGCGATAAAACGGCTTGCCATCCAGAGTGATAACGTTGAGCTCAGCCCCATGAAACCCACAGACAAAGCCAATACACTCACAAAGCAGATGAAAGCCAGTCGGTGACCTATTTTTTTGATAACAGGCTCAATAAGCATGGCGCCAGCAAGCAAGCCAAAGTAGTAAATACTGGCCAGCCAACCCGCGGCACTATTCGGAATTGCGTGGCTCGCCAAGGTAAGAGGCAGCACGCTCATAAAATACCCTGAGGCAACGGCAAAGATAGTTAGCCCTAAAATTGGAACCCAAACAGGTTTCTTAGCTGATGTCGTAGCGTGCTTGTTCACTACTGTGTTCTCCGAAAAAGCAAAAAATTACCGTCCTCTCTGCTCGAGTGGCGGATACGCAGGGTATTTAGGCGAGATACAGGCACAGGAAATGCCATGAGAATTGTCGCTGATCGGGAATATGGCGAGAAAAAGCGGCTGAGTAAAATGACTAATTCTAATGCGAAAAGGCAATCAGATTCATGTGATTAATTTGGGGTAAATAATGTTTTGATGGGTAATATTGTGTGAACATTAATATTATTTAAATATTTAAATTAAGTGATTGAATTTTAGGTGTAGATAAGTTTAGTTTTCTAATTTTATAGTTCTTGTAAGAGTGTGCGTTATTTAGAATACTAAATAATTTATTGCGCGAGCGATCACAGAAACTTTTATAGCAAAAATTATTTTTTACTTCTTTGCTGTGAGCTGAAAGCTAATGTGGGGAAGGTTGTGTTGCATAATGGTGCATTAACTCACTGTTATGGGGCAGCGGATAGACATTGTTGCAATTAAGTTGTTGATTTTATTTGCCATAAAGATTGGCAAGCATTGTGCATTTACTTATGTGCAATCCAAAGCTCTATTTACTAAGGCTTATGGTTGCAGCAGATGGTACACAATGACATCTTTTATGTACTACTCCCAGTAGCGGGGGAGTAGTACTTTTTTTGTATTTAATTTCAGTGTGTTATGAGTCAGGGCTACTTCTCACCCTGAGGAAGCGGGCAAACCGAGGCAAGCCGCTGTCAGTATAGCCATTGAACCGATACTGAACGATTGAACCTAGCGGAGGCGGGTATTGCCTGTCGTGATCGCTAAAACCGGATCCAATCTTAAACTTTCGGTTATCGGATGTAGTGACCCAAACAGCCCCCATTATCCCGTGGTATTTGCCCTTTCCCGGCACATAGCCGATAACGATAGCCTCGTCATCTTGATAGGGTTTCACCTTGATTAGGTTTTGGCTACGGCCGGGTTGGTAAAGATTATCTTTGCGATGCAGCATGATTCCTTCACCACCCTGACTCTTGATAGTTTCTAGCAACTGTTCTAAATCAGTGATGTTCGCAATGTCATGCTGGGGGATTAATTGGATATATGGCTGGTCGATAGTCTGAATATGTGTTTTGAGGATGATCACTCTATCTTGAAACGGAGCACTGAGCGATGGAGAGTCAAATACCATGAGCTTGACTCTTTGCCATTCTTTCTCATTGGGGTGATGATCGCGAACGATGCTGCTGATCAACTGAAAGTTATTACGCTCAACCCATAACTCACCTTCCAGCCAAGTATCCTTGGGTAAAGCCTCCGTAAACCAAGAGGGGGCAAAAATTGGGTTACCTTGCCTGGTTACAAGCCCCTTACCTGTCCATACAGCCCTGATACCATCAAGCTTTTCACTGGCTAGGTAGTTCTGTAGTTGCGGTATGAATTCTTCTTGGTCTAGCGTGTCGATGTTAATAGCGTGCGCATGCATAAGCTCGTATGCGACAGGGTCTGATGCGACGGCAGGGTTAAAAGGACTAAGAGCTAGTAGGATAGCAGCGGATAGGGAGCTAAATTGAATATTTGGCGGGAGAAGAGTGTTGTTTATCACCGGCGGCCTCATAAAGTGCATTAACATATCTAGCAACGTTAGGGGGGGAATCGACGGTGATAAAAATATCATTGCGTTAAGCGGCTTTGAGTTACGACCCATAAGGCACTTTTTATCCTCTATCGTCAGCAAGAGCTAGCCAAAGTGCGAAGTGGTGCTCATTTCGGCCAGGGAAGCAATTTCAGCAAAGCTTGACTAATTTTGTTGCATCTTGGCAGGGCAAGAATAAAATTGCGTGTTTGTGTTTCTGAAGCCTACTAACGATTGACCATGTCTACTACTCAGTCAGCAACTTTTTTTACCCAGTGTAATGCTTTTTTGCAACGGAAGGGGGTAACACTCTCTCCTAGAACCTATTTCATCCATGCGATGAGTTTTATGGCATTGGGACTGTTTTCCTCTTTGCTTATCGGTTCGATTTTGAATACCGCAGGGATTAAATTTGGTATCCCGTTGTTTACCGATACGTTATGGCCGCTGGCGAAGCAAATGACCGGTCCTGCGATAGCGGTTGCCGTGGCTTTCGCGTTAAAAGCGCCGCCTTTGGTGATGTTTTCGGTAACGACGGTGGGAGCCGCAGGGGCAATGCTTGGTGGGCCTGTCGGCGCGTTTGTCTCCGCCTTGGTTGCCACCGAGCTTGGAAAACTTGTCGCAAATGAGACCAAGGTCGATATTCTTGTAGCGCCGGCTGTGACTATGGTCAGTGGGGTCTTGGTCGGAACCTTGATAGGGCCATATATCAGCCAGTTTATGACATCGTTGGGCGATCTTGTGATGTCAGCGACGTTATTACAGCCATTTTTGATGGGAGTCGTGGTCGCTGTGTTAATGGGTATGGCATTGACTCTTCCTATTAGCAGTGCCGCTATCGCTATTATGCTAAGTCTTAACGGTCTTGCGGCTGGGGCGGCGACAGTAGGCTGTTGCGCCCAGATGGTCGGTTTTGCGGTTATGAGCTTTCGCGAGAACCGCTGGGCCGGGGTGATGGCCCAAGGTTTGGGTACCTCAATGCTGCAAATGCCGAACATTATTAAGAACTATAAGGTTTGGATCCCGACAATTTTGACCTCTGCCATTCTTGGCCCTATTGCGACGACGGTATTTGCCGTTGAGAATACGCCATTGGGGGCCGGTATGGGGACATCGGGTTTTGTCGGCCAAATTCAGACTTTTATTGCTCTTGAAGCTGTCGGTTGGGACAGCATGACCATGTACAGCGTAATTTTTATGCTGCACTTTTTGTTTCCTGCGTTGCTCACGTTGTTCTTTTCTGAATTGCTAAGGAAGGTGGGCTGGATCAAGCCAGGTGATCTTAAGTTGAACTTGCAGTAATGATTGACCGCAAGTCATTTACTCATATAGAAAATTAAGAAAATTTGATATAAATCTGACATTCACTTTCCTTACACTGATACTTTAGTAGCTAGCAATTGGATGTTGTGATTTTCGGTTGCTCAACGTGGATGGCTTACAAGGCTGTAGTGCTGCTCAGTGAGGGAAAGAATTCCAGAACTTATGGATATTGTGATATGGCATCTTGGAAATTATCGTTAGTTGCAGGTTTAGTGATAGGTGGTTTGCTAACAACCGCAGTATGGCATCGTTCACCGCGACCAACTCAAGCGGAATTTGAACAGCTTCAGAACCAAAATCAGCAGCTAGTTGCGGAAAAATCAGCTATCGAACGGGAGTTTGAAGACTATCAAACCCAGAGTGCACTCGATATCGAGCAAGTACGAGCAGAGCTGGAAGCGTCACAGCAAGCAATTGAACTGCAGAAGGCTGAGTTTGAGAAACAAATCATGGCATTGACGAGTCAGCAAAAAAAACTGACAGTCACAAAGAAGAAGCTTGATACCCAGGTGGTAAAACTGACCAGTACTGCCGAGCAGCAAAAAGCAGTATTGGATAATTCAAAGGCCTTGTATCAGCAACAGCTGTTACTGCAAAAACAGATAGTTGCGGCTAAGGCTGATGTCAAGAAGGCTGAGCAGGTGGCGGCGGAATTCAAGCAAGCCTGCGATGAATTCAAATCCGGCACCAGTTGGAATTGGGTTTCACAAGCTGACTGTGACAAGTATGAAGCACGGCTGAAGGTAGTCGAAGGTGAGCAAGCCCAGCTTGCAGCATTGGAGCAAGAGTTGGACGTCCTCAATCAGCGTATAGAGATTGAAATTCCACGACCGAATTAATTGAATGAAAGAGGCGAGCTAAGGCTCGCCTTTTCTTTAGGAGTTTGTATGGATAACCTGTTCGATACGATACCGGCTTCTCTGCCTGAGGAGCTGTTTGAAGACATTCTCAAGACAAGCTCTATGAGGATTGAGCGTATAGTCTCTCGAGGACATACCACTCCCGAAGGAGACTGGTACGATCAAGATGAAGGGGAGTGGGTTATGGTCGTGAAGGGAAGCGCAAGAATCCTATTTGAAGAGGGGATGCGAGAGATCTCTATGGCTGCTGGTGACCATATCAATATTCCCGCCCATCAGCGCCACAGGGTATCTTGGACCGACCCTGAGCAGGAAACAATTTGGCTTGCGGTGTTCTACAGCAACAATTGAGGTGTCTTTGTAGCGAGGGGCAGGGATCCCCTCGCAAAGCGGCAGTGACATAGGGAGGGTTAATCTGTCAGGTCATACGAAAGCGTTTTTGCTAGCGCTTCAGGGTAGTCACGTTCGAGGGCCAACTCGATGGCGTAGTCTTCGATATCCTTGGCTGAAAGTGACCGCGTCACAGGAAAGGCTTGCGTAATGCTCATTTCACCAGTCTGTGCTTGAAATAATCCTTCAGAGTGCAGTTGCTCAACAATGCTGTTTGCTGCCGACAGTGCCGAAGAGGCTTTTACGATCTCGGTACGGGCATAGCGTTTGCCTGCGAAGGAAACATCTGCGGCACGCAGGGTAATGTCGTCACCAGGTATCTGCTGCGCTCCAAAAAGGGGCTTTCCGCCTACTGTGGCCGTTTTGTAATTGGGTACAAAACGGGACATGTGGTTGATAGCTCGCGTCGAACGGGTGTGGATTTCCTGATTTTCCCAACCAGACTTTATTTTGCGAATGAATCCATCGGCAAGTTTGGGCTGTGAGCTGTTCGGGGTGCTTCTTGCCAGGCCCTGTTTGAAGAGGGTAATGTCCTCGGTCATGCCGTGAAGCTGAAAGTAGCCGTCTGGGTATGGGGTCAGCTGTGCCATTCCGTCAGGGGTTCCACGCTCGCCGTGAAAAATCACTTCAGGCCAGCATCCCTGGCCATCCGGCCACTGAGTCACATAGGCGGCTTTGAATTCGACAAGCCGGCTTCGCTGCTGCTTGGCCATATCATCTATTTGGCCGGTTTGAAACCCACACGCGTTGATTAGGTAGTCAACCCTGAGTCGGTGCGTCAAATAATCTTGGCGGTCATTATCGTATCGCTGGTATTCAATTTGCCATCCTGAGTCGGCCAGTTGGGATACATGTGTCACTTTGCTCTGGGTATGTATTTGGCTGGTTGGCAGTTTGTCCAAGGCCAGGTTGGCGGTTGCGGCAAGGCGAAAAACACTCCAGCCATACTCCTGCACCAGTGCTAATGGGTACTTAAACTGGCTAAGGTCAAGGTTATTGGCAACGGGAATCATCCAGTCATCGAATGATACAGGGTGTGTCGGCATCGATTGTTGTGATAGCCGTTCTAAATCGCTTTGCTCATAAAGCTTGAAATAGCGGTCCGGGTGACCAATGACCTGGTTGGCCGGATCCTGTTCAACTAACTGGCGGTAAACGGACTGGAGCTTCTTCAGACGGGGAATAAGATCAGCCGGATCACCTTTGTCATGCTTAGGCACGGCAATGACTGTCGGGCGCACATTGACGGTATGCGGAAACACCTTCAGCGAGTCGATGGACTGTTGGAGAAGTACGATACATTGTTCATCTGATATTTCACGGTAAAGATTTCCGCCTGCGTGGAGATGGCAAATGGGCGGGCCGTTGACCAAACTAGTACCTTCTTCAAAAATCTCGACGTTGATACCCAACTCAGCCAAACGCAGCGCAATGGTAGAGCCTGCTATACCACCGCCAATAATGCCAACTGAGAGAGAGGAGCGATGATTATGCGGGAGAGCTATATCTTTCATATAAATGCGCGTCGTTACCATACAATGTCTAAGTTACACGATTTTACTGTGCCTAGATCACATTGAAAACCGAAAAAGAATAGGGACATTAGGATAATTGGTAAAGGAATGCAAAGTATTAACTGAACCTCCCACGATATCAGGTTGGTGATTTTTACTCGTAAATAGACAAAAAAGTACTAATTTGCAGGTATAAATTTGTAAAAAAACTGTTCTTTGTTCTACACCTAATTGGGTAGTGGCTAATAATAAATAAGGACAGTTAGTTATGTATAAAGTCTTCAAGATACTTCCGCTTGCCTTGCTGATATCCGGCGCTGTGCATGCTGCCACCGATAATCCATGGTATGTAGGTGCACGTATTGGTGGTACGACTTACGATAACCTCGATGGGGTGATTAAAGGTCAGAACGCCGACAAGGACGATTGGGGCGGTGGTGTGTTTGTGGGGTATAACTTCAACTCTTGGTTTGCCTTGGAAGGTGGTTATACCTATTTGGGGCAGGCAGACTACGCCGATGATGGCTTCGAAGTCCAAGGGCTGGACCTGCTGGGCAAGTTTACCTACCAGGTGTCAAATTCGTTTGATATTTACGCTAAGCTAGGTGGTTTTGTCGGAGATGCGGATAACGGTGTAGTAAATGATGACAATACAAACTTAGCCGGTACGGCGGGGGTGGGTATTGAGTACTTCTTTAATCGTGATTTATCTGCTCGAGCTGAATATCAATATTATAACCAGGTAGGTAAAACCGAATCTCCGGGCGAAAGCGACATTCATTTTTATGGCTTGAGCTTGGTTTATCATTGGGGGGCGCCAGCTCCCGTGCCTGTCGTAGAGCCCGAGCCGGAACCGATGCCAGAGCCAGTACCAGAAGTGGTTAAAGTGGAAGCGGTTGGAGCGGTGCTGCCATTTGCCTTTGACAGTGACAAGTTGACTCAGCGTGATATCGAGATGCTGCAACCGGTCGCGCAACAGCTGGTTAAATACCCGGATACTCAGCTTTATGTCGTAGGGCACACAGATAGTCGCGGTTCCATTGAATATAACCAAAAGCTGTCTGAAGATCGTGCCGCTGTTGTTGCCGGGTATGTTGGCAGCCATTTCGGCATTGATAAAACTCGCATTGTAGCCCAAGGTCGAGGTGAGCTAGAGCCCGTGGCAACCAATGATACAGAGGAAGGGCGTGCGCGCAATCGCCGTGTTGAAGTCTTTGTTCCGGGTTTTGAAGTGACCAAGTAGTTTCAGTTAGCCAATGTGACCGATACAAAAAAATCCAGCATCGGAAGATGCTGGATGTTTCCGTTATATGATTAATGGGTCAAGCAAGCTGTTGACTTAAACTGCTTTGACATTAGTGCCTTCAAGCTTAGCTTCTGCAGCCTTACAAGCCGCGGCGGTGAAGATAACGTCGGTTGAGCTGTTCAGGGCTGTTTCCGCAGAGTCTTGAATAACACCGATGATGAAGCCTACCGCAACAACCTGCATCGCAATTTCGTTTGGAATACCGAACAAGCTACATGCGAGTGGGATCAAGAGTAATGAACCACCTGCGACACCCGATGCACCGCATGCAGACACAGCAGCAACAACACTCAATAGCACGGCGGTAGCAACATCAACTTCGATGCCCATAGTTTGTACCGCAGCCAGTGTTAATACGGTGATAGTGATTGCGGCACCCGCCATATTGATGGTTGCCCCCAGGGGAATAGACACTGAGTAGGTATCTTCATGCAAGTCCAAGTCTTTACATAGCTGCATGTTCACTGGGATGTTTGCTGCAGAACTGCGGGTGAAGAAAGCCGTAATACCACTTTCGCGGATACAGCGAAGTACCAGTGGGTATGGGTTCTCTTTGGTTTTTACAAACACAATGATTGGGTTAACCACAAACGCAATGACAGCCATTGAACCCAGCAGTACCGCGAGTAGGTGGCCATAACCAAATAGGGCATCAAAACCAGTTTCTGCGAATGTATTGGCAACCAGACCGAAAATACCGATTGGTGCAAGGCGAATGACAAAGCGGACAATCAGTGTGATGCCGTTAGACACATCATGGAAAACTTGTTTGGTGGCATCGCTGGCTTGGTGTAGGGCAAAACCAAGGGCAATGGCCCATGCCAAAATACCAATAAAGTTGCCTGACATGAGGGCATTGACTGGGTTATCAACGATCTTAAATAGCAAAGTATTCAGTACTTCGGTAATACCTTCTGGCGGTGTTGCGCCCGTTGCACCGGTTACCAGAGTTAAAGTGGTTGGGAAAAGGAAACTCATGGTTACGGCTGTCAATGATGCCATCAAGGTACCGAAAAGGTACAACACAATGATTGGCTTCATGTTGGTGTGCGCGCCTTTCTTCTGGTTGGCGATAGAAGAGGCAACTAGAATGAAAACCAAGATTGGTGCTACGGCCTTCAGGGCGCTGACGAACAGGCCGCCAAGGAAGCCGACTTTTATCGCATTGGCGGGTGATAGCATTGCGAGGATAATACCGGCGACAATACCAAAAAGTATTTGTACGACGAGGCTACCGTTCGCAACTCGGGCTAGAAAGGGTTGTGTTTGATTCATAATACATCCTGCATATTTTATAGTTTTGACGCTAAGCATTAAATTTTGCCTGCGACACATTTTGTAACAGGAATTTTGGCACATTTCCATAGTCTATTAAAGAAACTTTTGGTTCACCAATATTTAACAATGCTTTTCTGCTTATTGTGAAGGCGTTAATTCTATTGGCCTGCTAAATGGCCGTTGTTAAGAATGGTTGGGCTTAAGCGATAGGGGATGTTAAAAAGCCCACTATGTAGTGGGCTTTATGGGCAATAACTTGCTGCTATTGAGGGGTTATGGGTTCAAGTGCACTTGACTTATTATTTGCAATATTTATGGTGTTTTCATTCAGTATTTGCATAATTTCCAGTGCCTTATTCTTGTCTTTGTCGTCAACTTGGTGCTTGTTTTTGCTGTAATGGCTCTTCATGATGTTTTGTATTGCAGCGTCTAGCTCTTCAAAGTGTGGGTGGTTCGGGTTCTGTCTCGACCACTGGTGAAAATAGCTCTGTAGTTGAACCGGTTGATTTTGCTCCAGAGACTTAATCATCCCAGCTACAGGGGAAAATGCTGGTTCATGATGTTTTGGGTCACTTTTTTGCGTACGCTGTTTGTTCTTATTCTTTTCGGTGAGCCAGAGTAGCACTGTCGCCACCCACAGTATGGCGAGACATAGGCTCAACCAAGGCCACCATCCACTGTCACGAATGACTTCCGTCTGGACATTACCCGGTGCCGATTCTGCATTGTCCAATTGCAATGCTTGAGGCGGTACGTAAGCCTGTGTACTTGGATCTCCTGGCAGAACAGTAAGTGTCAGGCCATCGATATTACTGGTTTCTTGCCGTGAAGTTGCCGTATTCCACCAGTTGATTGATAATGCTGGCAGCTTGATTTCACCGGCCTGGCGGGGAATGATCACCTGCTTGATGGTCATGAATGTGAAGTCATTATCACTGCCGTAAGTAGGGTTCTCATCATAAACACGCACGGAATCCGGATATTGCAGGTTCAGGTTGGGTAGGGAGCTTTGTTCGGCGTTCTTGATGCGTAAGGTGATAGTGCGGCTGACGGGCTCACCGACTTTTATTTCTTTCACATCAGGCTGCCATTGTTGCTCTAACTCAAGCGCTTCAGTGGGTAGCCACAAGCCTTGATAGTCAGCTGGTTTTGCTAATACAGATAAAGTTAAGTCGTCCGCCTGCTGCTCAAAAGGGATTTGAAGGGTTGAGCCAAACCCGCGGTTGCCTTTGATAAGGTTACCGGTAAATTTGGCACCGCGTAGCAGGATATCCCCGGCCTTGTTGGCGGTAATTTGATAATCTCGGGTGATGATCAGATAGCGGCGGCCATTAAGTACGGTCTCTACCTGGCGGTCTTCGCCAAGCTGCTTAACATTAAGGCCCTCGCCCGATGGCGCTTGAAGTGCCGCCTGGCTCATCTGTTCACCAATACGAATTCTTACGGTATAGCGGATGCTTTCTCCTACATAAAGTTGCTCTTTATTGCTCTCGGCCTCAATGTTAATTTCAGGCTTTGAAGGGCTGCTCGTCGCTGATTTATTGGCAGACTTCAGTACCGTCATGGTAATTGGGTCAGTTTCACTCGCACCAATTCGAAAACTTGGAATGGTAAACTCGCCGACTTCTTTGGCTGCAACGGCTATCTTCCATTCAGTTTGTCGGGTGACGACACCATTGACAAAGCTTGTGCCGCTGCTTATGGAAGGGGTTCCGTAATTAAAATCGGCATCTAGTACACTGAGATCAAGCGTATTGGTATTGACGTTGTCGTCGACACGGATGGTGAGCTGGAAGACTTCATTAACGCCGACAATGTTCTTGGAAACGGTCGCTATGGCTTGGGCAGCATGTGAGGAGAGTGAAAACACCATAAGCCAGCCAAGAAATATTCCCCTTAGCCAATAAAAAATACGTTGAGTTGAGCCTTGATAAAAGTTTAATACATTTAGATAAATCATATGCTTACCATGAATTCTCTGTTACTTCTGGGGCCTGTTTTTCTCTAGCTTGCAAGATGAGCTGAGCCCGGATCAGGGCGCTGGTATCGTTAGGCACTTGTTCTAATTTCTTCAGTACCGGGTCGCTGGCAGTGATGCTGTCTTGCGTTTCTTGGCCTGGTGAACCAGTCACAGCATCGGCGCTATCACTTTCATTTTGACTTTCATTGGTATTGTCCGCTTGGGGTGGTTGCGCAAGCGACGTCTGGTCTGATTGCTGCTGTTCGCTAGATGCTTGCGGCGGCTGATTCATCTTATTGCTCTGAGTTTCTTCAGACTGCTCTTGTCCTTGCTGGTTATTCGACTGCTCTGGTTGGTTCTGGTTCTTGATATTTTGGTTATCCTGAGATTGCTGATCATTTTGCTGAGAGCCGTCAGGTTGGTTTTGAGCTTGGTTCTGCTCAGATTCAGATTCAGATTCAGACTCAGCACCTTGTTGCCCCTGTTGTTGGTTTTGTTGCTGGCTTGGTTCATTTTCCTGAGATTGACTCTGCCCATCCTGTTGAGGCTGGCCTTGCTGTGATTGTTGATCTTCCTGTTGCTGGTTCTGCTGCTGTTGGTTCTCTTGCTGTTCTTTTAATGCCTGGACCAGAGACAGGTTTTTCTGGGCATCGTGGTGATCAGGGTTGTTTTTTAGAATCGATTCATACAGTGATTCGGCCTGGTCCAAATTGCCGGTTTGGGCGTAGGCATTGGCAAGGTTGTATTGGGATTGTTCGTCCTTAAGCGAAGAGAGAGTTTCAATTGCACTTTCATAATCTCCAGCCCGGTACTGTGCAGCACCTCGCCATGACGGAGAGGAAAATTGCTCGGCAGCGCCCGCATAGTCTTCCTGTTCGAACAGCTCGTAGCCTAGGCTGTCACTGTTGGTAAAGGGTGAGGACCAAACTGCAGCAAACGCATGATCTACGGGAGTGAGCATTAACACCGCTGCGAAGATGACGCCACGGCGGAAACCGAACAAGGCTAACAGCGTGATAGGGAGCAACAACCAGAAACCATTATTGATCCTTTCATCCAGCTCTTGACGCGCATCGGGACTGGTTGTGCTAATTGGTTTTTCAGTTGCTTTTGTCAGCGTGTCAATATCCAAATTGGTAGGTTGAGATAATTGAAAAACACCACCTGTCAGTTGTGCCAATTCACGTAGTGGGCCTATGTCAAGTTTATCGATAACCGTTTTGCCATTGCTGTTAGTCAGCAATGTGCCATCCGGCAATCTAATAGGTGCGCCTTGCGTCGTACCGACACCTAAAATTGAAAGCCGATACTGACTATTTTCGACAAGACGTTTGCTATCGCGGCTTTCTTTTTTGCTTAGGCCGTCAGTGAGCAAGATGATGTCGCCCTGTTGGTGCCCTGCTTGTTTTAGCAAGTTTATCGCTTCCTGAATACCTGCCGCCGCATTGCTGCCTTGAATTGGCATTATATCGGGGGATAGGTGGGGAATGAGATTAGACAGGGTCGAACTGTCTTTTGTCAGGGGGCTGACGATGTAGCCATCTGCGGCATAGGCGACCAAACCGGTACTACCTTCTTTCCAGCCGGGCAAGAGATCCAGGGCTTTGAATCTGGCCTGGCTGAGACGGTTCGGCGTTATATCGTCAGCATACATAGAGCGAGACATGTCCATTACCAGGACCCTGGCGCCAGAGAGGCTAAAGGCAGGAAGCGGTGACTTCTGCCAACTTGGCCCTGCAAGCGCCAGTATGGCCAAAGTCCACAGGATGCCTAGGGCTGGTAGGATTGAACGGGCCTGGTTCTTGTGTGAAATACCGAGCTTTTCGGCCAAATGTGGTGCAATTAGCCCCTGCTTGCGACTTTTATTGGCTAACCAGGGTAAGAGCAGCCCCAGAGGGAGAAGTGCGATCAACCAGTATGGATATAGGAATATGAAACTAACCATTGCGCTTTCTCATAACAACAATGATGACTGACAGCAAGAGAGACAATGCCAACGGAAAACGGAATAGCTCCTGACGAGGCCGCCATGTTTGCTGGGCGGTGTTGATAGGTTCTAACTGATCAATCATCTGGTAAATTTGTGCTAACTCCTGCGGGTTGCGTGCCCGGAAGTATTGTCCTCCTGTCATCTCCGCAATTTGGGTTAGCATCCTTTCATCAAGGTCGTGGGACGGGTTTATGGTACGGGTTGAAAAGAAGGTGCGTTGCTCCATCTCTTCAGCCCCTACGCCGACCGTGTAGATAGTGACGTCACTTCGGGCAGCGAGCTCGGCTGCTTCCAAGGGCTCAATCACCCCCGCAGTATTGGCTCCATCACTGAGCAAAATGATCACGCGCTGAGGGGCCTCGCTGTCAATGAATGTTTTAGTTGCGATCCCCAAGCCCTCGCCGATCGCTGTACTCTGGCCAATGAGTCCCAGTACCGTCCGGTCAAGCTGTTGCTGAACCGTGTTACGGTCAAAGGTAAGCGGTGTCTGCAAGTAGGCATGGTTGGCAAACAAGACAAGACCTAGCCGATCGCCATTTCGTTTACCGATAAATTGATGGAGTACATTTTTGACAGCGGTTAACCGATCGATGGCATCGCCATCTGCTGTGATCATGTCTTTGATTGACATCGAGCCAGATAAATCAACGGCCAGCATCATATCCCGGTGATCCGGGGTGATCTCGACCGGATCGCCATACCAAACTGGCCGTGAAAGAGCGGCGACCAGGCAAACCCAGGCTGTTGTCATCAATATTATCAGCCAGCGGTTCACTTTCGGCTTTTGACCGAGGCCGTCGGGTAGCTTGGGTAGTCGAATCGCTGAGGGTTGCGCCTTGGGCTTACTGGCAAAATATATGGCAGCAGGCAAAGGAAGCAGCGCAAAAGCCCAAAGCCATGTAAACTCAAACATTACCTGACTCCCCGTAAATATCCGGCTTGCTCAGAAAGTTGGCTTTACGGATCCACTTTTTGGCTTGTTGGTAACACATAGTAAACTGATCTTTGTCTAATGGAGCCGGGGAAAACAATCCGCGTTGCCAAGTCTCAGACAAACGGACGAACCCTCGGTCTTTTTCTTCTAGGTGCTGGTCGAGAAATAACAACCACGACTGGCCTGTTAGACCTGCAACGTGTTCGCGGCAATGGTAAGACATTGCCACTTGGCGCAGCAGTAAGTTGAGTTGATTGAAATCATCAGGTGATTTCAGTTCCGCCAAACGTTGTAAAGCCTCGCGCCTAGCTAAATTTTTACGTTGGTGCTTGATAACTACCCTTGCCAGATAGGCAATGCCAATTAGTGCAAGCGTCAGTATCACCCACCAACCCCATGCCAATGGCCACATTCCCGGTACATCAGGAAGGTGGATATCAGCCAGAGGAAGCGTGGATAAGGTTGAGGTATCAGCCATGCGAGCCTCCACTATGTACTTTGGCTCCTGGCTGGCCGAGTTGCTCCATCAAAGATTTTGCAGCAGACAGGAGGTGTAACGGAATAGCCAGGCTCTTGCACAATTCCTGAATGAACTGTTGATGTTGCTGGAATTGTTGGCTGAGACTGTCACGAGTACTTTGGGCGGAAAAGTCGAGCCATGTCGCCTGCTGGTCATCAGTCACGAACTCTATGCCGTTGAAAGAGGTATGGCCGAATTCAAGTGGGTCAAAGAGTTGTACGAATTGTAGCCGGTTATGCTGCCGAAGCTGGCTAAGCCGCCGTTTGTCTGTTTCTTGTAGCTGATAAAAATCGCTTAGCACCACAATCTCACTGCCTTTTGGGCAAAGGTGGTGGAGATGTTTGAGGGCATCGGAAAAGCTCACGCGTTTGTGATCAAAGTCTTCATCGCCACCTTCTTGGTGGGCATCTATTATGGCATTGATTACCGTCAGCGGTCCTTGTTGGCGAGCAGTCGGTTTGCATTCGTACAGACGGTTGCCGTTAAACACAATGGCTCCGATTCGGTCTTGCTCACTGACTGCAAGCCAACTTAGCAAGCTGGAAAAGTGGGCTGCTTGGACGGATTTTAGCAATAACTGCGTACCGAACTTCATGCTGGAGCTGACATCTACCAGCAGCATGACAGGCTGTTCACGCTCTTCGGTAAACAGCTTGGTATGGGTTTTTCCATTACGTGCGGTGACACGCCAATCAATGGCGCGAATATCATCTCCTGCCTGATAAGGGCGTACTTCGGCAAAGTTCATGCCGCGTCCTTTATGACGGCTTTGGTGCTGGCCATTAAGTTGTGACCAAACACTTTGGGCTGGTGGTAGCCATCGAACTGACTGGTTTTTGTATTGCAGAAGCTCAGCCAGGCAAAGGTTAACACCATCACTATGGGTAGGGAGTGTTGGAGTTAAGTCCTGTGAAGTCATGCGCAGGCAACCTGTGAAATCAGCTGTTCGATGATGGTATCAGGAGATATGGCTTCAGCCTGTGCCTCATAGCTAAGTAGCAAGCGGTGACGCAGAACTGGGTAAGCCATCAGCTGGACATCTTCGGGGGTAACAAAATCCCTTCCGCTTATCCATGCATGAGCCCGGGCACAGCGGTCAAGAGCAAGTGTTGCTCGTGGGCTGACCCCCATTTGTAACCAGTTGGCAAGCTGCTCACTGTAGCGATGAGGGTGTCTGGTCGCCATGATCAAGCGGATAATGTATTGCTCTACTTCCTCTGCCATATGGATATTGAGCACTTCTCTACGGGCAGAAAAAATTTCTTTCTGGGTGATTTTTACCGGTTCATCCGCAGTGATCCCCAAAGCCTCCCCCCGGTTGAGCCTCAGGATCTCCAACTCACTGCTTTCATCTGGGTATTCAACATTAAGCTGCAGTAAAAAGCGGTCCAGCTGTGCCTCGGGAAGTGGGTAGGTACCTTCTTGCTCTATTGGGTTCTGGGTTGCCATGACCAAAAAGAGCTCCGGGAGATGGTAAGTCTTACGTCCGGCTGTGATCTGCTTCTCTGCCATAGCTTCCAGCATTGCAGCCTGCACCTTGGCTGGTGCTCGGTTGATTTCATCAGCTAGCAACAAAGCATTGAATATGGGGCCTGGCTGAAAGGTGAAATCGCCGGTCTCGGGGCGGAAAATATCGGTTCCCGTTAAATCTGCTGGCAGAAGATCAGGGGTAAATTGAATACGATGAAAATTTCCTTCGATACTGTCAGACAGTACTTTTACCGCGCGTGTCTTAGCGAGTCCAGGAGGCCCCTCAACCAAGATATGGCCATCGGCCAATAATGCAATCATTAACTGTTTAACAAGATTTGGTTGACCTATGACCTGGTTATTCAGGTGTGATTGAAGGCGTTGAAAAGTCGTTGTCAACATGGGGAGTTATTTTCCTTAAATGAAACAGTCAAATATGAAAAATAAGACTGATAGAGCTGGCTTAAGTTCAGTGCCAAGGTTCAGTTGGTGATTAATTGGCCTTTTCTCATATTTTTCTGCTCGGTTCATTGGTGTTTTTTTAGTGACTATTGATGCACTTTTGCAGTGCAAAATTGCACAATAAAAACGCAAAATATAATTGCCACCACATTCTATTCCATTGTTTTTGCATATATAAAACATGGCACCTATCGTGCTGGCTTAAAATAACATTATTGACACATTTAAAGGTTTCGCCTTGTTTTGCGGTTTAACGTGATTCTATGCAGGAATATTGGTACGACCATTGATACTCCGTGTTGATATTGTTATGTGACTATGTTCTTATAATATTCGTGCAATGTAAAAGTCACCTCAGTGTCTTTTTCACTCGCTAGGATGCAACAAGATTAAAAAATAAGGCTGAAAAACAGCCTGCGTTGGTTAGTGGTCCTTTTGAATGGTTGCTATTAAGTGCTTGAATAAAGGATGGTAAATCATCATAAAGATGGAATGGAGTCTTCTGTAATGAGTAAGAAAGCATTAGTAACAGGTGCGAAAGGTGGTATTGGTTCAGCGATCACTAAAGGATTAGTTGATGCGGGTTTTCGTGTGATTGCCACATATTTCCCAAGCGGTGAAGCCAAGGCTAAAGAATGGTTCAAAGAGAATAATTATTCAGAAGAGCAGGTTCGTTTGTTCCCGCTAGATGTTACAGATGCAGATTATTGCTCAGAGGCGCTTGCAACATTGCTGCAAGAGGAAGGTAACATTGATGTTCTTGTTAATAACGCCGGTATTACACGCGATACTACGTTCAAGCGGATGAGCAAAGAGCAGTGGGGCGACGTAATTACGACAAACCTAAACAGTTTGTTTAACGTTACTCAGCCGCTGTTTGCCTCAATGTGCGAGCACGGTAACTCACGTGTTATCAATATTTCTTCAGTTAACGGTCTTAAAGGTCAGTTCGGCCAGGCAAACTATTCTGCTGCAAAGGCAGGAATGATCGGCTTTACCAAAGCCCTCGCTGCCGAAGGTGCGCGTTCAGGCGTCACTGTTAACGCGATTGCCCCAGGTTACACTGGTACGCCAATGGTAGAAGCCATCAAGCCAGAAGTGCTCGACAGCATTAAAGCTGAGATCCCAATGAAGCGCTTAGCAACACCTGCTGAAGTTGCTGCAGCGGTTACTTTCTTGGCAAGCGATGCGGCAGCTTATATCACAGGCGAAACACTGTCTGTGAATGGCGGCTTGTACATGCACTAATGGGTTAGTTTCTGAAGATTGTAAGGACGCAAAAATCATGTCAAAAGTTTATATCGTTGCGGCTAAACGTACGCCTATCGGTAGTTTCAATGGTGCGCTGAAATCAGTTCCTGCTTCTCAACTTGCAGCGGTTGCAATTAAAGCAGCGTTGGCAGAAGCAAATGTTGATCCAGCGAACCTGGATGAAGTTATCCTCGGTAATGTTGTTGGTGCTGGACAAGGTATGGGACCTGGCCGCCAGGCCGCTATCTATGCCGGTGTTCCTCAGGAAGTACCAGCCTATAGCCTTAACATGGTGTGTGGCTCGGGTATGAAAGCGGTAATGGATGCCGCTGCCCATATCAAAGCCGGTGATGCTGAATTGGTTGTTGCCGCTGGTGCAGAAAATATGTCGCAGATCCCATTCTGTGCACCTGCGACTATCCGTGATGGCCAGAAAATGGGCTCTCTAAGTCTTGATGATCTTCTTATTACTGATGGTCTGACTGACGTTTTCAACCAATACCACATGGGGGTAACGGCTGAAAATGTAGTCGCCAAGGTTGGATTGAACCGTGAGCAGCAGGATAACTTTGCGCTGGCGAGCCAGCAAAAAGCGGTTGCCGCGATTGAGCAAGGCAAGTTCGCCGGTGAAATTGCACCTGTCGAAGTGACAGTCCGAAGAAAAACCAGTGTTGTAGATACCGATGAGTATCCTAAAGCGGACGCAAGTATTGAAGGCTTGGCGAAACTACGCCCGGCATTCAAGAAAGAGGGTGGTTCTGTAACAGCGGGTAATGCGTCAGGCATCAACGACGGTGCTAGTGCGATTATTGTTGCCTCAGAAGCCGCCGTCGAAAAATATGGCCTAACACCGCTAGCTGAAATTGAAAGCTATGCTCAAGCAGGCATTGCCCCAGAGGTTATGGGACTCGGTCCTGTACCTGCTGTGATTAAAGCACTTGATAAAGCAGAGCTAAACATTGCTGATGTTGGTTTGTTCGAATTCAATGAAGCTTTTGCGGGTCAGGCTCTGGGTGTATTACACGAATTGGCCGACGAGCTAGGGTCTCAAGTAGAAGACTTGGCCGAGCGTTCCAATGTTAATGGTGGTGCGATTGCATTGGGACACCCTCTAGGTGCTTCAGGTAACCGTATTATTGTCAGCCTTCTTCACGAAATGCGCCGCCGCGGCACTGAACATGGCTTAGCCACGTTGTGTGTTGGTGGTGGTATGGGTACAGCGATTGTACTGAAGAGCGTCTAATTCAACTGTAAAGCTAACCAGTACCTGTATTCATCATGGCACAGGTACTTAACCATTCTTTTAATGAAGGAAAAATGCTATGTATACGGAAATGTTTAAATCTTTCTCTGAGCAGACTGAAAAATCTCTAGCGCCATACGTTAAGTTCAACAAAGTCTTTACCAAGAACGTTGAAGAGCTAACTGAGCTTCAGCTTGCTGCTGTTCGCGCTTACAGCGAGCTAGGTCTTTCTCAGCTTAAGGCTGTTAGCGAAGTAAAAGACGTTCAGTCATTCGCTGCTTACAACAGTCAGCAGCTAGAAACGCTGACTAAGCTTTCTCAGCAGCTAATCGATGACAGCAACAAGTTCACTGCAATCGCTCAGTCTTTCAAGTCTGAAGTGGAAGAGCTAGTTGCTGAAAACGTAAAGCAAGTAACTCCAGCTTAAGAAAAATGGCCACTCTGCCGCCCCCGTTCTGGGGCGGCATTTTTAGTCCAAAATTAGAGGTCATTGGAATGAACCAGAACTTTTTTTCGGACTACTTTGCCAAGCTCCAGGAAATGAACCAAATGTGGTGGAAGGAGCTGGATTCAGGCAAGGCAGCCATGAATACTCCCCTTAATAAAGCGCTCAATGAAATTAGCTTGGAGGATACTTCCGAGTTCATCGAAAAAGCATCAGCGCAGCCAGCCGTTATTGCACAGTTGCAAATGGACTGGTGGGAAAACCAAATGAAGATTTGGCAAAATGTCGTCATGAAAAATGGCGATCAGTCAGATTTTATTCAGCCCGAAAAAGATGATAAGCGCTTCACCGATCCTGCATGGGAAAATGAGGCGTTTTACAACTATATCAAGCAATCTTACCTGCTATTTAGCAATAAGATGAAAGAGTCCATCGAATCGATCGAAGGGCTTGATGAGAAGGCCAAGGAGCGTTTGAGCTTCTTTTCGCGCCAGGCGATTAACGCTTTGTCGCCAACCAACTTTATCACCACCAACCCAGAGTTGGCCAAGCTGACGGTTGAGAGCAATGGTGAAAACCTGATCAAAGGGATGGAGCTGCTTCAACAAGATCTGCAGTCGAGTGCCGATGTACTGAAAATTCGCATGACCAATGATGCGGCATTCCAGTTGGGTGAAAACGTGGCCAATACTGCGGGTGATGTTGTTTATAAGAACCACCTGTTTGAGCTGATTCAATACAAGCCGTTGACAGAAAAAGTTAACGCGACACCGCTGTTGATCGTGCCGCCGTTTATCAACAAGTATTACATTTTGGATCTTCGTGAGAAGAATTCAATGGTACGTTGGCTGGTAGAGCAGGGCCATACCGTATTCATGATGTCTTGGCGTAATCCAGATGCCAGTATGTACGATGTGGATTTTGACGATTACGTTGTTGATGGTGTGGTTAAAGCGGTTGATGTTGTCGAAGATATCACTGGCGAGAAGCAAATCAATGCGGCGGGTTACTGTATCGGCGGTACGCTGCTAGCGACGGCATTGGCTTACTATTCGGCCAAGCGTATGCGCAGCCGTATCAAGTCGGCGACATTCTTTACCACGCTGCTAGATTTCTCTCAGCCAGGAGAGATCGGTGCTTATATCAATGATCCGATTATTTCGGCCATTGAAGCGCAGAACGAAGCAAAAGGGTATATGGATGGTCGCTCTTTGAGCGTAACGTTCAGCCTGCTGCGTGAAAACAGCCTGTACTGGAACTACTACATCAACAATTACCTGAAAGGTAACAGCCCAATCGACTTCGATTTGCTGTACTGGAACGGCGATAGTACCAATGTAGCGGTAGCGTGTCACAGTACACTGCTGCGCCAGTTCTACTTGGAAAACCGTCTTGTTGATCCGAAAGGGTTTAAAGTAGGTGGGGTGTATATTGATCTTGCTAAGATCAAGATCCCAACATACTTTATCTCAACTCAGGAAGATCATATTGCGTTGTGGCAGGGTACCTACCGTGGCGCACGCAAGCTTGGCGGTAAGTCCACGTTTGTGCTGGGCGAGTCTGGTCACATTGCGGGTATTGTTAACCATCCGGTGAAGAACAAGTATGGTTTCTGGACCAATGCTAAGTCTTCGGCTGAGCCTGAAACATGGTTGAAAGGGGCGAAGCGCCAGGAAGGTTCCTGGTGGGGTCACTGGAACGAGTGGATGGCTGGCTTCGAAGAGGCTGAGGCGGTTGATGCACGCTCTGCAGGTAGCGATAACTACCCGGTTAAGTGCAATGCACCTGGTGATTATGTGATGCAGAAATTGCCAATCGAAGTGTCTAACGTGTTGCAAGGCCAACCGGAAGAAGTCTAATTCCGCATTTATGCTATGTGTAAAGCCAACGCATTATTGCGTTGGCTTTTTTCTTTCTGTGACTTTGTTTGAACATGTACCTCAAATCGCTCGGGGCCATGTTCATGTATTGCCTGAGCTCGTTTGACGGCCGTAGTTAAAAACACCGAGCCGGGGCTCGGTGTTTTTCGTTGTGCGCCGAGCATGGCGTTGTTCTAGGAGGTGAAAGTCCTCTACGGGCTCAGTCGAGCGAGAACCGTTAGCCTATGCAAGGGTGCCCACCGTGAGGCGGGATCTGAAGGAAGCAAATGGCAAAACTTGGCCGTGACGAACAGAAATCTGATAGTAGGCCAGTACAACTTGGGTAACCTAGCAACATATAGAATAGCCCAATGCCTCGACGGGAAGTGTGTACGGGTAAATCAGGCACAGCCAAGGGAAAGAACAACGTCTTACCTCGGGAGATCTTATTACCTGTCTCGGGCGAGACTAATGCAGCAGTGATGCTGTGTGATGGGAAATAAGAAGTCAGCAGAAGGCATAGTACCTTGGGGAAGTACAACCCAAGGGAAGGCCGGAACTGAATATATCAAGAAGCAGTCACTAGACACTCAATCATGTGGAGTCATAGCAAGATGATCAAAATCTCTACGTACCAATGGGCAACACCGCAAGTGACGCTCATGGCCACGAAGAATGACAAGCATGATCGGCGTAGACAGGAGGACGAGTCTTGGTGACCTCAACTCAGTTGATGGAGCAGATCTGTTCATCAACGAATCTGAACCAAGCCCTGAGAAGAGTGAAGAAGAACAAAGGGTGTGCTGGTGTCGATAAACTCGATATAACAGCGACTATCTCGATGCTTCGGCAGTCTTCAAATGGGCAAGCGCTCCGCCAGAGCCTTCTGGATGGGAGCTATCAACCCCAACCTGTTCTGGGTGTAGAAATCCCTAAACCTAGCGGGGGAGTTAGGCAACTAGGTATCCCAACAGTACTTGATAGGATAGTCCAACAGGCTATCACCTCAGTACTGACAGATATCTATGAACCGAAGTTCTCCCACAGTAGTTACGGGTTCAGGCCCAACCGTAGTGCCCACCATGCATTGGCGGCAGCAAGCCACTACATCAGGGAGGGGCGGGGTTATGTAGTCGACATTGACCTAGCGAAATACTTCGATACCGTGAACCACGATAGACTGATGCACAGGCTATCGGAGGATATCACGGACAAACGGGTACTGAAGCTGGTCAGGTCATACCTACAGGCAGGCATAATGCGAAACGGGTTAGCCGAGCAGAGGCAACGAGGGACACCACAGGGTGGACCATTATCTCCGCTGCTATCAAATATCGTATTAGATGAGTTGGATAAAGAGCTTGAGCGAAGAGGGCATAAGTTCTGCCGATATGCAGATGACTGCCAAATCTACGTGGGCAGTGAGGAAGCCGCGAACCGAGTAAAAGCCTCAATAACGGAGTTCTTGGAGCAGAAACTGAAACTCACGGTCAACCGTGAGAAAAGTGCGGCAACAAGAGTGACAGAGCGGACTTACCTAGGCCATCGCTTCCAACGAGGTGGAATTATCCATATCTCGAAGAGAGCACAAACTCATATGAAGAAGCGAGTGCGTCAAATAACGAAGCGGAATCGAGGGCGAGAGTTGAAGACAGTAATAGTCGAACTCACTCAATACCTAAGAGGATGGCAACACTACTTCAAGCTTGCCATACGGAAAAGCGCGATGCAGCGCTTAGATGAATGGATAAGGCGGCGCCTACGGTGCTATCGACTCAAGCAGCGCAAACGCAGACACAGTATAGCGTCATGGTTACGCCAAGAGGGCGTAAGCGAACGCAATGCGTGGAAGCTAGCGATGTCAGAGAAAGGATGGTGGCACTTGGCTTTATCGCCACAGCTCAATCAGGCCATGCCAACGAAACGGTTCAAGGAGATGGGCATGTACTCATTGCGAGATGGGTACGAGTCACTGAAAATATATTCGGAACCGCCGTATGCGACCCACGCTTGTACGGTGGTGTGAGAGGACGGAGGCCGCGAGGCCTCCTCCTACTCGATTACAAGGCTGTTTAATCCACTTAAAGATCGTTTGGCACTGGCATTGCCTTCAAATCAGGGGAGATGATCAACTCGGCTTCGGTTACCGCCTGAATTTCATCAATTGTTGTCCCCGGGGCAAGCTCGGTCAGCATCATACCGGCATCGGTGATTTTGATGACGCCCATTTCGGTGACAATCAAGTCGACCTGATTGGCTGCGGTAAGCGGTAGTGAACAGTTTTTGAGCAGCTTTGGCTTGCCCTTGACGGTGTGTTCCATGGCGACAATGACTTTCTTTGCCCCAACCACAAGATCCATCGCGCCACCCATTCCCGGTACCATTTTGCCAGGGATGATCCAGTTGGCGAGGTTACCGTGCTGGTCGACTTGCAGCGCGCCCAGCACCGTCGCATCGACGTGCCCGCCACGGATGATGGTAAACGAATCGGCACTGTGGAAAGTGCAGGCACCGGTGGTAGCGGTAATAGGCTGGCCGCCGGCATTGACCAGATCCGGGTCAATGTTGGCTTCATCCGGCATTTCGCCAATGCCGATAAGACCATTTTCAGCCTGCAGCAGAATTTCGATATCCGATGAGGTCTCATTAGCGACAAGGCTAGGTAGGCCGATGCCCAGGTTGACCACGTCACCATCATGAAGCTCTTGGGCAACACGCCATGCAATCATGCGACGGATCTGATGCTTCTCTCGTTGAATTGTCATGATTAGGCTCCTTGGTAAATATGGTCAATGAACAGTCCTGGTGTGTGTACTGCTTCAGGAGCAATGTCACCAGCCTTGACCAAGCATGCCGCTTCAATAATGACGGTATCGGCGGCGGTGGCCATTAACGGGTTGAAGTTTTGTGTTGTTCCTTTGTAGACGGTGTTGCCTTTGGTATCGACAACAGAGCCGCGGATCAAGGCAAGATCAGCGCGAAGCGGTTTCTCCAGTAGGAAGTCTTTACCATCGACCTGGATCACTTGCTTGGATTCAGCAATCATTGTACCGAGACCGGTTGGGGTCAAGACCCCGCCGAGACCGGCTCCAGCAGCACGAATACGTTCGGCCAGAGTGCCTTGCGGTACGAGTTCAACATCTAGCTCGCCGCTGTTCATTTGCGTGCCGGTTTCAGGGTTGGTGCCGATATGGGAGGCATACAGTTTACTGATACGCTTGGCCTTGATTAGGCGGCCAGATCCCGTTTCTGGTGTACCGGTGTCTGTGGTGATCAAGGTGATATTTTTGATATCGGATTCAAGGATGATATCAATCAGTCCCTCGGGGGCCCCGTTGGCCATGAAGCCACCGATCATGATGGTCATATCGTCTCGCAGCAGGCTGGCGATCTCGCTAGCAGAAATAGATTTTTTCATGGTGTGCTCCTATTGGTTCGCCTGGCATCGACGGATAATCACTGCTGTGCCCATACCGCCACCGATACAGAGGGAGGCCAAGCCATAGGTTTGCTGTGTACGTTCGAGTTGGTAAATCAGTGTGGTCAGAATGCGGTTGCCAGATGCCCCGAGTGGGTGGCCTAGGGCGATTGCGCCGCCATTCAGATTGGTACGAGACTCAAGCCAGGATTTATCTACACTGTGTTTCTCGCACAGTTCTTTCATTACCCCGAGGGCCTGGGCTGCGAACGCTTCATTGAGCTCGAAACATTCGATATCGGCCAGGGTGAGTTTGGCTTTATCGAGGGCGTTGGCGATGGCCGGTACCGGGCCAAGGCCCATCACCTTTGGAGAGAGTCCTGCTTGCCCACAAGCGACGATCTCAGCCAGCGGGGTGAGATTGTAGCGTTCTACCGCTGCTTTGGAAGCAAGAATAATGGCAGATGCGCCGTCATTAATGCCGGAGGCATTACCTGCCGTCACGGTACCCTCTTTTTTGAATGCGGTACGAAGGCTTTGCAGCTTTTCCTGAGTCGCATCAGCTTTCGGGTATTCATCAATGCTGACGCTGTATTGCTGGCGGCGGTGGGAGACATTGACTGGTTCGATTTCATCGCTAAAGCCATGCTCTTTGATGGCTGCAGTCGCTTTCTGCTGGCTTGAGAGTGCAAACTGGTCTTGTTCCTCGCGAGTTAGCTCGTGCAATTCGGCAATGTTTTCAGCCGTGATCCCCATGTGGTACTGGTTGAACACATCCGTTAGACCGTCTTTGATAATTGAGTCATCAAGAGTGAGCTGGCCCATTTTTACCCCATCACGCAGTGGGTTTGCAGAAATGAAAGGTGCTTGGGACATGCTTTCCATCCCACATGCGATAACAATCTCAGCTTCACCGGCACGAATATGGCTGACACCATCCATCACGGTTTTCATGCCTGACCCACAGATCATGTTAAGGGTATAAGCGGGCACGGTTTCTGGGATACCTGCCAAAACGGCAGCTTGCCTGCCTGGGCCCATACCGATCCCTGCGCTTAGGACATTACCGGCAATTACTTCATCAACCAGGCTTGGATCGAGATGACATTGCTCAAGAGCGCCCTTGATGGCGGTAGCCCCTAGCTGAGGAGCAGAGACTGGGGCTAGGGCACCATTAAAACTGCCGATAGGGGTGCGTTTCGCGGCAACAATGTATACAGATTCCATACAACTTCCTGTTTCAGTTTGATTTGTTATCAACAGTGTATGAGGGGCGGGCCCAGGGGTGTTATAGGCATAGATTCAAATCTGATTTGCGAAAATGCAAAAATAAGATGCGTGCTTGGTCACGCCAATTAGTACTCAGAGTGATTAGTCTGGCTGTAATTTGCTTTGTTCAGTTAATGGATCACTTGAGGGTGGAACTATGAGTTATTCAATTGCATGCGCACCTTGCTGCTGGGGTGTTGAATCTTCTGACAATCCGCATAACCCAAATTGGATGACGGTATTGTCGGAGGCAAGGTTGGGGGGATTTACCGGTACAGAGCTGGGGCCTTATGGTTTTTTGCCTCTCGATGCCGACACTGTCAACACGGCCTTGTACATCAAAGAGTTGGAAATTTGTGCGGGTACTATATTCGAGCCGCTCTCTGAGCCGGGAAGTTACGAAGACATCATAAGCAAAACTAAACGCTTGTGTGGTTTGCTGCAAAAGATTGGCTGCGAAAAATTGGTCGTCATTGATTGTGTCAATGACATCAGAAGCCGCTATGCCGGTATGCCAGAGCAAGCGCCAAGGCTAGATGATGCTCGTTGGCAACAGATGATGAGCACTATCAGAGTTATCGCCGAAATTGCCAAGCGCCATGAGATAAGGGCGGTTGTCCACCCTCATGCTGGTGGCTATATCGAATATCGGGATGAAATCGACCGTATGCTGGGCGATTTGCCTGCTGAAGAGGTAGGGCTTTGCCTTGATACCGGCCATCTCTATTACGCCACGATGGATCCGGCCAAAAGTTTGGTGGAGTACGCCGACCGGCTGGAATATGTTCACTTTAAAGACGTCAACCAGCAGCGATTGCAGCACGCTATCGATAAGCAAGTTGGTTTCTGGCAAGCCTGTGCCGATGGTGTGATGTGTCCACTTGGCGAAGGGGCGGTGGATTATAACGAGGTTGCTGAGGCTTTGGCGTCCATTGGTTACCACGGCTGGATCACGATAGAGCAAGAGCGCGATCCTCGCCATTCAGACACGACATTACCCGATATTAAGAAAAGCCGTCAGTTCTTGGTTGAGAAAGGCTTCATCTAGGTAGTCTGAAACAGAATTTTAGTTAGTAGTTTGTCATGTAGAGGATGTAATTATGGCAATAAAGATAGCGTGTGCACCTTGCTCGTGGGGAGTGGAAAACTCAGAGCAAGGCGGAAACCCCAGTTGGGCGAAAGTGTTGGTCGAGGCACGTGAAGCGGGTTATGAAGGGATTGAGCTTGGGCCCGTTGGGTACTTCCCTGAAGACCCGACTATCCTTGCGAGCTCTTTGCGAGTGAGGGGAATGAAAGTATGTGCTGGAAACCTTCATGGTGACTTCAGTTGTCCTGACTCTAAAGAGCAGGTACTTGAAAAAGCGCTGCGGGTGATTGATCTACTCAGCGCTATTGGAGTCGATAAGCTGATCATTATGGATCGTGCCAATGCTGCGCGGGATGCCTATGTAGGGCATGGTGTTATCGCACCTAGGCTCAAGCAAGAGCAGTTGCAGGCAATGATATCGACTATGTCTGAGGTTGCCAAAATGGCTGCGGCAAAAGGGGTACGAACCTTGTTGCATCCTAGCTCAGGGGGCTTTGTCGCTTTTTCTGATGAGATAGCCTCAGTGCTGCATGCAATTCCGGCTGAACGCCTTGGCCTGTGCTTGGATATCGGCCATTTGTTTATTGATGGGATGAAGCCTGAAGAGTTTATCCGTCGCTATGCTAACCGCCTGGAACACCTGCATTTTAAAGATGTGGACGGCCAGCAATTACATAATGCGATGCGTGATCGCTGCGGGATGACCAATGCATTCAGTAAAGGCCTTACCCGCCCATTAGGCGAGGGTAGTATCAATTTTTCTAATATCTTCAAGGTATTGCAGGATATTAATTATCAAGGCTGGATTGTTGTTGAGCAAGAGCGTGCTGTCAGCCAGCTTGATCATGTGAAAATGGATATGGCGAAAAGCCGTGGGTATCTGGCTGAACATTGCGTGTAAGGGTTGAGATGATTGTTACCGATCCTTGGTTTTACATTACTGCCGTACCCGCTGTATTGATTTACGGGATCGGTAAAGGCGGTTTGGGCGGAGCGTTAGGGATCATCGCGGTTCCCCTGATGGCCTTAGTCGTTTCGCCAACTCAAGCCGCTGCTATCTTGCTGCCTATCCTGTGTGTGATGGATGCATTTGCGGTCAAGCAGCACTATCGTAGTGCTGACTATTCGGTACTGAAGCAAATGCTGCCGGGCTCTTTATTAGGGGTATTGCTAGCAGGGCTGTTTCTAAGCGTAACCCCTGAATCCGGACTCAAACTTTTGATTGGGGTGTTATCGCTGCTGTTCTGTGTGCAGTATGTGCTGGGCGGTAGCCAGGATGACAAAAAGCCTGGTAAAGCCAGTGCATGGTGGTGGAGCAGCTTAGGAGGCTTTTCCAGTACGGCAATCCATGCTGGTGGTGGTCCGGCCAGTATTTACCTGCTGCCGTTGCGGCTAGAAAAAGTCACTTTGATTGCCACGATGGCAGTGCTGTTTGCCATTATCAATCTGGCCAAGCTGATCCCCTACACCATGCTCGGAGAGTTTGATACTACCAACTTGATGACGGCGGCAGTACTCATGCCCCTGGCTCCTGTTGGGGTGTATATGGGGGTCTGGCTTCTTCATCGTGTTAGTCAGGATGTTGTGTACCAGCTGTGTTACCTGTTTCTTTTTCTTTCCGGGATGAAGCTAGTAACTGACGTTCTTTAAATAGGCCACCTACATGAGTAGGTGGCTTCGTATGTTATCGATTAACAGAGCGAGCGATTCGGGTGTAAGTGTGCCTAATACCTCTGATGGCGACACTGTAGGCGAAAATATTCTCCGGAAGCGCTATCCCCAAATAGCCGGTATCGCCAATATGGTGTAAGTCGGCTCCGGCCATTTTGCTCATAAGGGCAATCTGTCTGATGGTACTGACATCAGAGCCCTCTTGAGAAGTCCCTATCGCGGTCATTGCCAGAGCTCCATGGCTATGGGCGCAATCAATAAGCGAAGCGACTTTATCTTGGCTCATACCAGGAACTGTACCCGGAGCAGGAAGTAAAATGATGTCTGCTCCCTGAGATGCAAACCATGCAATGTCTTCTTCGTTAATTATTGCGTTACCGCTCTCTTGTACTATGCCCGCTCCGTGCATCTTTCCGGTAATGACTACAGCACGATCACCAACGGCTTTTCGTACTTCACTGACAGCCTGCCCTAGAGAACGGTTACTAACCCCATTATTGGGATTTCCAGTCAAGACAAGTACTTTTGCCCCCATCTCGACTAGCTTTAGAGCATTGACTGCCGTAGCTGCTCGACCTGGCTTCATTTGCCAAATGTCATCATGAGCCATGGAAAACTCGGGGTCTACGGCTTCCAGGTTCACCCCAATTATTCGTCCGGTCAGACGTTCTAATTCTGATAGAACGCTATAAGGTTCGATATCTGAAGGTAAACCACGGATCTCGGGGTTCTCCGTATCAAACATATTGACCAGTAAAATATCGGCACCTTGCGAAGCCGCAAGTTCTGCATTGGATACATTGTTTAATAGTGGCTGAGTAATAGCGATATTCTCACTGACCATTACTCGTCCTTCACTCGCGCGGATTGCGTACAAAAGCTCTGCTCTATTCATTTTACCTAAATCGGCAGCCCCACAGTCTAGCAGGCGTTTTTTTAACATCAGGATATCCTTAATAACTTACTCACGAAAATCGGCGAAGACGATTTGTGAGTGGTTAATGAGATTTCAATTAACATAGCGGGTATACCAATAGTGTACCAATTGAGCTCCATTTCTGATTGCTGGTCGCTCTGGGAATTTCAATTATGCGATGAGCTTCACGATAATGTGCTGCGGGAAGCATAGAGAGCTGACAGAGTACGCTTTCTGTTTGAAAATTGGTTCATAATTGGTCGCCATTGATAAATATGTTTGGAGAAAGATGGTTTTAGCGCAACAAATAAGACGTCAGCTTGATGACTTGAGTGGTACACCGTTGTATATGCAGTTGATTAGCGTTATTAAATCAGCCATTACAAAGGGACAATTACAGCCCGGTGATGCTCTGCCATCTGAGCGTGAATTGGGAGAGGTACTTGGAATAGCTCGCGGAACAGTTCGTAAGTCCTACCAGAAATTGCTTGAAGAAGGGATACTGCTTCGAATTAAGGGGTCCGGTACATTTATAGCCCCCCGCGTGAGTCACTCCATGCCACTATTGGAAAGCTTCAGTGAAATGGCGGATGCTATGGGGAGCGGGGCTCACAGTGAACTGGTGGGGTACCTGCGCCGGCCACCGACACAAGAAGAGTCTCGTATCCTTCACATTACAGATGTTAAAAGTGAAGTGGTAGAGTTAACACGTTTACGTAAAGTCGGCGCTGTAGTGGTTTCTGTCCAAAAGACAATCCTTCCAGGACATCTAATGAATAATATTAATGATCTGGCGGAGTCATTATACCAATTGTTAGAAACCCGAAAGGTGCCAGTACTGAGCGCAAAACAGCGATTTAGCGTGACAGTATCGGATAGTAAGTTGGCACATTATCTGAACATCAAAGAGCATCATCCACTGTTACTGGTTACTCGTACTGGCTATACCCACAATGATACGCCTGTCGAGTACACTTTTAGTTGGTGTCTAAATGACTACCATAACTTTACTATTGAATTACATAGAGACGGTCACTAGCGATGGGCTAAATCATCTCTTTGAGGTGTTGTTATAAAACACAATAAATGTAAATCATTCTTAATCTTATTTCATCGGCACCCAGATAAGCTTGATACATGATCGTGTGGCTGTTTAACGGTATAAACCCCAAAACAGCGACTACGTGCGCGGAAAGTGAGAGGCTGCAAATCGATAGTCGCTCAAGTTGTGTATTACTTTGATATATCTCCTCATATTTTCTATCTCTTTTTTATACTGTTTTTATACATATTCAATGACTTAGCCAACCTTATACCTAGGAGGTATTGAATGTGTAATAAAAACTGTTCATTTGACTTATCTAAACGGCACCTACTGAAGTTATCAGCCGGAGCGGTGGCTTTTGCGGCTGTTGGCGGGCTTCCTTCTGTCTCTTATGCCGCCTCGCTAACAAAAGAAGAGCGGGATGCGATGACGCCAGATCAGGTGATTAAGTCTTTGCTTGATGGTAATCAGCGCTTCATAAAAGGGGAGGGGGTAGAGCATGATTACCTTGCTCAGCAAAGAACAAGCCAGCAAGGACAGTACCCTTTTGCGGTCATTTTAAGCTGTATTGACTCCAGGGCTCCGGCAGAAATCGTTTTGGATGCAGGAATTGGCGAGTTATTTAATAGCCGAGTGGCAGGTAATGTATCGAACAGTGATATCTTAGGAAGTATGGAATTTGCTACTGCTGTCGCTGGGG
Source organism: Photobacterium sp. DA100 (assembly GCF_029223585.1). Classification (NCBI taxonomy): domain Bacteria; kingdom Pseudomonadati; phylum Pseudomonadota; class Gammaproteobacteria; order Vibrionales; family Vibrionaceae; genus Photobacterium; species Photobacterium sp. DA100. The sequence continues at coordinate 1,245,015 of NZ_CP119424.1, read as the reverse complement.
CAAAAGTCATCATGGTGATGGGGCATACAAAATGCGGTGCTGTTCAGGGTGCCATTGCCAATGTTGAGATGGGCAATCTGACTTCATTACTTGATAAGATAAAACCAGCCGTTGGTAAAACTAAATTTGATGGAGAACGGACGCCAGAAAATTACGCTTTTGTCGATGCTGTTGCGAAAACTAATGTTCAATTAACGTTGGATGAAATAAGAAAGAATAGCGAGACAATACGAGATTTAGAAACAAAGGGTACAATTAAGCTAGTTGGTGTGATGTACGATATTTCCAATGGAAAAGTCGAACTATTGTAATTAATGATAATTTAAATAGTGTGCTGGCAATCATTTGTGAATTGCATCACATCATATTTAAATTTATCTGTATATGATTTGGCTATCTTTATAGGGGATAGTTTGATGAGATTTGATACGGCCACGCTATTAGTATTTATCCAGGGTGTATTGCACACCTTGGTTAATGCTATTTATTCGTGTGTCTGTATCAGTCCAAGTGATAACCTAGTTTCTGGATCTGACAAGGAACTGGATGCAATTGCATCGGACTATAACCAGCTATATATCTGTGTTGGTGATATGCTTGGTAAGCCGTTCAGGTATTGGTGCGAAGTGACTTGTGCACGATGGAAAAGTCATCATCAGTACCGTGCGGAGCAAGTTCGCACACTGCTTTCATTGTTGTCACTGACATACCTATATTTTGCGAAGCAGGTAGCGGCCAGTTCCTTGGTGTGTTTCTATCGCTATGCACCAGCGAATGCTGCTACGTCTATTACAAATGGTACTGTATCACTTGGTCGTGAACATGCTAGCAAAAGTAACGTAACTCACGTTAGCATCCATCCAATGAGCAGCAATCGTCGTAAGATGATTGCTGCTTTTTTTGTCTTTAATAACAGCAGCTTATCAAGTTGCTAGCGAGGTCGAAATGTATATTGTTTGTGTAGCGGCGTGCCCAACTGGAATTGCCCATACCTATATGGCGGCAGAAGCCCTTGAAGTATTGGGCAAAGATCACGGTTGGGAAGTCAAGGTAGAAACTCAAGGCAGCACAGGTATTGATAATGAGATCACCGCCGATGATATTGCTCGGGCTGATGGCGCTATCATTGCTGCAGAAATTGCAGTGGAAGGCATGGACAGGTTTGAACCACTCACGGTTCTTGAGTGTGCGGTGGCAGACCCAATTAAACAGCCTGATGCAGTGTATGAAACCATGATGCATTTAATTCATAATAATTAAGGATAATTACCATGGCCCTACTATTAAAAAAAGAAAAAACTGAAATAGATAAATTACGTGAAGCGTTAATGACCGGCGTTTCATACATGATTCCAGTTATTGTAGCTGGTGGTATGATGCTGGCTTTTGGTTCATTATTTGAAACCTTAACTGGGGTTGATTTAAAAGAAAGCAATTCTTTAGCTGCTCAATTAATAAATGATTTAAAAACATTTGGTTTATATGGACTGACATTATTATTCCCGGTTATTGCCGCCTTTGTTGGGTTTGGCCTGGCGGGAAAACCTGCCATAGCACCGGGTTTAATTGCCGGTATGTTGGCCCGTGACATGCAGATGGGCTTTTTAGGGGCTCTATTGGGTGGTTTGATGGTGGGGTATTTAGTCCGCTGGATGCTGGCCAATATCAAGCTGCCAAAAGAGTTCCGCAGCCTATTGCCGATGGTGATTATCCCGCTAATCGGCTCGGCAATCATTCTGTTTGTCATGAAATATATTGTCGGTTATCCGCTTATTGCTCTCAATACTGGCCTGGAAAATTGGTTGGTCGGCATGTCCGGTGGCAACAAAGTGGTGATGGCAGCTGTGCTGGGGGCAATGGTAGGTTTTGACTTGGGGGGACCAATCAACAAGGCGGCCATCACGGTGAGTCTCGGTTTGTTTGCCCAGGGGATCTTTGAGCCTGTTACCGCGTCACATATTGCTATCATGATCGCACCGTTTGGTATCGGTCTGTCAACGATTTTCGCCAAGCAATACTACAGCAAAGAATTGCAGGAAAATGGTCGTGCAGCCCTGATGATGTCATGTGTAGGCATCAGTGAGGGGGCAATACCTTTTATCCTCGCCAATCCAGCATTAATCATTATTAATACCGTCGGCAGTGCCATTTCAGCGGCGATGGTGATCATGTTTGACTCAATAGTACAAGCGCCAGCAGCAGGGATCCTTGCGCTGATTCTATCGTCCAATTTCTTCTTGTACTTCATTTCTATCGCTACCGGCGTGGCTTTTGTCGCTGTTGCTACCACGGTACTGATGAAGCGACAGTTCACTAAGCAGGCCACAGAGGCTGAGACCCAGCAGCAAGCAGCGAAATCCGCTTAAGGTATTAATGATGTCATTGAATAAGAAAGCGTACATAGTTCCTCATACCCACTGGGACCGCGAGTGGTATTTCAGCACTGAGGAGTCTCAAGTATTGCTGGTCTTCACCATGCAGCAAGTCCTGGAGCAGCTTGAGCAAGACGATGGTCTGCCTTGTTTCGTGCTCGATGGGCAGTCGGTGATGCTCGAGGATTACTTGAGTGTGGTACCGGAAGACAGCGACAGGGTGAAAGCTCTGGTCGAGTCGGGCAAGTTGTTGGTTGGTCCTTGGTATACCCAAACTGATCAGTGTGTTGTCCACGGCGAATCACAAATCAGGAACTTGATGTGGGGGTGTCGTGATGCCGAACGCTTCGGCGCAGTCATGAAAGTCGGTTATGTACCTGACTCTTTCGGCCAAAGTGAACAGCTTCCTCAGCTACTTAAGCATTTCAATATCGATAAATGCGTCTTTTGGCGTGGGATCTGGGAAGGAATTTGTGGCAATACTGAATTCGTTTGGCGGGCTCCAGATGGCAGTGAAGTAACCACGGCGGTACTCGAGTTTGGCTATAGCGCATTCCAGGGGATGAAGCCAATGGAAACGCATCTTGAGGGTATTGATCAGAAGATGAGTGAGCGCTTCTGGCCCGGCGAGCGGGACCACTTCTTGTTCATGGGGGGGCATGACCAGAAACCATGGCAGAGAGAAACGGTTGAGGCTATCCGACAGGCCAATGAAACTCGGCCATACCAGTATCAACTTTGCCGTTTCGAAGATTACTTTGCCAGTAGCACCGGTTGCTCGCTCCCCGTTGTTGAAAGCGAAATGCTGTATGGCAAATATAGCCGGATCCATCGTGGCATTTACTCAACCCGCTACGACATCAAAAAACTCAACAGCGATGTCGAGAACCTGCTGGTCAATCAGCTTGAGCCATTGCTGACGGTTGCTAACCAATTTGGTCTGAAATATCCGTATGGCCTGATGGAGAAAAACTGGAAGCAGTTAATGCAGAGCCATGCCCATGACTCCATCGGCGGCTGTAATACCGACTCTGTAAACCGTCAGGTTAAAGCCCGTATCGAGGCGGTTCGTGAGAATGCTGAACGGCTCAAGGCGATCACACTCAAGCAATTGGCCGATTCGTCGACAAAGGGAAAAGACGGCGAGTACGTTTTGGTTTTCAACCCTCTGCCTTACAGCCGCAACGTTCAGGTCGAGTTGGAGCTGGTATTGCCGACTCGCCGGTTTACCATCTTTGACGGTGCGCAGGATGTAGAGCAGCAGCATGTGTCGTGCGAGCTGGTGGATATCAATGCCATTGTCCAAGACCCGACCACCCTCGGTGATGAGCGCTTTCGGTCCTGGTACCGGCATAACGTTGTGGTGTCACTGGAAGGTTTGCCAGCCTGCGGCTACCGTAACCTCAGGGTAGAGCGCCTGGCCGATGAGGAAGCGCCGGCTGATCGCTGCCAGCTTCAAACTGTGATCGATGAACCGGTCAGTATTGCTAATGAGGCCCTGTCAGTGACGGTCGATATGCATGGCAAGATTAGCTTGACCTGTTTGAGCAGCGGCCAACACTGGGATGATTTAATCACCCTGGTGGACGGCGGCGATGATGGTGACAACTACGACTTTTCTGAGCCGCATGATGACCATCAAATTGCTTTTGGAGTGCAACAAGCCAAAGGGATCCGGGTTTGCCAAGGGCCGCTGCGCTCAGAAATCCGTATTGATTATCAGGCGGATCTGCCGGCGGACTTGGCCGAGCGGGCCGAAAAGTGCGGTTCTGTCACGCAGCACATTGAAGTCGTTCTGGGACTGGCGAAAGGCAGTGAGCATTTGGATATTGCGCTCGAGCTGGAAAATAAAGTCAATGATCACCGGTTACAACTGCATGTTAATGGCGATTTTGCCCGGGCACAGAGTGTGGCGGATCAACCTGTCGGGCTGATCCGGCGTGGCAACGATGAATTGGCGCTGTCGCTATGGCAACAGCAGCAATGGACATCCTGTCCCGTGCCGATTTATCCGATGCAGAGTGTTGTTGCCGGTGAAACGTCACAAGGCGGAATTGCAGTGATGGCAGACGGTGTACGAGAGTATCAGCAATATGATGACTCAATCGCGATAACCCTGTTCCGTGCCATGGGTTTTGTCGGTAAGCCGGATCTGAAATACCGTCCAGGGCGTCTATCAGGTTTGCCGGATGCTAGTCCTGACTCCCAGCTACGCCAACCATTGTCATTCCGTTTGGCTCTTTACCCATTCAGCGGTAGCGCTTCTGACGCCGGGTTATGCCAGCGGGTGAAGGAGTGGTTGAGCACTCCGTTGACCTTGCACAACGGGGTTGTACAACGCTTCATGATTGCTCCGCCAGTGTTCACTGCACCGGAAACTTTCAGCATGTTGGCGCTCAACCAGCCTGACGTGACGGTTAGCGCGGTCAAGGTCTGTGAAGATGATAGCCGCAGTGTGGTTGTTAGGTTAATGAATGCTAGCAATAACCATATTGCGCTTGGTGCGCTTCCAGCAGAGTGGCGGGTTCAGCAGGTTGATGGCATGGAGCGTGTTGTCGGAGATGTCACGGCCCAAACGGTTATTCCGCCACAAGGATTAATCGGCCTGCGCCTGAGCAAAGCTAACCCGTAAAGCGAAACGCTTAAATGTAATTGCACTACTTGTGCATCACCGTTGGCCCTCACCCGTATAGCCCGGAGAACAGTCAGTATTTGTTGGCTTTGTCTCTGTTGCTTGGGTGAGTGGTCTGCTACACCCGAAAAAACGTATCGAATATTCCCGAAGGGGCAATCATGACTAAATCAATAGAATTTACCAATCCTCTGGTCAATGGTATTCATGCCAGGCCGGCGGCAGAGATAGAAAACCGGACAACCCCCTTTTGTTGCCAGATTTCCCTGCTCAATATAAGCAAGGGGACGAAAGCCGATGCCAAAAGTGTGCTCTCTCTGGTCGGCGCTGATGTTGCTGTTGGCGACGAATGCCAGCTGGTGTTTGACGGAACAGACGAGCAGGCAGCGTTTGAAGCAATGAAGGCATTTATTGAAGGGGAATTTTCCGACTGTGACGAACCACTGGAATGCAGCGAGGCCGATGTCTGTCAGCCACTTCCGGTATCTTTGCTTAAGGCCGAGCCTGTGTATGTACGTGGCAGTATTGTGTCACGCGGTATTGGCAAAGGCTGCCCGGTGGTTTGCAGTCAGGTAGACCTGCACAAGCTGGCTGAAAGTGCTGCGTTCGAAGAGAATGGCCCTGCCGATGAGACGATAAAAAAAGCGAGGCATATACTGTGCCAGCAAATTGAACAGGCGATTGCACAGGCTAAAGCTCAAGGTAGCCGCGAGGAGCTAGCAATCCTTAAAGCGCACCTCCAAATAGCGAGTGACAGTTTGTTTAGCCAATCATTGGCGAAGCATAGCCTGCAGGGTAATCCCATTCTTGCCATAGCCCAGGCCTCTAATGAGCTGAAAGCCCCGATGCTGAAAAGCCAGAGCAGCTATATGCGTGAGCGAGCCTTGGACATTGATGATTTATGTGCCAGGTTAGCCAGTTTGGTGGTGGGTAAGCCGCTACAGCAACCCGTGACCTTGGTGAAAGAGAGTATCCTGATTGCTGATAACCTAACGCCGAGCGAATTCTTGGCCTTGGACAAACGCTGGCTTAAAGGCATCGTATTGGCACAAGCTGGGCAAACTTCTCACACGGTGATCTTGGCCCGATCATTCGGCATTCCGGTGCTTACTGCTGTTGAGGCTGCCGAAGCGTTTGTCCAAGACGCCGAAAGTTTGGTGCTCGATGGCCTCTGTGGGTGTTTGATCCGCGATCCGAATGAAAAAGTCGAGCAGTTCTACCTGCTGGAGCACCACAAGCACTTGGCAAAAACATCGTTGCTGACCGCTTATGCCAGCAGCAAAGGGCAAAGCAAAGATGGCAGGGCTCTGTCCCTGTACGCCAATATTGCCGTGGGGCTGGAAGCGAGCAGTGCATTCGAGCGTGGGGCAGAAGGGATAGGTCTGTTCCGGACCGAGATGCTCTTTATGGATCGGGACGATGCACCGAGTGAAGAGCAACAGTATGATGTGTATCGCGAAGTGATCGAAGCGGCAGCCGGAAAGACCGTGATTATCCGGACGCTCGATATCGGCGGCGATAAACCTTTGCCATACCTCGAGATGCCGGAGGAAGAAAATCCGTTCCTGGGCTACCGTGCGGTACGTATGTACCCGCAATACCAACACATGATTGAAAGCCAAATCCGCGCTTTGCTTAGGGCTTCTCGGCATGGTGAAGTCAATATTATGATCCCTATGGTTGCCTGCATGGAAGAGGTGGAGTGGATTCACCAGCTATGTCAGCAATGCGAAGCCCAGTTAACGGCTGAAGGGCGTGTTACTGGCTGTTGGCGGTTGGGGATCATGGTAGAGGTCCCTTCAGCCCGTTATCTGCTCGAAAAAGCCGCGGGTTTGATCGATTTCATTTCGATTGGCAGCAATGATCTCACCCAGTATTTCATGGCCTGCGACAGAGGCAACCGCCAAGTAGGTGCACTCTACGACAGTTTCCACCCAGGTTTCATCGCCTTCCTTGCAGAGATTGCCAAGACAGCGAAATCCGCGGGCATCGAGCTTGGTATCTGCGGTGAAATGGCAAGCGATAAACGGGCGCTGCCTTTACTTTTGGCGATGGGTTTTGACGAAATCAGTTTATCCTCGCCCAATATCATCCAGCGGCGTGCTGACTTGGCCCAGCTTGAATACGCTTCATGCTGCAAATTGCTGGATGAGGTCTGCGGATTGGCTTCGCTAGACGAGGTTAAAGCCAAGATCGATCAATTCTGGCAGCAACAAGACCATCCTGAGATTTTGTCTGAACAGCTTGTTGTTCAGTGTCATGCTATTGATAAAGCAGGTGTCATCAAGGAGTTGACCGATAACCTTGAAGTACATGGCAGGGCAGAAAACGCCGTTGCGGTAGAGCAGGCGATCTGGGATAGGGAGGCGATTTTTGCGACATCCCTAGGCTTTGGTGTTGCGGTTCCTCACTGTAAATCAGCGGCAGTGAACCATAACAGTATTTCTATTGCTCATCTTGAACAGCCTATTGTTTGGAATGAAGCAGACGGCGAGACGGTTTCTACAGTGATCATGCTTACGATTTCTAGCCATGATCATGAGGGAACGCATATGAGTATTTTCTCCAAGTTGGCTCGAAAATTAATGCACCGTGAATTTAGAGATGCGTTGATGAACAACGCCTTGGGGAGGGAACAAACGGTATCTCTGCTCAAAGGGGTACTGTACGAGCAAGTGGCATAAGTTAGAGGCGAAAAGGTTCCTAGAGGAAGCTTCTAGGACCAAAGTTGGATTGAAAAAGATGAAAGTAATATCGTTGAATGTATTGGCCGTGATGATCATGATGGCCGTAGGTCTTCCTATGATGATTGACCATCCGACAATGCTGGGTGGCGTTGCGGCTGCCTGTACAACCCTGTCATTTCTGCCTCAGGTGCTGCATACCATCAGGACCAGGGATACTGCAGGTATTTCATTGGCAATGTACGTCTTGTTTGTCTTTGGTATTCTGTGCTGGTTGATTTATGGCTTAATATCACATGATCTTCCATTGATGCTTGGGAATGGTATTACACTGGTTCTTTCTAGTATTGTTTTGCTTCTTAAGTTGAAGTCAAAAACAAATGAAAGAGCAGCTGCTTGATAAGGTGATTTTAATATTGTTGTTCTAAATTTATAAATATATTCATAGGGGATGATAATTTTTAAAGTGCCAATTAGATTTATTTAAATAGTCTAGCAGTATTGTGATCGTTGTCTGAGAATAAGTGAGATTATTGCTGGTAGGATTAGTTTGTTGACTTTTTATTTGTACGGGTGATATCAATGTTACGCTTGATGTTTTTCTTAAGTATCGCAGCAGTGAAAGGGAAAGATTGGCTCTTTTCCATGCTGACTATGCTTGAAAATATCAGCCTTGCCTTGACGCCTGAATTAGAAAAGTTAAATCGATCTGAATATAAAACTGATGAGCTAGATACGTTAGCAACACAGTGGAGCGGAATGTGGGACAGTGTCACTGATAACTTGTCATTCCGTAAGCCAGGTAAACAACCTGTTCGTGAATTACTTGCGATAGCTGAATGTCAGTCACGCTTGAATATTCAAGTTGTTGATTTTGAGGTTCTATCTCATGGTGGCGCGATTTCGTCAATTGCACAGATGCTGGCTTGTCAGCGCAATATGGGCGATCCGGCTGCCGCTTATTCTCAACAGGTTGCCATTTTTACCAGCTTGCCCCATCTTGTTACGCCCCGTCATAAAACGCTAGAAACCAAACCAGCTCTAAAACTGGAAAAAAACCGAAAAATAATCCAATTAAAAGCACAGGAAGATCTTATTTCTTTACTGTGCTTTTTCTATTTAATCCAAGTGAAAACTAACGAGGTTAATTATGTATTTTGTTTGTGTAGCGGCTTGCCCTACTGGCGTCGCGCATACTTATATGGCTGCGGAATCACTCGCGATGGTTGGCAAAGAATTAGGCCATGAAGTCAAAGTTGAAACCCAAGGCAGCTTAGGTATTGAAAATGAAATTACAGCTGAAGATATAGAACGCGCTGATGGCTGTATTATTGCAGCTGAAGTCGCTATTGCCAAAAAAGAGAGGTTCTCAAGTTTACCTGTCTTAGAGTGCGCTGTTGCTGATCCAATTAAACATGGAAATGCCGTATTTGAAGCATTATGCGAGGAAATAAATAATGGCTAAGTTTTCGATGAATAAAAAAGAAAAGTCGATAGGGACGGAAGTAAAAACCGCCATCATGACCGGGGTTTCGTATATGCTGCCATTGATCATTGCAGGGGCAGTGATCATGGGTATTGCCCGTATCGGGGCCTCATTTTACGGTATCGATAATATATGGGACGGGAGCCATGCTGAGGCAGCCAATGCGGTAGTTCGGTTATTTCATGCATTCGATGGCTTTGGTGGCTTGGCGCTGAGCTTGATGTTACCGGTTGTGGCCGGTTACATCGCATTCTCTATCGCGGATAAGCCTGGGATTGCGCCGGGTATGGTTGCCGGCTTGCTGGCAAAAGAGATGGGAACGGGGTTCCTTGGCGCCTTGGCGGCGGGCTTCATTGCCGGCTACATCGTTAAGTTACTGGTCACGAAAGTTAAACTGCCGAAATCTGTTGCATCAGCAGGCCCTATCTTCATTATCCCTGTTGGCGGTACTTTACTCGCTTGCTTAGTCATGATGTACATCATCGGCGACCCCCTCGCGGCCATGAACCGTGGCTTGGAAAACTGGCTGCTAGGCATGTCCGATGGCAACAAAATTGTCCTGGCGGCGGTTGTCGGAGGCATGGTCGGTTTTGACTTGGGAGGCCCCATCAACAAGGCAGCGGTAACCACGGCGATGGCGATGCTGGCTTCAGGGATCTATGACCCAAATACTGCAGCCCAGGTCGCCATTATTATTCCGCCTATTGGTATTGGTGTTGCTACCCTGATTTGGAAACAGCGCTTCCCGCACTCACTGCAAGATGCCGGCAAGGCATCCACTCTGATGGGGCTGATCGGAGTCTCGGAAGGGGCAATCCCTTTCGCGTTGGCAAACCCCAAGATCATCGTCGTTAACGTCATCGGTTCGGCTGTCGGTTCAGCGCTGGCGGTTGGGCTGGGAGCGGTTAACCGTGCACCTATCTCTGGTTTCTATGGCTGGCTAGCGGTTGAAAATTGGCTGGTGTATGTGCTGGCGATTGCCGTCGGCTCGGGCATCATCGCGTTTGGCTCATTGCTGGTCTTCAAAGGTGAAGAGCTACCGAAAAAACAAGAAGAAGCTAAACCTAAATTCAAAATCACGCGAGCCCAATAATAATACTCTATACGGAGATACCTTAATGAAAAGGTTCAGAAAAAGCAGTGTTGCGCTCATCGTCTCTATGGCCACAGCAATGGCAATGCATACAGCCTCTGCCGCTGAGCAGGTTCAAGTTGCCTTTATGCCGGATATTCATTTTCATGATGTGTACGGTGATTTTACCGATGGCAGTTTCGACGGTCTGAAGAACAGCCACAGCGGCCAGCATGCGACTATCCGTACTATGCATGCTCAGCTGACCTCGACCCGTCTGTTTAACGAAAACTACTTTGCCTTGCTGGCGGCGCTGGATGATGCCGTGAAGCGGGGAGTGAAGTATATCGCCTTGCCCGGTGACTTCAGCGATGATGGCCAGCCGGTTCATATCCGCGGCCTCAAGAAAATACTCGATCATTATGCCAAAACCTATGACGTTGAGTTCTTCGCCGCGCCGGGCAACCACGATCCGGTTCGTCCTTTCGATCGACCAAGCGGAGAAGGGGACTTCCTCGGCATGGAGGGGAAAACCCAGCGAATTTACAGCAAGGGGGCGAAGGAGTGTGTTGGTTACGAAGGCGACAGTGCCGTCATCAATGCCGGCCATGAGCTACCAACGATTTGCACCGAGGAAATCCGTGAGTTGGGTTACGACGGCTTGATGGCTGAGCTGGCGGACTTTGGTTTCTTCCCACAAGAATCCAACCTGTATTGGGAGACTCCGTATTCGACCTATACACAAGAGAATTATCAGTTTGACAAGGCGTTGACCCAGTCAAGCTATGAGCAGCGCCAGTATGAGATTTGTCATCAGGGAACCGGCGGTAGCTACAAGCAGCCGAACTATTCGGCCTGTTTTATGGTTCCTGATACCAGTTACCTGGTTGAGCCTGTGGAAGGTCTGTGGCTGCTTGCTATTGACGCCAATGTCTATGTCCCCAATGCCGATGCCGATACCCAGCAACCAGAGCTTGCCGCTAATTTCGCCGGCTCGGGTAATGCTGGCTACAACAAAATGCTGACCCACAAACAGCAGGTGATTGATTGGATGGAATCGGTGGTGGAAAGGGCAAATGCCGAAGGCAAGACGCTGGTAGCGTTCAGCCATTTCCCGATGACCGAGTTTTACAACGGTGCAGCAGAGACGATAGAAGATATCTTCGGCCCGGGCAACTTCCAGTTGGCACGTTCACCGAAAGAAGATGTCAGCGAAGCGCTGGCGAAAACCGGGATCAAGCTTCATGTCGGAGGTCACATGCACTTCAATGACACTGGCGTGAAGCATTACGATGATGGCTCGTTCCTGTTCAATATTCAGGCTCCTTCGATGGCGGCCTATGTACCCGCCTACAAGCTGCTTAGTTTCAAGCCCAAGCGCCAGGTCGAAGTAGAAACCGTGATCCTGGATAAGGTACCGCGCTTCGACGAGCTGTTCGAGCATTATGAAGAGGAGTGGCGGCACCTTAAAGCCAAAGGTAACGAAGAAATCTGGAATAAGGATGTTTTAACATCGAAGGATTACTACGAGTTTACCAACTGGCATATCACTGAATTAACGAGAATGCGATTCCTGCCAGAAGAGTGGCCGTGTGATTTGAAGCAGATGGTGTTCGCGTTGGACGGTCGCCAGATGCTGATCCTGAGCCAGCTAGACAGTCCGTTAACCCAACAGCAGATAATGACACTGACAGGTGGTCGCCAGGCCGTAGAAATCTGCCAAGAAACGCCAGTAGCCTTTGAGCCGTCGAAGATTGGCGATGCTGCCTTTGCTAAGGCATGGCAGCAGGCTGAAACTCGTGCTGAGCAGCTAGCCAGCGACAACGGTCTCAAACTGGAGGCTTTTGCTAACTGGAATGGGTTTGATCTCGCTGTTGATTTCTATCGCCTGAGGAATGCCGACGAGCTGGCGTTTAAAGATATTGATCGCAATCGGATGCCGCAATATGAATTGTTGGCAAGTACCTTGGCTGAGCAGGCTGTGAGCGGCTCTGACTCGTCACAGTTCGGTGATGTATTCAAGCAGCGCTTCGGCGGCCTGTTTGGCATCCTGACCAAGTTTGCCAATGGCCAGCCAAGCTATCACTTTAAGCTGGATCTCGACCAGGGCACCATAACCGATTTGAACCGGCAGCCTTGATGTAACAGCCAAACCATCAATAACGTTATCAGTAATGGCACCACTAGTGGGAGGGCAGGCCGGTACACCACCGAGTTTACGCCCTCCGGCTAGAGCCATAGACAAGGAGTCACCAATGAAAAGATTGACTATTTTGATACCGGGGTTGCTTGCTGTTGCGGCTGCGTCAGATGCACTGGCGGCGGACTTTCCCCGCCTAGACGAAGCACTGCCGGGCAATAATGTGATCAATGGCAACGAGCCGGTATTTGACTTTGATACCGACGGCTGCTTGCCCGCCGCGGGGATCAGCCGCAGTGGTGAGCCGAATCCGGGCCTCAATAACTCGGGATCGATCACCGGTGAGTGCCGCGAGGATAACTTCCTTGAGTTGTCCAATACGCTTCACCGGTACGCATGTCTGGTTGAGCAGGGCAATGAATACTGCGGCCACTTTTACTCGCTCTACTTCGAGAAGGACCAGACTATGGATGGCTGGGACTGGTTCGGGCACCGGCATGATTGGGAATATGTCGCTGTCTGGACGATCAATGGAGAGATTTCCCACGGCAGCTACAGTGCTCACGGCGATCTCACTACCGCGACGGCTGCGACCTTACCCATGGAAGGAACCCATATTAAGTTTGTTTACCACAAGGAAGGCGGACTGACCCATGCCATGCGCTTTGCCAAGCCCGACGAAGTTGCAGAAAACGGATACGGCTATTTTGTTACGCCTGCAATTGTCAGCTGGTATGAACTGGTTGGCGACGGCCTGGACAACCAGGCGATGCGCGACCGGCTCAACAGTTTTGACTATGGTAAGGCAACGATCCCGCTTAAAGACAGCAACTTCCTGACTAACCTCAACAGGTTCCGTCCGTCGGGCTATCCGCAGTTTACACAGGCAAGCATTGAGGCTGCCGATATTTCCTTCTGATCATAATAACTTGAGAGGCCGTAACCTCTTAACCATAAGTAGCACGGAGCAAAAAATGAAAAAGATTTCTCTACTAGTGATGTGTTCACTGGCCCTGCCTGCGGTGGCCGCGGATTTCGATGTTATGTCGTTTAATATCCGCAACAGCAAAGACAGTGTTATCGGCAGTGAATACGACGGCAACAATACATGGGATAACCGCAAGGCTATAGTGGCGGATATCATTGCGCAGACTGATATTGCCGGACTGCAGGAAGCGTTCAGTGATCAAATTGCCTACTTGGCCCGTCAGTTACCTGAGTATAGCTGGGTCGGGGTAGGTCGTGATGACGGTAATGCGAAAGGGGAAGCTGTTCCTATTTTTTACCGTAATGATAAATATGTGAAGCTCGGTGGCGGAACCTTCTGGCTGTCAGAAACCCCTCAGGTTGTTGCCAGTGTTGGCTGGGATGCCGATCTTACCCGGATCACTTCCTGGGTGAGACTGGAAGAAATCGCCACGGGCAAGCGGGTGCTGGTGTTTAATGCCCATTTTGACCATATAGGCCAAATGGCTCGTCAACAAAGTGCGAAATTGCTGAGTAAGAAAGCGGAGGAGATCACCAGCGGGGCCGGTGATGCCGTTATCGTTCTCGGCGATTTGAACTTCGAGCGCAGTGATATTGCGTCCTATCAGGCCTTGATCAACCTATACCGTGACGCCCGTGAAATCAGTCAGCAACCTTTTACCGGTGTGAACGGCAACAAAGATCAGGTGTTTACCTATCATGGTTATGGCAAGGAAAAGCCTGAAGATATTGACTATATCTTTGTTAATGACAAATTAGCGGTAAATACGTTTGAATACAGAAGTGTGGTTAAGGACGGTATTTACGCATCCGATCACCTGTCTGTGATGTCCAATATATCTTTTCAATAATAGCTATCAATAGCAATGGTAATGCCCGCTGTGATTGAGTCAAGGCCAGAGCGCGTCTCTGGCCTTTTTTTGCTTCCCATAATGTTCAATAGTGATAATTCAAAGGGTAAACAAAAAATGCTGGAACAGTTTATTAACAATTAGCCAGTTGTTTTAACTTTTGTGTGTTTATTAAAGTCTTAATAAATCAATTACTCATATGCTGGTTGGTGGGGAGTATGGGGCGGGCTGCAATGGTAAAAGTTAAGCGCGAGGGTATTTATTCATTGATAGCGCAATAAACGACAAGAAAATTTAAGCTGTATATGCATTAGCATCAGATTATTGTGAACAAGCTATCAAAATCAGCCAAAACATAACAAAAATAGAATTTATCTTGCTGAGATTGTATTCAATATTTACGAATCATTTGCATAAAAAACGAAGTGTCAGACAGAATTTAATAATTTTTGCGGATAATTAGTCGTAAATTGACTAATTATTCTCTGCATAACACAGACGTAGCGAAAATAGATTTTGATATAAGTCACATTTAAAGTGAAATTTTTCCCATACTATCACATCACTTTCAAGGCTCTTCTAAATAAATCTACTTTAGATAGATATATATTTCTGTACTACATCAAAGGATATAATTAAAAATGACTGATGCGATCATTAAAGTTTCTCGAAACACTGAAAATGCCCCTCTAAGCACTGTATCTACCCAAACAGTCGCTTTCTCTCACTACAATAACTTTTCTGCACAACTACCTGTTGACCCTAAAACAGGCGAAATCGTTGTTGGTGATGTAAAAGAGCAGGCTAAACAGTGTCTAACAAACATTAAGGCCATTGTAGAGAGCATCGATCACGTGATGGACGACGTTGTTAAAATCAACGTATTCCTAAAAGATATTGCAGACATGGAAGCAGTAGACGAAGTGTATGCAACATTCTTCGAAAACCTAATCCCAACCCGCACTGTGGTTCAAGTTGCTGCGCTACCAATGAGTGATGCTCGTGTTCAAATGGACGCGCTTATTTCTAACGGTGAAGGTACAGCTCCTCAAGCGCCTTGCCCGCTAGTTAAGCTTTCTCGCAACACTGAAAACGCGCCGCTAAACGCACTGGCTACCCACACTGTTGCTTTCTCTCACTACAACAATATTTCAGCTCAGCTGCCAGTTGACCCTAAAACAGGTGCAATCGTTGAAGGTGGTGTGAAGGAGCAAACTGCTCAGTGTTTGAAGAATATGAAAGCGATCCTTGAAAGCATCGACGTACCTTTCGATGACATCGTTAAAATCAACCTATACCTAAGCGATCTAGCCAACGTTGATGCAGTGAACGAAGTGTACTCAACTTTCTTCCCTGATTCATCTATCGCTCGCGCAGTAGCTTACGTTCCAGCTCGCTCTATCATTGCGGCAGACGCGCTACCAATGGGTGCACTAGTACAAATCGACGCTTCTGTTTCTCACGGTGACGGCACTCCGCCACAAGAAGTCGAAGATCGCCACAATATCGTTATTCGTGCAAACAATACCGATGCGGCACCACGTAACCCGCTACACACTCAAACTGTTGCTTTCTCACACTACAACCACATTGCGGCTCAGCTTCCTGTTGATGTTGCGACCAATGCAATCGTGGCTGGTGGCGCGAAAGAGCAGGCAGAGCAGTGCTTGAAGAACATTAAAGCTATCGTAGAAAGCGTTGACCACGTTATGGACGATATCGTTAAAATCAACATCCACCTGAAAGATGTTGCCGATATCGAGGCAATCAACGAAGTTTACACAACTTTCTTCCAGGGTGATCTTCCTGCTCGTACAGTAGTCGGTGTTTCTCAAATTGAAATGGATGCACTGGTACAAATCGATGCAGTAGTATCTAACGGCGAAGGTACGCTACCGCAAGTCAAATAAGTTTTATTTAGGTAAATAGATCTTAATTGAGGCAGTAATACGAAGGGCAGGTTTTTAATATATTGGTCACTAGAAGGTGCCTGTATATTAGAGCCTGCCTTTTTATATAGTTTCAATCTTGATGGGTGATTATATTATCCCAATCATAAGGTCTATCGTGTTTTGAGAAAAAGCCAATTTTGAATCTGATTTTTGTAGCGGTTTAGAGTAGAGTTTCCGAGAAGCAAAAGCTGGATTATATTCCATTGTAGCTCTTTCAAGCATTATCACTGATTAGCGCAAGAGCTAATGCTTGATAATGCCTGACGGTCTTGGTGTGGGTTACAGCTTATGGCTTTCGGACCAGACGCGCAGATCATCCAAAATTTTCAGAGCAGTTCGGCCAAAATCCGTCAGTTCATAACTGACGGCGATAGGGCGGTCACTGATCACTTTGCGTATCACCATGCCTTCAGCTTCAAGCTCTTTGAGGCGCTGGTCGACCATTTTCTTGCTCGCACCACCCAGGAGGCGTGCCAAGTCATTGAAACGAACTGGTCCATCTTTCAGATGATAGATCAGCGAGCCCTTCCACTTGCCACCAATCAGCCGCATGCCTTTTTCAATGGCGCAAGGCTCTTTACATACATTGGCGACTGACTTGCGCCCTTTGCTATCAATCTTTACGACGCCTTCCACGCTATCCACCTCATTTATTAAGGTTACAAAAAGTACATTGGTTGATTAGTGTACTAAGGTTACCATAATGAACTGGGAGGCGGAAAGTATGGATAAAGGCCTCTATCTTTCGCTAGGGTGCGTCCAGGCGAATTTTTCAAACGGCTTATCTGTTTTGGTGTGGGCTAAAGCATTCGTGAAGTTGGAAATCAACTTCGCGGACAGGCCTGTCAGAACTTCCAATGCTTGCCTCTTGGTGTATCCGGCATCCAAGAAAGCTTGCAGACGATCATCACCAATGTGGCCACGGTTATCCAGCAGTGCTTTGGTAAAGTCATGCAGTGCCTGAAGTTTAGCGTCGGGAATGACGGTGCCTTCACGCAAAGCCTCAATGACATCCTCTGGCATTTTTCCAGTTTTCATCATCCAGGTATGGCCAGGGACACAATAATGACAGTTGTTTTCGAAATTGGCTGTCATAAACACGACTTGTTGCTCCAAGGGGCTGAAAGTGGTGTTCTTCATGAATAAATCAAAGGTTGTATTATAGGCTTCATACGTTGCCGGAGCCTCTGCCAAAACGCTGTGCAGGTTGGGTAACATGCCAAAGCCCTTGAGGGACTGTTCTACCAATCCTTTCGATTCTTCTGGCGCGTTGTCAGCTGTGTAATAGGTGAACTTGGTCATTTCACTGCTCCCGGTTAAAAGTTGGCGTCTAGATGAGCTTCAAAGCGTTTGAAGTCATTTTCGATATCGCCATTTTTCATCACGTCATAACAGGCGAATGTCGGTAGCGCAGACATGCCAAAGAAGCGGAAGTTAGCATGCATGTGGAACATCAAATCATCGACACTTCGACCTTCGAACAGGTATTCACTTTCATCGTTAAATGACTCTTTTGGCGCATTAAAGGTGAACGAAAGCATGTATTTTGTATTGGTTTGTGTGCCACCAGTACCATAATTCTTTGTAGGGTTGTCTGAGCTGCGGCCATCAAAGCTACACAGAGCCCCACCCATACCTGCAGTAAACACATCATCCATATAACGTTTGAACGACCATGGAATCGTCATCCAGTTGACTGGTGATTGCAAGATGACACGATCAGCCCAATCAAAGTGACCTAGCTGTTCTTCGACAACAATTTCGTCCTGCATAGTCACAACCCGAACAGCATGGCCTTTGGCCTCCAATTGGGTTCGTGCTTTATCTACTAGGGCTGCATTCAATTTGCCTTCTGAAAAAGGTGATGGCTCATGGGCGTTGATGATAAGAACGTTGCTCATAACTAAATCCTTCATTCGATGTCATTGGACTGTACTGTGTTAACGATCATTCCAATCGTTTTGCTTGATGTGGTTTATTATGGTTACCTAGATCTTGAATGCAATTAGTTAACTTTTGGTAACCTGCTAATTAATATTGCGGATTAAGCTGTATTCTTTTAAGTTTCAATCGGTTAATTTCAATAAACTTTCTGCTTAGATTCTGAAAGGACCACTAGTGGAGTCGCCTTTTGTCGCCTTAATGGAAGGCGAGAAACAGATTTAACGAAGCTTAAACAAGTGATCAATCTGCTTTGCTGATGAGTATAAATTGGGTTGTCTCTTATGAGTCCCTCATTTAACAAGGTGGTCGTAATGATGTTTCGCAAAGCCGATTTTAAGGATATGGATGACCGGTACCGGGCTAATTTGATAAACAGTCTTTCAGGTTTCAAAAGTGCGAATTTAGTCGGTACACAAGATGACGCAGGTAATACCAATTTGGCGATTGTAAGCTCGGTATTTCACCTTGGTGCCAATCCGCCTTTGATCGGGATGATCATGCGTCCACATACAGTAAGGCGGGATACGCTCGAGAACATCTTGAGTGATGGTGAATACACGATAAACCATGTTAACCATGAGATATGGCAAAAGGCACACCAAACCTCAGCCCGCTACCCGGAAACTGTTTCTGAATTTTCTGAAGTAGGGCTAACGCCTCAATGGCTGGATGGTATCAAAGCGCCTTTTGTTGCAGAGAGTCGCTTGAAGTACGCGTTGGCTTTGCGTTCTTGCCAGACATTGGAAATAAACGGTGTGGAGATGGTGATTGGTGAAGTCACACACTTAGAACTTGATGAAAGTGCGGTGACGGAAACGGGGTACCTTGATATTGAAGCGTTGGGCAGTGTGGCTATCTCCGGTCTCGATAGTTACCACGTAACCCAGCGACTTGGCCGGTTGAGTTATGCCAAACCTGGTATAGAGCCGCAGTTGTTGAAGTTTTAATCACCAATAAGTGACGGCTTGTGAGTCACTGGCGATAGTTAATAATATGTTGCTTAGTGTTATTGCTGAGGGCGAAACTAATCACTTTTTATTGCGCCAAATCTTATAGCCATTTTGTTGCATTGCTTTACCCAAAAGGTGGGCTGCAACAGGGGCGGTGATGAAGAGAAATAAAATCGTACCGATTACCCTGGAGATTACTGTGACTTCCGGCATTGACAATGAAACGGCCAGCAAAAGAAAACAAATCCCTACGGTACCGGCTTTTGTCGCTGCATGCATGCGGGTATAGAGATCCGGCATTCTGACAATCCCCAGGCTGGCGACTAGGGTGAAAAAGGTGCCGAAAAGCAGCAGTACGCTGATTAAAATGTCCATGTTTAGCCCTTATCAATCTTCTGTTTGGTGATCAGCCTTGCAAAAGCAATGGTGCCAAGAAAAGCGACCAGTCCGAGGGTAATGGCAACATCGAGCAAAGATTTCTGGCCGCTGTCTAGGGTATAGACGGCGATAAAGCCGATAGTGACGAAAGATATCAGATCCAATGCAACCACCCGATCAGCCAAGGTCGGCCCGAGTATTAGGCGTATAAAGGCCAATACCAAGCTGATAATCAAGCCGATGTAGGAGAGTTGAATGCTCACCTGAAGTAGATCAGCCACGTGTTACCTCCAAAATTCGAGCTTCCATACCTTGTTTGATGTCTTGCTTGACGCTTTCATGATCAGGGGCAAACATGACATGCAAGATGAGATACTTCTTGTCGGGCGTGACATCGAGGCTCAAGCTGCCAGGCGTTAATGACACCATGTTGGCCAAGAGTGTGATTTCAAGATCCGTTTCTGCATCAAGCGGAACGTAGACGATATCCGGTTGGCTTAGGTGGGTTGGCGTGATGACATCCCAAACGACTTTGGCGACAGATACGATCATTTCGTAACAGAAGTAGATAATGAGTTTTACGAAAGCGGTAAATTTCTTGAAGTAACCGGTTTTCAACCCGAACGGTTGGCAGAGGCTCAGGGTAAAATACCCGACGACAAAGCCGACAATAAAATCCAAGCTGCTGTATTGGCCGTTGATCAGTGTCCATGCCATGGCAAGAAATAGATTTAGAATAAAATAACTCATACCTTTACTCCCTTTACGGCTCCCCAAGTACAGCGTGAATGTACTGTATTGGGTTCAATATCTGCTCTGCTGCTTCATTGGCAAACTCGAAGAAAGGCTGAGCGACAAGCCCGATAGTTATCGTCATTACTGTGAGCGTCGCAATGGGCAAGCAGTAAAGCAGCGTGGTTGGTAGGGTGAGCTCTTGGGCTGTTTGATTGGCTACCGGTGCTTTCCAGAAGGCTTCGCTCCATATTTTGGTCATCGAGAATATAGTCAGTAGGCCAACCACTAGAGCTGTCGCAGCCAAGATATTGTAGTCATTGACAATGCTGGCTTTGATAACAAGGAACTTGCCCCAAAAGCCTGAAAGTGGCGGGAAACCGGCCAGCGAGAATGCGGGGATCAGAAATAGAAAAGCTAGCCAGGGCATCGCTTTGTAGACGCCGCCTAAGTGGTACAGCTGGCTGGTACCATATTTCCTCTCGATAAAACCGCCAATTAAGAATAGGTTCGCCTTAACAATGATGTGATGGATGATATAGAAAATCGCACCAGCAATAGCGACCGGGGTATACAAAGCTAAGCCCATAATCATATAGCCAATCTGGCTGATAATATGAAATGACAGGATCTTCTTGATATCAAATTGGCTGGCTGCACCTAAGACCCCGGTGAGCATAGTCAGGCCACTGATCCAGAGTAATAGTGGTTGCCAATTGGTCTCTGTAAGTGGAAACAGTAAAGTAAAAACCCTGATTAGGGCATAAACCCCCACCTTGGTGAGTAGGGCTGCAAATAAGGCGACGACGGCGCTGGGCAGTGTGTGGTATGACGCAGGAAGCCAAGCAAACAGCGGGAATAGGGCTGATTTGATTGCGAAGGTAAATAAAAATAGCGCTGACAGCAAAGTGGCCGTTTGTGTATCCACTCCCGGGAGTTTCAGGTGCAAATCAGCAAGGTTTAGGGTTCCGGTTGCCCCATAGGTCAAGCCAATCGCTAATAGGAAGATCAGTGTTGAAATTAGGTTGAGCAAGACGTATTTAACGGCACCGTCGATTTGCCTGCGTTCGGCATCGACAATCATCAGGCCAAACGAGGCAATGAGCATGACCTCGAACCATACATACAGATTGAAAATATCACCTGTCAAAAATGCACCATAAACCCCTGCCAGCAAAACATGAAACAGCACATGATAGAGGCCGTAAGAAGGCTTGTGGTTGAGATCGGCCATCGCGTAAAAAACAGTGACTGCGCCGATGATAGCTGTAATGACAGTCATCGCGACGGCAAGGAAATCAGCAACAAATACAATACCGAATGGTGCCATCCAGTTACCGAAAGCGACAGCATAAGGACCATTTGTGGTGATGTCGGCCAATAATTGCACACTACAAAATACCGACAGGATAACGCTTGAGCCGCTAACCCAGTTGATGGCCTTGTGGTTGTGGCGGACAAAAAAGGCACCGGTTGCGGTCAGTAGAGATATAACAACAGGTAGTGTGAGCCAAGCTGAGGTCATTGTTCCTCCTCTGAACGTTGCATGGCATCGACATCAGCAGATCCTGTTTCGATGTATGCCCGATACAGCAACATCAATGCGAAAACTAATAACCCAAAACCAATCACTATGGCTGTCAGAATCAGTGCCTGTGGCAAGGGATCCGCAGCTCCGTCTGGTGGCAATACCGAGCCAAGATCGATCAAGGGCGGATTGCCGGGCGTTAGGCGGCCAGCGGTGAAAATGGCCAAATTTACTGCATTGCTGATTAAGATCAGGCCAAGTAGGATACGGATAATGTGGCGTTCAAGCATCAGGTAAACCCCCGCCGTCACAAACACCCCAACGACCAAGCTCCAAAGTATTTCCATCAATCGAGCTCCTCATTCACGCGTAACAAGACCTCGAGTACACCACCAATAACAGCGAGATAAATGCCGACATCGAAAATGAGCGGTGTGCCTAAGGGTAAAATCTCCTTCCACCAAATTCCGGTTAAGAAAGGCTGGCCCATAACAAAGCCTATTCCGCCAGCCAATAAGCTCAAGAAAACACCAACCATCGCAATATTCATCGGCCTGTAGCCCAGTCGCTCCCTGACGTATTGTGGCGATTCGGCAAAAATAAGCAGGGTTAAACCGATAACGGCAATCAGTGCACCGATGAATCCGCCACCCGGTGAGTTATGGCCGCGAAGTAAGAGATACAGAGAAAAGACCATCATTAATACAGCAACGATGTGGGCAGTAGTACCGAAAATCAGGGATTGAATTCGGTTCTGCTGCTGGGAATGGCTTTGGAATAAACTAATAGCGGCTATTGCTGCAATGACCACAACAACGGCTTCGCCCATGGTATCAAAAGCTCTAAAGTCGACCAGAATGACATTGACGATATTACGGCCGTGCCCGCCCGGCACGCTGTTTTGAGCGAAGAAGTCTGCGAGTGGAGAATCTAATGGCACCTTGGTTATAGTGATGAGCAACGCGGTAACGGAAAGGCCGATGACGGCAGCAATAGCTGCATGGAAAGCCCGCCGACTTACCGAGTGCTTTGCTACCGTGCTGAAATGGGGGAGATGTCGAATCAACAAGGCAACAAATACCACCATCAAGGTCTCAACCAGCAGCAGGGTTTTGGCCACGTCAGGGGCACTGTAAATCATAAAGACTAAGGTCATCAAAAAGCCAATTGCACCGAGCCCGGCAATTGACAGCAGACGCGAGGTTGAGAAAACACACAGCAGGGCGGCGGCAATCAACAGTAATGCAATGGCAATTTCGTACAGCTTGAGAGAAAGGATGCGCTCAAGGAAGTCGCCAGTGGGCCAGATTGGGCTTAGCAACAAAATTGCGGCAAGTACCGAGAAGAAAAGTAAGGCATACACGCTAAGCTTACGTTGCTGTAACCGCTCTGTCTGCCAGGTTGCAACAGACAACATCACTGCCATGCACTTTTCAAAAACCTCACTGGCTATTGGCAGAGGGCCGAGCAATTTATTTAATGCTTGAGTAACAGATGACATGTATTTAAAGATGAGAATACCAATTGCTAAGGTCACAGCACTCATGATGAGAGGCAGGTTGATCCCATGCCATAATTTAACCGGGCTAGATTGCTCTACTTGGTTGATTTCAAAAATCGCAGTGGAGAGTACATATTCATTCAGCCATCCCAAACCAAGGGTCGGAACAATAACACTGCAACAAGCCAAGACCATGGGCGGGATCCAATAGCCTATTTCTGCCTCGATGGATTTCACCGTGGGGTTATCTTCGATTTTCTCCCTTAGGAAAGGTTGTGATATCACCGCAATGGCTAAGGCGACCATGACAGCATTTATCATGACTAGGGCAAACATCACGATGCCATGGACTTCCAACCCAGCCTTGTAGGCATATTCTTTACTCAGGAAACCCAGCAATGGTGGTATCCCGGCCTTGGACAGCGCGGCAATCAGGCCGGAGGCAAAACTGAAGATTAATACCGCCTTCAGGCCATACAGTACCCTGATATCACGGGTACCTGTTGCCTTGTCGATGTTCCCGACTACCATGAACAGCGCCGCCTTGTAAAACGCGTGGGCGAGAATAAACAATATTGCGGCAGCTAAGGCCGTCTCTGTACCGATCCCGAGTAACAAGGTCAGGATCCCAAGTATTGTGTTGGTACTGAAAGCCAGCATTAGCTTGAGATCTTTTTGCATCAGCGCAATGACAGCCGACCACAGCGCTGTGAAGCCACCAATGGCTATGAGGGTGTAAAACCAGAGTTCACTGCCGGCATACACAGGTGAAAGCCTTGCCAACAGGTAGATGCCGGCCTTGACCATGGTGGCCGAATGCAGAAACGCACTGACCGGCGTGGGGGCGGCCATGGCACCAGGTAACCAGAAGTGAAAAGGAAATTGGGCTGACTTGGTAAATGCACCAAGCAGCACCAGCACTAACGACGGGGTAAAATAGGGATGCTGCGTAACACTGTCTTTGGCATGAACGGCCTGGTCGATAATAGTGCTTATTTCATAGCTACCGGCAATCTGTCCCAGCAGTATCAATCCGGCCAACAGTGCTAATCCTCCTGCGCCAGTGACAACTAGAGATTGCAGAGCATTCTTGCGGGATTTTTCATTTTCATGATTGAAGCCGATAAGCAGGTAAGAAGTGATTGTCGTGAGTTCCCAAAATACAAACAGCAATATGATGTTGTCACTTAGCACCAGCCCGAGCATAGAAAGCATGAACAGGGTAAGGTAGAGATGGAAAGAAAAGCGTTCTGCTTTGTCCTTCATGTAAGCCAACGCATAGAGCTGAACAAAAAAACCAATACAACTAATCAGGCCGACAAAGACAAAGGAGAGGGCGTCAAGCTGCAGGCTTAGGTTGATGTCCAGGCTGGGGACCCATGCTCCTGACCAACGCAGCCCGGTTGGAGAGGGTTGGTAGTAAAAGATAGATGCAGCAAATATAAGAGCGGGAAACATCACAAATCCAAGCAGAGTGTAATGATGTTTACCGCTATCTAGTATTGGTTTGTTTTTTTTTGTGTTATTTGCCACTAATGCTGTTCATCCCTTTGGCTGTACTTAGTGCTTTTAAGGTTAATCCATAAACCTATTTTCCGCGTCGAAGGTTATCGTATTACATGCTCCCGTGATGTTGATGGACTCAATTTTTACCCATTTGCTGTTAGTTTACAGTCGTTAACTCCTGGTCATGGATTGAGTTGTTATGCCTTTCCTTGAGGTTATGGGTCTCTTCGTATAGGCGATAGACCTCATAGCCATCATAGGTACATTCGCCAATGTCGTTCCTTGGACAAACGAGTATGTTGCAGTGATCAAGCAATTCGGTTCTGCAGTAAGGACAGTACTTTTTCATAACCATCTCCATATCCAGACAAAGAAAACTGCTGTTACGGTTTCTTATCATTACAATGTAGACGGAAAAAATGAGACGTGATGGCAGCTTTAAATGTGTCTTACAGCTATTTACAATCTATTACAAAGGTTGTGCAGGTAAGACAACATTGCCAACTTGAGAAAGACGGCAGGTTGGCACTAATTCAATGTATTTATTGACTAAAGTGATAGCCAAAGGACGGAGATTACTGACCGATAAGGAAGTGTTTTTCAAGCAAGCGAACGTCGATGTCGCCATTCAACCAGCTCGCGTGGTAAACCGTCATTCCGATGCTGTTGTTCCTTTGCGGCATATCAGACTGGTGCTCAAAACCATAGGAAGAGGCGATACCGACGAGCTGACGAATATTGCCTTCCTCAATATCAAAGTAGTGATGAGCATGACCACTAATGATATTGCATTTGTTTGTAAAGCAGCGGACAACCTTAGCTTGGTTTTCGATACCAATTTTACGGAACCATCGATCACTGACATTTATAATCGGATGATGTGAGATGATCAGTCTCGGGGACTTTCTAATGGCTTTCTGCAATGCCGATATCGATTTGTTGCTTACTCTACCGGCACCTAATTCCAAGGAGTTACCCAGTGGCTTATGGCTGGTATCGAGAAAATGGAAAGGGATATCTTGGACAGTTGCCGACTGGGCTATCTGGATCTTACTGCCGTTAAAACTTGCTCTCATACAGTCAAGATCATCATGGTTTCCTGCAAGCGCATAACAATGGGTAATGTTGTCTCTGTCTTCAAGGTATGATCGGATGCGTAGATAAGCTGCAGGTACAGCGGCATTGGCCAGATCACCGGTAAGCAGCAAAACGTTATCTTCCTTGTCTTGATTCACAACGTCTAATAGCCTGATTAGATTGTCATCCGACTCATTGGCGATGTCTGCTAGGTGAGTGTCAGTGATCTGGTAAATCTTCACGTGTGTCCTTAAAGAAGCTTTGATTAATCATATCGATGCGGTGTTAGGTTAAAGCAACGCCAGAAAGTAAGCAACGCATCGCTAGGCAATGCCCATATCAAGCAGTTCAGCCAAGCGCACCTTTTGTTGTCCATTTTCGTCGAAATTATCAGCTGACAGCCAGGCTTGGTGCGCACGCTCGACTGTCGGCCAGTCTCTGTCGATAATGGCATACCAGGTAGTATCACGATTGCGTCCATTGTAAACAATGGCTTGTCTAAACAGCCCTTCGTAGATGAACCCTAGGCGCTCTGCCGCACGGCGCGAGGGGTGATTGAGCGAATCGCACTTCCACTCGCAACGGCGGTAGCCCAATGTCTCGAAAGCGTGCTTGAGCATAAGGTGAATGGCTTCGGTTGCTGCTGGGGTTTTTTGCAGTTTGGACGAGAAAAGGAAGTTGCCAATTTCAATCACCCCCATTTGGGGAACAATCCTCATATAGGAAGCGATACCCACAGCCTGGCCTGTCGTTGGGTCGATAATGGCAAAGAACAGCGGATCACGGCTGTGTTCCAGAGGTGTTAGCCAATCAAAGAAGCTCTCTTTGTTATCAAAGGGACCCATAAACATATATGTCCACATGCGGTTTTCATGGTCGGCAGAAAAAGCCGCAAAGAGATCATTACCGTGCAGGTTTGGGCTAAGCGGTTCAAGGCGGGTAAAGTGTCCGGAAAGTGTCACAGGCTCAGGGATGGAAGCTCCTTGCCAGTCTGGCATCGGTGTGCCGATAGGTTGTTGTAATTGATTGAAATACATGGAATGTTCCCCAAAAGGATAAGATAAACCAACAGACTACTACCGACAGCATGGGGATTTCTGTGCGGCAGGTTAGAAAACGCGAAGCTGATCAGGCTTAGGCGGAATAGCACGGATAGCGTTATGAGCTTTCTAGTAGATAGCTTTTGAAATGGCTCGCAACAGCAGATGCTTTTGTCGGTGGATGATAATAGAGATTGAGGCTCCAGATACTGGTTTCGTAATCTTCCAAAATAGGGATAAGTTGTTTTTCAGACAATGGCTTATCAAGAATAAATGCCGGTAAATAGGCAATGCCTGCCCCTTTAATTGCGCTCTGTAAAAGCAAATCACTGTCGTTGACTTCTAGCGATTTGGGCACTTTGATCATTTGGGTTTCGCCATTGCGCTCAAAAATCCAGTCGTTGCTACCGGTTAGGGTAGTGGCAAACAAGCACTGGTGCTGTGAAAGTTCGGCTGGGAATTCGGGGGCCGGATTTCGTTCCAGATATTGAGGAGAGGCGACCGCGACAAATGGACTCTGCATCAGCTCCCTGCGCACAAGAAGCAGGTCTTTTTCCTGGTAGCCTTGATAGCAAGCATTGGCACTGATCACAAGGTCTGCCTCTGCGGCATGATCCAGCGCCCAAGGAGTGACATTGAGGTTAAAGGTGACATTTGGATGGGAAATCAGGTAGCTGCTAATTTTATCCATCAGGAAATTGTTGGCGTACACAGGGGTGCAAACGATATTGATATGGCCTTTGTCCTGTTCCTGGAAATCTTGCAGGCTGCGGCATAGTTGCTCGGCGTTATCCACCAGAGGCGAAAACTCATCGACTAGCTTTTGGCCTGCTGGTGTGGGGGTTAACAGCCGGTTGGTGCGGCGGCACAGGGTAATGCCAAAGCTCTGTTCGAGATCTTGTAGCCATCGGCTACCCGCAGAGACAGAGATATTGAATTTCCGTGCGGCGGCTGAAATTGAACCGGTGCGAATCACGTAGACAAAGAAAGCCATTTTATCGAGCATAGTGTTGCCTTTTAATAGGAAAACAGGCTTATCAGTGGATAAGCCTGCTAGGTATTACAAAATGTGGTTAAGCGCTGGCTTGTGCTTCAGTAGCTGATACCGGTACTTTCTTGCCAAGCTTCTTGGCCATTGCCTCTTCCATTTTCTCCAAGCTGACGCCTTTGGTCTCAGGTACATACTTGACGACCACAAACATACAGATTATCGACAGCACTGCGAACAGCCAGAAGCTGAAGGCGCCGTTGAAGTGTTCTTTCAGGAAGGCATTTTCGTTCAGCATTGGGAACGACTGGGTTACCAGGAAGCCGGTGAACCACTGGGCACCTACCGCGATAGCCATCGCACGGGAGCGGATGCTGTTCGGGAAGATTTCAGAGATCATGGTCCAGCACGCACAGCCCCAAGAGGTTGCGTAAGATACAACGTACAGACACAGAGCAAACAGGGCTGCGTAGCCTTCAGTGCCGGAGTAAAGGACAAAACCAACTACCGTCATACCTACCGCACAGCCAAACGTACCGTACTTCATCAGTGGCAGGCGGCCGACTTTGTCAATCAGGTACATCCCCAAGGCGTTACCCAGGATGAAGACAACACCGACGAAGGTAGTCTGGAACAGGGCGTTCTCCGTACTTCCCGTGATTGGGCGAAGGATTTCTGGCGTGTAGTACATGATGACGTTGATACCGGTTAGCTGCTGGGCGGCAGCGACAAAGGTACCGATCACCAGGATAGCGAACAGCAGTGGCGAGCGCAGGCTAACCTGTTTTTTACCAGGGGCACTTGAATCTACCAAAGATGCTTGGATCTCAGCGATAAGTTGCTCAGCATGTTTCGGGTTGGAGATACGAGACAGGGTTTCCTTGGCTTGATCGATTTTGCCTTTAAGTACCAACCAACGTGGCGACTCAGGGATCAGGAACAGCAGGCCGGCAAACAGCGCAGCAGGGATCACCTCGGAGCCCAGCATCCAGCGCCAGCCCATATCAACCAGCCATGCTTCACTCATTCCTTTTGCAATCAGGTAGTTAACATAGAAAACACCGGTCTGACCTACAACAGCAGACTGCTGGAACATACTCACGGCGCGGCCACGGAAATCTTTCGGTGCCACCTCGGACATGTACATAGGTGAAACCACACAGGCCAGGCCTACCGCCACACCGCCGACGATGCGAAGCAGTACGTAGAAAGTGAAGGTAGAGGCTAGCGCAGAGCCGATGGCAGAAATAATAAAGAGGATGGCAGCGATGAAGAGGGTGTTGCGACGGCCGTATTTCAAGGCGGACCAACCGGCACTGACGGCACCGATGATACTACCGAGAACCACGCTGGATACAGCCCAGCCGGTTTGTGCGGGGGTTAACCCGAAGTGCTCTCGGATAGGCCCGATGGCACCTGAGATAACCGCTGTATCGTAACCTAATAAAATTCCCCCTAGGGCTGCGATACAACAGATTCGAATAATGTAAGCAAAATTATGTTTTCGGGCCTCGGCCGCGGTTGTGGGTGACATGTTCTACTCCTTTATGAGATCCCCGTCTCTTACTCAACCATCGAATAAGTTTGAGTTGGGTAGCTTTCCAATGCGCTAATTACTGTAGGGTATTTGCATCGGCATTCTTGTATTCACCAATATTTGTAATAGTTATGAATTGCTTTGATAATAATTTTCCACTCGGTGACGGACTAAATCATATGCTCACAAAATATTCACGGCTATAGCCAATAGGGGGTTTTGTCGAAAAATGATACATGGGTCATATTGTGAAAAATATTTTTCGCAGGCGATGATTGGTATAAGTTATTGAATTTTAGGGGTTATGTTGATTTGTGATCTTGCTCAAAAATTTCCCTTAAGCCGCATGGATACTGGTTTTTTTTCACTTTAAATGGAAAAAATGAAATCGATCGACATGAGTGAAAAATATTTTTCGTTAATGTTTTTTCAGTTATAGTAATTTCCAGTGAAGCAAATGGTGCAGATTGAAAAACGGTTCAGAGATGCCCAAAGAACATATTCCACTGAACTGACCGCAATCATCACCGACCCGGAATTAAATAATCATAAAATTGGAGTACAAACATGAGCAATGTTCAATATGGAATCAGCCCACTAACCTGGACCAACGATGATATGCCAGAACTTGGCGGCGAAATCCCATTGGAAACATGTTTGAGTGAAATGGCTGAAGCTGGCTTTACCGGTACTGAGCTAGGTACCAAATACCCTCGTGAGCCAGAAGTGCTTATTCCTCTTCTAGAAAAACACGGTCTGGTTCTTGCGTCGGGCTGGTACAGCGGTAACTTGATGAAGCTGACAGCAGAAGAAGAAATTGCAGCCATGCAGGATCATATCAAGCTGCTGAAAGCCGCTGGCTGCAAAGCGATGGTATTCGGCGAGGTAAGCAATACTGTTCATGGTGACATCAATACTCCTCTTTCTCAGCGCGTCATCTTGACGATGGATGAGTGGAAAACATACTGCGAAAAGCTAACTACAGTGGCTGAGTACCTACTGAATGAGCACGACATCAAGCTGTCTTTCCACCATCACGTGGGCACTATCTGTGAAACAGAAGATGACATCAATCTAATGATGGAGCTGACTGGCGACGCGGTTCACCTGACACTGGACACTGGCCACATCACCTACGGTGGCGGCAATCCTGTCACTATGATCAAACGTTGGGGTCACCGTATCGGCCACATGCACTTTAAAGATCTACGCCTAGACGTAATGAAGGCTGCCCGTGCTGCAGACAAATCATTCCTCAATGCAGTTCTTGATGGTGTATTCACCGTTCCTGGTACTGGCGACGTTGATTACGACGACGTTTTCGCTGCACTAAAAGAGCGTGACTACAAAGGCTGGCTGCTGGTCGAAGCCGAGCAGGACCCTGCGAAAGCACACCCACTGACTTACGCAAAAACAGCGTACGAGAATATCACTGGCTACGCGAAGAAATACGGCCTGTAAGTTAAGGCAAAAAGGGAAGGGGGCAGGCTAGGCCCCCTTAACATCTCACGGCAAATTACACCGCACGAGTAATGAAAAAGATTTGCAGTGGGTAAAGGAAGCAATTTTTCGAATTTCGAAAAACGAGGAAGACAATGAATACTGTACGCCTGACCGTTGCTGAAGCACTTGCTAAGTACCTTGCAGCACAACTGATTGAAATTGATGGAAAGAAAGAACAGCTTTTTGGTGCCGCCTTTGCGATTTTCGGTCACGGTAATGTGACGTGCTTTGGCCAGCAGCTAAAGAATATCGAAGATAAAATTCCAACTTGGCGTGGTCAGAACGAACAGTCGATGGCAACGGCTGCCATTGCTTACGCGAAAGCTAACCAGCGTCGCCGCATTGGTATAGCAACCAGTTCTATCGGACCGGGTGCCACCAACATGGTGACCGCAGCGGGTATCGCGCACACCAACCGTCTACCTCTTCTGCTTATTTCTGGTGACGCCTATGTCAGCCGTCTGCCAGATCCCGTTTTGCAGCAGCCGGAGAACTTTGAAGATCCGTCTGTAACCTCAAACGATGCTTTCAAGCCGCTAACCCGCTACTGGGACCGCATTCTGTCGCCATCTCAGTTGATGCATACATTGCCGCAAGCGCTCGATACTATGCTAGACCCCGCCACTTGTGGCCCGGTATTCCTAGGCTTGCCGCAAGACATCCAAGGTGTGGCGTACGATTTTCCTGAAGTGTTCTTTGCCAAGAAGGTACACCGTATCCGTCGTCCAGAGCCAGAAATGATCGTGCTGGAAGAAGCGAAAGAAATTCTGATGCAAGCCAAGAAGCCGCTCATCATCTCGGGTGGCGGTGTCCACTACTCACTGGCGACTGACGAGCTGGCGGACTTTGCCGGCAAGCACAATATCCCTGTGGTCGAGACCATTGCCGGTCGTGCCACTATGCTGCAGGACAACCCGCTGAACGCTGGTCCAATCGGTGTCACCGGTTCAGACTCTGCCAACCACATGGCTAACGAAGCGGACGTGGTACTGGCGATCGGTACCCGCCTGCAAGACTTCACCACCGGCTCTTGGACTGTCTTCAAGAACCCAGAGATGAAACTGATCAGCATCAACGTGGCGAAATTCGATGCCATCAAGCACATGTCTTACCCAGTACTGGGCGATGCCAAGACCTGTATGACCAAGCTGTCCGCACTACTTGGCGACTGGCGCTCAGGTGATGAGTGGTCGGCCAAAGCCAAAGCCGAAGCGGATGAGTGGAAAGAGCTGGTTCACCGCCGTACTCACCCACAAGAGGGTGACTTGCTACCGGGCATGTCTTCTTACGCAGAAGTTATTGGCAAGCTGAACACGTCGATGGAGAAAGGCGATACCGTACTGACCGCAGCGGGCGGCCTGCCTGCAGAGCTGTCAATGAACTGGCAGAACTACCAGATCGGCAAATTCGATATCGACTTCGGCTACTCGTGCATGGGCTACGAGATTGCCGGTGGCTGGGGCGCGAAAATCGCCAACCCAGACAACGATGTCGTGGTGCTAGTGGGTGACGGCTCATACCTGATCCAGAACTCGGACATCTACTCTTCGGTACTGACTGGCCACAAGATGATTGTGGTGGTGTGTGACAACGGCGGCTTCGCGGTTATCAACAAACTGCAGAACAACACCGGTAACGAGTCGTTCAACAACCTGCTGGCAGACTGCCGCCGCCCAGACGGCGAGCTGGCCCGAGTTGATTTTGCTAAGCACGCCGAAGCTCAAGGGGCGATTTCCGAGAAGCTGACCTCTATTGACGAGTTCGATGCTGCTTTTGCCCGCGCCAAAGAAGCTGACCGTACCTACGTGATTGTGGTGGATATCGATCCGGTATCACCGGCGGCATGGTCTAAATGTGACTGCTGGTGGGAAGTCGGGCTGCCTGAAGTCACTCGTAATGATCACACCGCTCAGAAAGTGGCAGAGTGGGAAGAAGGCCGAGCAACCCAGAGACGGGGTGTTTAAGCAGTAACTCTCGAGTGAGAATTTATTAACCAAGAGGCTCTTATTGTTGAGAGCCTCTGAGAATAAAAACTCTGTATACCCAAGCTGTAAATAAGATCAACTATTTCCAATATCTGAAACGCGGGTCTCTCTCAAAAAGTAGTGGGGGATACCTGACAAGGAGTGAAGCCATGTTTAATGAAGAACGTCATTTTGATCAACCTATCCGTTGGGCAATGGTAGGCGGCGGTCGTGGTAGCCAGATTGGTTATTCTCACCGTAACGCAGCACAGCGTGATGGTTTGTTCAAGTTGGTAGCCGGTGCTTTTGATCTTGATCCTGAGCGCTGCCGTGACTTCGGTATCAACCTTGGCCTAGATGGCGACCGTTGCTATGCCAACTACAAAGAGATGTTCGAGCAAGAAGCCCAGCGTGAAGACGGCATCCAGGCGGTATCTATCGCAACGCCAAACTCGACCCACTACGAAATCTGTAAGGCTGCGCTGGAAGCCAACCTGCACGTGGTGTGTGAAAAGCCAATCACCTTCACGACCGAAGAAGCCGAAGAGCTGAAGGAAATTGCTGCTAAGAACAATCGTGTTATCGGCGTGATGTACGGCTACAGCGGCTTCCCTATGGTTCAGCAGGCGCGTGAAATGGTCAAGCGTGGTGACTTAGGTGAAATCCGCGTTATCAACATGCAGTTCGCCCACGGCTTCCACAATGAAGAGTACGAGCTAAACGATCCGGGCCTGAAGTGGCGTGTAAGCCCAGAGGTTTCCGGCCCTACGTATGTGCTAGGCGATATCGGTACTCACGCTTTCTACCTGTGCGAAGTGATGACCGGCCTGGAAGTCGACCGCCTGTCTTGCATGCGCCAGAGCTTTATCAAGTCGCGCACACCGCTGGAAGATAACGCCCATGTGATGATGGAGTTCAAGGGTGGTGCAGTCGGTACGCTTTGGGCTTCAGCAGTCAACGCCGGTTCTATGCACCAGCAGAAGATCCGTATTGTTGGCTCTAAAGCCTCTATCGAGTGGTGGGACGAGCAGCCAAACCAACTACGCTACGAAATTCAGGGCGAGCCACCTCGCATCCTAGACCGCGGTATGGGCTACCTGTACCAAGACGTAGAAGGCGTTGCAGCTAATCGCGTTGGCGGTGGCCACGCTGAAGGTTACTTCGAGTCTTGGGCAAACCTATACCACCGCTTTGCTCTGGCATTCGATGCGGCAGACCGCGATGACCAAGAAACACTTGCTGGTATCTGGTTCCCAGGTATCGATGCGGGTATCGAGGGTGTACGCCTGTGTGAGAAGTGCGTCGAGTCGGCAGACCAGAACGCCGCGTGGGTTGAATACAAGTAATAGGAACGACCATGACAAAGATTGCACTTCAGCAAGATCGTAAGCTGGATGCCATCGTGTTGGGACGTGCGGGCGTCGATCTCTACGCCCGTGAATCAAACACGGACATGGCAGACATTTCAGGCTTTAACAAGTTTGTGGGTGGCTCTGCGGCGAATATCGCAGTGGCTATCAACAAGCTAGGCGGCAAAGTAGGGTTTATCGGTTGTGTCGCTGATGATGCATTCGGCGGCTACGTGAAGCAGTACATGTCAGGCCAGGGCATCAACCTTGACGGCATGATGACCGACAGCTCGGGCTCGCGCACTTCCGTCGCATTCACCGAGATGAAGCCAAGTGACTGTACGGTACTGATTTACCGCAATAAGGCCTCTGACCTGACTATCAAGCCCGAACAGGTAGACCCAGCATACATTGCCAGCTCGAAAGTGTTGGTGGTAACCGGTACGGCGCTGTCTGAAAGCCCAAGCCGCGAAGCCACACTTATCGCGATGGAGCATGCGCGCCGCAGCAATACGCTTGTTGTCCTTGATGTCGACTACCGTCCGTATTCATGGCGTACCGATGTTGATGCATCTATTTACTACGGCATTGCCGCGGGCCTTTCCGATATCGTGATTGGCAACCGCGAAGAATTCGACATGATGGAAACCGTGCTGGCGCCGGGCAACAAGGACGACGATGCAACGGCAGAGCGCTTCCTGCGCGCCAATACCCAAGTGGTAGTGATTAAAGCGGGTGAGTTTGGCTCGAAAGTGTACTGCCGCGACGGCCACAAGTTCCAGCAGGGGATCTTCCGCGTTGAGGTACAGAAGCCGTTCGGCTCGGGTGACTCATTCGCAGGCGGCCTGATTTGGACCTTGGTTAACGGTGGCGAGCTGGAAGACGGTGTTAAGCACGGTTCGGCAGCAGCCGCGATTAACGTCAGCGGCACCAGTTGTACTGAAGCGATGCCAACCAAAGAACAATTATTCGATTTTATTGAGACCAGAGAACAAAGCCTTTAACAGTCACCTCCGGACGAAGTGATTAAAGGCAATTAGGTCTGCCGGGCCGGTATTTTTACTGGACACGTCTAGAAAGGGTACAAACCATCGAGGCCCGGCCTTTTTATTCATACCAATTAGACAGATACACACTGTGCTGGCAAATGACAGTTGGAAAAGCAGGGCAGTGAGGAGAAAGTACCATGGGCAAGCATATCCCACCATTTGATAACAAGAACCAACCTATCATCGATGTTAACGATGAAGTGACACCACTGTGCTATTTCAACCAAGTTCGTTTGGCCCAAAGTGAGCAGCACCAGCACGTTGTTGAAGGCTATGAGTCCGTCATCGTTCTTGCTGGCGGCACCTGTTCAATCACCGTAACCAATGGCGAGAAGACTGAAGTTTTCGACAATATCGGTAAGCGTAAGTCGGTGTGGGAGGGTAATCCCGAAGCGGTCTATGTGCCGCTTGGCTTCAGTGCAACCATTGATTGCGTCAGCGATGCCGCAGACGTCATGATTGCTGGCGGTAAGTTCGAACACTCACTAGAGCCATTCTGCGTGCGTGAAGAGAATGTCGATATTGTTCAGTACGGCTCGGATGACACTAAAACCCACCGTAAGATCAAACACGTACTGGGCCAGTCGAATGCCGACAACCGCGGGCGCCTGCTGGTCAGTGAGCTGTTTACCGTTGGTGCGGGTGGTTGGTCTGGCTTCCCTCCTCACAAGCACGATGAAGACCGTGTTAAGCCTGATGGCAGCAAAGAGACACTGTACGAAGAAGTGTACCAGTTCCGCTTTAATCCAGACTTTGGCTTCGGTGCTCAGTTCCTTTACGAGCACGAGGATGACTTCGGCCCGGTTTACCACGTCCGTACCGGCTCGGTGATTGCCATCGACAAAGGGTACCATCCAAGCGTGGCGGCGCCGGGCTACGAGATGTACTACTTCACCATCATCGTGGGCAAAACCGAAAAGTCGCTGATCCAGCACTTCGACCCGCATCATGAGTATCAAGTCGAAACGATCCCTGGCATCAAGGACATGATCGCCAAGTTCAAATAAGGAGGGGCAATATGCTCGTAAACTTGAAAGAACTCTTGCCTCAGGCTGCCGCATCTGACTATGCCGTGCCTTGTTTTAATGTGTTTGGTTATGAAGATGCCTGTGCGGTAGTCGAAGCTGCCGAAGCGGTAAACAAGCCGGTGATCCTTGCTTGTAACAAAGATGTCGCTGACTTCTATGGGGTTGAGACGGCAGCGGCGATGCTACTGCCCTTGGCGCACAAAAGCTCAGTACCGGTGTGTCTGCACCTTGATCACACCTATGAGGAAGATACTGTCTATCGTGCGCTGAAGGCGGGTTTCAGCTCGGTAATGTTCGACGGCTCACAGCTGCCACTCGATGAGAATATTGCCCGTACCCGCGCTGTAGCGGATGTCGCCCACGCACTGGGGGCTTCGGTCGAAGGCGAGATTGGCTCTGTTCCTTATGACGAAGGACGCGATCATATCAAATCAATTTTCACCGAGCCGGAAGATGCCGCGCGTTTTGCCAAAGAGAGCGGTGCCGATTGTGTCGCCATATCCGTTGGAAACGTACACCGATTGACCGAACCTACGTGTACAATTGATTTTGGTCGTTTAGATCGTATTGCGAATATGGTAGATATTCCTCTAGTCATTCATGGGACAAGTGGAATTCGTGACGAAGATATGGAAGTGCTAAAGCGTACCCGCGTATCGAAGTTCAACATCGGCACCTGTTTGCGCCAGGCATTGGGGCATAACCTGCGTGATTTCATGAATGAAGAACCACAAAAGTTTGATCGAATTTACTTTATGAAAAAAGCGATGCCTTTTGTGAAAGAAGAAGCGATTCGCAACTTCAAATTATTATCATAAACTATAGCCTCAAGTGCCAGTCACTTGAGGTATTCTTATTTTGTAATAGTGCTTTCGGGCAGGAGTGCGGCCAATTATGGATGTTGAAGAACAAGTACCCGCTGACTTAGATACGCTGCGTGAGCTTATTGTTAAGCGCTACGACAGCCTAAGTGGGCGCCTACAACAGGTTGCCGATTTTGTGATGGCCCAACCTATGTTGGTCGCGGTCGAAACAATGGCAACGATCGCTGAACAGGCTAATGTTCCTTTATCTACACTGAGCCGGTTTTCAAATGCAATGGGCTACTCAGGGTTTAGCTCAATGCAGGCGTTATTTCGTGATCAATACCTGAATCGCCCAAGGGATTATATCGAGCGGGTAAGAAAAGCGCGCGAAGCTGAAGAAGTGAGCCAAGACTCACCAATGGCAATCTTCCAAGATTTTGGGCAAGCCAATATTGAAGCGATGGAACAGCTACAAATGTCTGTTTCACCGCAGAAGCTCGAAAGGGCGGTGAGCCTGCTCGATGAAGCCGAGACCATTTATATCCAGGGCATGCGCCGCGCTTACCCTGTGGCTTTCTATCTCTGGTATGCCTTGATGAAATCAGACAACAACGTGGTGTTGCTTGATGATCATGGCGGTATGCTGGCTCCGATGACTCGCCGGATGAATGAAAAAGATGTGCTGGTCACGGTGACGTTCAGCCCCTATGCACCAGAAACCAGCAGTTTGATTGATACTGCATTCGAAAAGAATGTGCCTATTGTTGCGATTACGGATAACCAGATGACATCCCAAGGCAGCAAGATGGAAGTTTGTTTTGAAGTGCAGGAAGGCGAAATTATGGGCTTCCGCTCTCTCAGTAGTTCTTTGTATTTAGCACAAACACTGGCAGTCAGTCTGATGTGCCGGGAAGTGAAATAAGCGATTTAATCTGGCAGAACATATATGGTTAGCTGAGCCTTGGCTTGGCTACCTATATTCAAGTGACTTTATGAAGGTGCTTCGTGAAGTTACTTGAATATAGAGTATTTAGTTTCCGATTCTTCTTATTTGGGTAGGAATCACGGTTGTGGATCCTAGGAACTTCGTCGCACGGTATTTGTTACCGATAAGGATTTAAAATGCGTTTTGCTCTTCATGGAATGTGTTCGCTTCATAGTAATATTCTTTCTGATATTCGTTTGGCAAAGGAAACGGGTTATCAGGGGTTAGAAATACATACTGAAAAATTGTGGCGTTATATTAATGCCGGTTTTACCAGTGAAGAATTTAAAGCACGACTTGATGCGGCCAATATTACGCCTTCTGCGATTGATATTATTGGCGGTGTGGAAGCGGCGACCAAAGAAGAGCAACAACGCGTATTCAAAGAGGCAGAAACCCTATGTCGCTTTGCCAGAGATATTGGCGCCCCAACTATACAGCTAAATGCGTTTGAAAGCCTGAATGCCTTTAGTACAGAGGATAATATCCGACTCACCGCAAAAAACATTCGCTCAATCGCCGATATTGGTCGCGAATATGGCATCCGATTCCAGTATGAAGGCGCAGCATGGACACCCATTGCAACGCTGGAAGACTACTATAGATTGCTCGATGCGGTCGGGCGTGATAATTTTGGTTTCGTCTTAGACACATGGCACCTCTGGGCATGTCGTGGTGCCACTCTGGAGCAGATTTCTCAGGTTGATAAATCACTGATTTACAATGTGCATCTATCTGATGGTAAACGTCCAGCAGAAGGTCAGCCATGGGTTGATGAAAGAGAGTTGCGCGGTTTCTACATCGGTGAAGGTGATATCCCGATGCAAGAATGGCTTGATGCACTTCTACAGACAGGATATGACGGTTTCTTCTCTGGCGAGTTCCTTAATGATCAATTGTGGGAACACGACCATTACGAAGTGGCAGAAAAAATGCTCAATGGGATGAAAGCATTAGTACGATAAGGCTGGCAAGGAGTTGCGGCTAATATTTGGAATGATACGTTGAATTATATTTGTTGTTATTTTCTGCTTGTTACCGATATTGAGGGCGCTTAAGAATGAACCTTGAGCGTCGTGCAGATTTAATACTTGTCGCAACAACAATCTTGGCGGCAGCCGGTTGGATATTTTCTAAAGAAGCTATCCAGGGGCTGCCGGCTTTTGGTTTTATAGGCTTACGTTTTGTGCTGGCCTCTTTATGTCTACTTATATTTTGCTTTTCTGATATTAAAAAGGTAGACAAATCCGTTATTCCCAAAGCGCTAGGGGTAGGGTGTATCCTAGGCACTGCCATCTTACTTTGGATTCATGCCATTTCGGTGAGTGATACCCTGGGTGAAGGCGCATTTATTATGAGCCTGTCTATGCTGTTTGTGCCGCTTATTGCGTGGCCATTGTTTAAGGCAAAACCACCTAGAACGTTCTGGTTGGCGTTACCCATTGCTTTTGCCGGTTTGCTGATGCTCTCGCTTGGTGGTGGCAACGGCTGGCAGATGTCATCGAGCCAGTTGTGGTTTATGGCCTCAGCCGTGATGCTGGCAGTTCATTTTAACTTTAACAGCCAGTACGCCCGTCAAATCCCAACCTTGCTGCTGACATGTCTACAGCTGTTCAGCATTGGTTGTATGGGGTTGATTGCTTCATTACTTTTTGAAACCTGGCCAGAGTCAGTCAGTATGACGACATGGGGCTGGTTCACGTTAAGTATGCTGGTTGCGACCAGTTTGCGCTATGTCATGCAGACGATGGGCCAAAAGCACAGCACTGCCGCCAATGCGGCGATCATTATGATCCTGGAGCCGGTTTGGACAGTGATCTTAAGCGTGATTTGGTATGCGGAAGAAATGCCTGCTAACAAGTTGGCTGGTTGCTTGATGATCCTATTGGCCTTGTTTACTTATCGTGGACTCGGCCATGTGGTCGGTTATGTCACCAAAAAAGCGGCCTAAACATATTTATTGCTAGAGAAGAAACGAAACAGGCTTGTATTGTGCAAGCCTGTTTTTTTATGTTCTGGTTTTAATCTGAGATTATTTTGTCTCGGCCCAGCTCTCAGCTTCAATTTCCGCCAGTGCAACTGCAGCGCGTTGCAGTGCTGGTAGGAAGTGCAGGGCCTGCTCAGGTTTCAGGCGCATAATCGGCGCTTGGATAGCGATACCTAGGTTTGAGCGGCCTCGCTTCGATGGAACCAATACTGCCACACAAAACAGCCCAGGAAGGAATTCTTCATTGTCGATGGCGTAACCATTAGCCTTTACCATATCCAACTCATCATCCAGCTTGTCAAAGTCGATGATGGTCTTCTCGGTATACTGGGTGAGCGGAACATTATTGAGCAGGCGTCGGCGCTGGGATGGGCTCATGTTGGCCAGAAACAGCTTGCCTGTCGCTGAGCAGTGCACAGGAACCCTCGAGCCCGGGTGCAGGTAAAACCGCAGCGGGGCTTCAGTCTCTACCCGGTCAACATAGATAATTTCTCCACCAGATAGCGCGGTAAGGTTACAGCTCTCGCCAACTTCTTCTTTTAATTGCGTCAGTACCGCATGACGAGCACTGTGAGTAGTGCTGTTTAGCAAGAGCTTTTCAGCAAGGTTGCGCAGCCTAACTCCGGAGCTGTAGTGGCGATCATCGCCATCTCTTTGGATAATCCCGGCAGTTTCCAACTGTTGCAGCATACGATGGAGAGTGGGCTTGGGTAAGCCGGTTTCTTCAACCAGGCTTTGTAATGAGAAAAATTCGTCCTTTCCAGCGATCACTTCCAATAGAGCGAAAAGGCGTAGGGTTGGCGTGTCGCCCTCTATACGTGTTTGTTCCATAGGCTCTTTCACGATAGCAGTCATTGTTATATCCATTTAATACCTTTCTACATAATACTATGAATTTTTCCAATTATTTGAATTTACGTTGACGATATCAGATATGATGGTTAACATTTAATCTAATATCAACTTTTGGAATGATTTGTCTCATTATTTGTTGTTTTTGAGGCCAGTGAAGGCAGACTCATGAAAGCAATCCTCCGAATAATTGAACAGGCCCAAAAACAGCCTAAACGTATCGTATTGTGCGAAGCAGAAGATGACCGTGTGTTGGCCGCTGCCCAAATGACCTACCAGCAGGGTATTGCTGACATTATCTTGGTCGGCAACCAGGATAAGATTCAGACTGTTGCCAGAGCTAAAGGAATAGATGTCGGTGGTATGGAAATCATCGACCCTGAAGCGTCAGAGTTAACCCACTCATTTGCTATTTCGCTATACGAAATGAGGGCCCCAAAAGGCATGACACAGCAGCAGGCCAAGCAAGAAGTGCTTAAGCCGCTTTGTTTTGCAAACCTGATGGTCAAGCACGGTTTGGCTGATGGCTCCGTTGCCGGTGCCGTTCATACCACAGGCGATGTGGTGCGTAACGCAATACAACTGATAGGGATGGCCCAGGGTTCTAAATTAGTTTCGAGTTTTTTTCTCATGATGCTGTGCCAGCCTTTTCATGATTTAAAGGGCGGTATGATCTTTTCTGATTGTGGTTTGGTGGTGGATCCGGATGAGCTTCAACTCGCGGACATTGCGCTTTCCGCTGCAGCCAGTGCGCGTAGCTTGCTGATGGAAGAGCCTAGAGTCGCCATGCTGTCCTTTTCCACCAACGGTAGCGCCAAGCATAGTGCGGTTGATAAAGTTGTCGCTGCATCGCAACGAGTTAAACAACAAGCCCCAGATGTGGCAATTGATAATGATGTCCAGCTGGACGCTGCAATTGTCGCAGAAATTGCTCAGCGTAAGCTGCCAGATTCAAAGGTGAAAGGGCAGTCGAATGTCTTGGTATTCCCTAATTTAGAGGCTGGCAATATTGGTTATAAGTTAGCGGAGCGGGTGGGCGGTGCTGTCGCTATTGGGCCGTTACTTCAAGGGTTGGCGAAACCAGCCAATGACCTCTCTCGTGGTTGTAGCGTGAATGATATTTACCATGTGATAGCGGTTACTGTGGTTCAGGCACAACAGGGGCCGAAATAGCATGGTACTGGAGAGCATTACATTAGATGTCCTTACACTGGATAGGATGGCTCTGCTGCTGGCTATTATCATGGTTGGTACATATTTCCAGACCGTCACTGGTTTCGGGCTTGGGATTATCGTGATTGGGGCGGCAACAGCGTTTGAGTTGACTTCGGTGGCCATTATGGCTGCAGTAGTCAGCTTGGTGACACTGGCTAATTGTGCCTTTGCTTTGCCGGGTTCGATGAAATTAGTCGAATGGAAATCAGTGAGGCTGGTCGTGATTGGCGTGCTGCCCGGTGTTGTTGCTGGCGTCGTATTATTAGAGTATTTAAGCCACTCAGCAGCCAGTATTTTGCAATGTCTTGTTGGTGTGATGATTGTTTATAGCGGGCTTAATGTTATGTTACGGCCTGCGGTTCGAACTGAGCGCTCGGGTGATACCAGCTTTTTTGTCAGTGGTTTTAGCTCTGGTTTAACCGGAGGACTGTTTGGTATGGCAGGGCCGCCATTGGTCTATCAGTTCTATCGTCAGCCTTTTGATATAATCACGATTCGCAATATGCTGCTGGTGGTGTTTGCCTGTACATCGGCATCGAGAAGTATGTTTGTTGGGGTTCAAGGCCAGTTGAATACTGACATTTGGCTTCTTACTGCCGCGTCATTGCCAATAGTGACGTTAACGACTTACTTGGGACGACGATTTCCCCCACCTTTTAGCGCCGAAACGATGCGAAGGATAGTGTTTGGTTTGCTGATGGCCATTGGGATCTATTTGATTTTTCAGTCTTTTGGTGAGATGAATGTTTCAGGATAAATTTATCATTCGAAAACTAAAGTTCGAAGTAGTCATCTAACGCTTTTCTGGCGTCCGCTGTCGAGCAGTTAGTCAGAAAACACAGCTCGGCAACCGTAATCGCTGGGTTATCGACAACATAGGAGAGCAGAGTGCGCGGCTTCTCTGTCTTACCGTAGTCGAAACCTATGCCCTCGATATTCTGATGCTTCGAAAGACGCTTATGAATTGATTTTCCGATAGCGGCTAAAGGGTCGCTAGACGTTTCTTGTAGTATCGACTGTAGGGCGTTTAATTTCGCTAGTGAACCAGAGAGTTCTAGGTGCCGTTGGTTTGCCTTGCGTTTTATTTCAATACCTATTTCGGCCAGTTTCTCAAGCAAGAAGCTTCGATCTGTTTTGCCCAGAGAGGCACTGACGTTCTTTATTTCATACGTAGCAAATTCACTGTCTTCGCCAAGCTGATCCAATCCAGCAAGGTAACTTTGGTAGACTCGCTGCCACTTCAAACAGTTCTTAGAGCCAACCAGCTGACCAAATTCAGCTTTTATCGATACCAAATCTGTATATGTGCCGATAAGAGCGTAATGTCGGCTGCGGCGAATCCGTTTAATAATGCAACTATACGGCGAGATCACTGAATTTATTTCTGAAATACCGGTGGTTGTGATTTTATGTGCCAAGGAGGGAAGGTTGATTGAAATGCTTGGCTTCATCATAAATCGCTGACGCTTGATATGGTTTTGGGATAGCGAAAAAAATAGCACCTTTGTTGTGTATCAACAACAGGGTTTTGCTAGTGCGTATTCGTTTAGAAAAAGCCTTAAAGAGAACACCATCTTTTGTGAAATGCTCTCTTTAAGCTTAATGATTAAGCGTGTTTTGACGCTTAATCAACGTCGCAATCAGTGCAGCTTTGCAGTGCGATTTCGTGTTCAAACACTGCAGTCTCGTTACCTTCTGCAAATAACTCTGCGATTTCGTCAGCAACTTCTTGCTCATCTTCCGGTTCAACTTGACTTGCAAGCTCTTCTTCTGGGTAACCGAAGAAATTCAGCAATAGGTAATCACGTGCTTCCTCTTTGGTACAAGTCACGTTAACCGAAAGATCTGGCTCAACATTGCCTTGCTCGATAATCGTAGTCACTTGCGCCAGGACATCATCTTTCATCGCGGGCGTTAACCAACCAAGATCCGTGCTTACTGTGGTCTTTTTACAGTTAAAACAAGGTAGTTGATGAAAGTAATATTGAAAATTAGTCATGAGTATTTCTTCATAGAATGTTGTAAAGCAAGATTATGCGCATTTTCAAGCAAAATACCATCTCTTTGACATTGATGGTTGAGTTGGAATGGATGATCTGGGCGGGATATGGAGCGAAGGACTGCAGAACGGTCGCTTACGAGAAAAATCGAGTATTGACAATTTCTCATACAATGAGCAATAAATGTAGCAACGGCGACTGAATGTGCGATCGGTAAAAGTTCTATATTAATTTTATTTTACCAACCAAAAAATCAATAAAAACACGCACTCTGGGGCTTAATGATTGCTCTGAATAGAACACCGCATTAATCGGTATATTCTCACTCACCCAGAGGCTCTTTAGAACGGGCTTAAGTGAACCGGACTCTAGCTCCTGTTGAACAGTAAAATTAGACAAACACGCAATCCCCAAGCCATTCACAGCCATCTGCTTGAGCGTCTCACCACTATTGCTGCTCATCTGTGGAGTAATACTTAATCTTTTGCCTGTGTTATCTATAAGCGGCCAAGTATTGAGATACTTATATTTGTCAAAGCCCAAGCATTGATGCTTAGATAGCTGCGTGACGTAATCAGGATAACCCAACTGATTTAGGTAGCTAGGGCTAGCGTATAAACCACGTTGAACCACCCCTAATTTGCGAGCTTTTAAAGTCGAATCACTAAGTTGTCCGACTCTAATGGCGACATCCACCTTCCTTTCGATTAAGTCAGTAATTGAGTCATTGCTAACAAGAGCCACTTTCACAT
The DNA here is from genome assembly GCF_029223585.1 of Photobacterium sp. DA100. Lineage (NCBI taxonomy): Bacteria > Pseudomonadati > Pseudomonadota > Gammaproteobacteria > Vibrionales > Vibrionaceae > Photobacterium > Photobacterium sp. DA100. Next base: position 1,200,168 of record NZ_CP119424.1, on the reverse strand, counting down.
CGGGATAAAGGCGAGTGAAATCTGATAGCAAAGGGACTATCGCATGTAAAGCGAATGATGATGCCGTATCTACGGTTAAAGTCCCTTGTGGTTGCTTATGCTTTTGCAAGAAATGATGCTCTATGGCAACGGCTTCTTCAGAAATATGTCTTGCCTTGTCAATCAGCC